>CAJMEC010000098.1 GCA_905212345.1 uncultured Sutterella sp. | reverse complement strand
TGGAGTTGCCGGTGATGGACACGTCCACGCCCTCGTGGTGCATGATGGCCACGCCTTCCCGCACATCGTCTGCGCCGTAGCACTTGACGGCGGCTCGTTCTCCCTTGGAGTAGGGAGTCTCCTTGACCACATGGAGCGCACCGGTGTGGTAGTCGAACTTGGTCTGTACGTAGGTGAAGCCGTTGATGCGGGAGATGATCATGGCAGCGTCTTTACCCAAACCGTTTAAGATTACTTTCAACGGTTGTTGACGTACTTTGTTTGCTGATTTTGCGATACCGATTGCACCTTCTGCCGCGGCGAACGATTCATGTCCGGCAAGGAATGCAAAGCATTTGGTTTCTTCACGAAGCAACATGGCTGCCAGGTTTCCGTGGCCTAAACCCACTTTACGATCGGCGGCAACAGATCCCGGGATACAGAATGACTGCAAACCTTCTCCGATAGCCTCGGCGGCTTCAGCCGCTTTTTTGCATCCTTTTTTAATAGCGATAGCTGCACCGACTACATAAGCCCAAGCTGCATTCTCGAACGCTATGGGTTGAATATCTTTACACATTTTGTACGGGTCGATCCCCTTGGCATCACAGATGGCCTTTGCCTCTTCGATGTCTTTTATTCCGTAATTATTTAGAACCGCGTTGATTGGATTAATCCGACGGTCGTAACTTTCAAATAAAGCCATAATTAATTTTAGATTTAATGATTACAAAGTCGCGGGCGACTTTTGTGATTTCAGATTTTTTGATTAGGTGATTATCACTTAATCATAAATCGTAAATCACTAAATTGTTTTATTCTTGACGCGGATCGATGTATTTTACTGCATCCGCGAAACGACCGTATGATCCTGTAGCTTTTTCGACAGCTTCTTTTGGATCAATACCTTTTTTCAACATATCGGTGAATTTACCCAAGTGGATGAATTCGTAGCCGATGACTTCTCCGTCTTCATCAAGACCCATGCGGGTTACATAACCTTCGGCCATTTCAAGGTAACGGGTACCTTTGGCTTTGGTTCCGAACATGGTTCCTACTTGACTTCTCATGCCTTTACCCAAGTCTTCGAGGCTGGCCCCGATGG
>CAJMEC010000097.1 GCA_905212345.1 uncultured Sutterella sp. | reverse complement strand
TATCATGATGGATCTCGATCCCCTAAAGACTTTTCACCACGTTGCACAACTGAAAAGTTTTACTAAGGCTGCTCAAAAACTCTATTTGACGCAGCCCGCTGTGAGTCAGCAAATTCAGCGGCTCGAACACTCTCTGCGGGTAAGTCTTTTCGACAGAAGTAAAAAACAAATTGAACTGACGCCTCAAGGGGAAATTCTCTTTAGCTATACGCGAAAGCTTTTCCACCTTTTCGATGACATTGAGGTGGCGTTTGAAGACTTCAACAATTTGAAAAGCGGCCATATTTCGATCGGCGCCTCTTCATTAATTGGCACCTACTACTTACCCGATATGCTTGAAATTTTTCACGATCAATATCCGAACGTCAGTTTCGATATACGCATCGGCAATTCTGAAAAGGTCGCCAAATGGGTCATGGAGCACGACGTGGATTTAGGGTTGTCGGCTCGCATCATGGGTAAAAAAGACATTATTCAATATCAGCTTCTCAATGAACCCTACCGGGCGGTCGCCAGTCCCCACTCTCGCTGGGCCAAACTCGGACGAGCCTTAACCGCTCAAGAGTTTTCCGAAGCCTCCATTGTCACCCGTGAAAAAGGGGCGCGTTCTCAGAATAAATTAGACGAATGGCTTGATGAACAGGGACTGTCCGCTTACAAAGGAGGCTTTACCGTTGACTCAATGCAGTTAGCGAAAAATATGGCGATCAGTGGTTTGGGCGTAGTGACGCTACCGGAATTGGCAACCATTAAAGATGTTAAAAACGGTCTGCTCGTAAACATAGACGTGGAAAATTTCCACGTAAACACGGGCTACTACCTGATTTATCGGACAGACTCCAATTTGTCTCCGGCGTCCTTGAAGTTTCTCATGCTACTCAAAGAACACCGCCGTGACTTCATGGCTATCCTCTAGCAAAAAGTCGCAGCTTGCTGACTAAACCGTTGATTGTGGCTTTACCTTTTCGTCCATTGATTCGTGATGAGACTGCCGAAACCGACCAAAGTCGCGCAGGAGGTTACGGAAGTTGCCAATGTCCATTTTTTGGACATTCTAAATTCCTAAAAATACGAAAAAACTTTACGCATCAAAAAGTTCTGAAACCATGCGGTGTTTGTCAATTTTGTTTTGACATCCTCCTCGCCGTGAACGACGAGGATTCCCTACTGTGTCAGTGGCTTACGCCACTGATCACTTCGATGGGTTCC
>CAJMEC010000096.1 GCA_905212345.1 uncultured Sutterella sp. | reverse complement strand
GGGCCTTGTCGCTTGCCGTGTGCGGAATACGGATCGAAGCCGAACGGTTGCGGGCGGAATAGGCCAGTTTCACCGGAGCTTCAAAACCCGGAACCAGACGCTTGTAGGAGTTGGTTGACGGGTTGGTAATGGCGTTTAAGGCCTTCGCGTGCTTGATAACGCCGCCGATGTAGTAAAGCGCTATGTCACTTAACCCCGCATAGCCATTGCCGGCAAAAAGGTTCTTGCCGTCTTTCCAGATAGATTGGTGGACGTGCATGCCGGAACCGGCGCTGCCCACAACGGGCTTGGGCATAAAGGTTGCGGTCTTGCCGTAAGCGGCAGCCACATTCCAAATCGTGTACTTCACGATTTGAGTCCAGTCAGCGCGCTTCACGAGCGTGTTAAAACGAGTACCGATTTCGCACTGACCGGCGCCCACTTCGTGGTGCTGCACTTCAATGGGAACCCCTTGTTGTTCCATCAAAAGGCACATCTCAGAGCGCATGTCTTGGAAAGAGTCAATCGGAGGCACTGGGAAGTAGCCGCCTTGATGACCCGGACGGTGACCGAGATTACCCTGTTCGTAATCGATCTTTGAAGCCCAGCCGGCTTCATCCGAACCGATCTTAAAGAAGGCGTGTTCGGGATCAGTGCCCCAAACGATGGAATCAAAAATATGAAATTCCGGTTCCGGACCGAAGAAAGCCATGTCACCGATGCCGGTTGACTTCAAGTAGGCTTCTGCGCGTTTAGCAATCGAGCGCGGGTCGCGGTTATAACCTTTACCCGTAGCCGGATCGGTTGCGTCACACGTCAAAATCAAGGTGCTTTCTTCACGGAAGGGATCCAAGCGGGCGCTATCAGGATCAGCGATCAAAATCATGTCGCTTGCTTCAATACCTTTCCAGCCTGCCATGGAGGAGCCATCAAAGGGCTGGCCTTCTTCGAACCAGTCTTCATCCACCGCGCGAGCAGGAATACTCACGTGCTGCTCCTTACCTTTTATGTCCGTAAAGCGAAGATCGACGAATTTAACATCATTGTCCTGAATCATTTGCAGGACTTTATCAATGCTGGCCATTTGCGAGGCTCCTATTATTCTGAACAGGTGGATTTTAGCGACAAAGATACGATCGTTCTAGAGTTTTCAAGGGAAAATTACTTTCACAATAAGAAAATGCATTTAGTTCACTACTGTCCAAAATAATTTGATTTCTAAGACACCCCATCAGACTTTTCAGT
>CAJMEC010000095.1 GCA_905212345.1 uncultured Sutterella sp. | reverse complement strand
TCTTCCAAGCGTGTTTGGATTTTCGTCGTGAAGTTTAGGGCGATCTTGTTAAGCAGTGTTCTTCCGGCCAGATACTGAGCGTTTGTGCACTGCAGCCGATCCTGATTAAAGGCCATATCTAACGCCCAATGGCCTTTGTTTTCAATTGCCCAGTGCTGACGAATGGCACGATGCAGAACCTGCTCCACATTCGGCGCATCGTACCTTAATGATGAGATGTAATAGCGGACCTGAGGCCCAAGAATTTCTCCGGTGTTTTTCTTCACCGTGTCAGTGACGGCTTCCACGATCGATCCTTCATCGAGGCCAACCCATTTATTAAGAATTTCTTCCGGTAAAAGAGCTCCCGGAAGAACTCGAGTTTTTCTTTTCGTAATTTTGCCGCCTTGGTCTGTTACCGAAGGCCGCGCAATTTTGTACTCATGTGTTCCCAGTTCGAAGAATCCGCGCACCTGTTCATACGTAAGATCCTGATTAGCCTTCAGAGCCAAACAGTAGTCGGCCTTTTCGGCAATGATCTTTGCGGCGAACTCGGTTTGTGTATTTAAAGCATCTGCTGTGACGATTGCCCCTCGAATGTCTAAGGTGTCGATGAGCTTTGAGGCATGAGTAATTTCGTTGTTCTTTTCTCCGATGACTTGTTGAGCCAGAATCAACTCGTTGTCTGCATCCATGATATTTAAAACATACGGGGAGTGCTGAGAAGAATCCCGGGAAGCCCTGATAGCCTGTCCGTCGACAGCAATTACCGGGTGAGACAGTCTGCTGCGCAGCATCTCAACGAACCGTTCGATCAGAGCGGCATTTTTGTCTTTGCCGATAATCATCGTGATGCGCCTGACGGTATCGTGAGATATTTCCTCATCAGGAAAGTTGGGGAAGGTCTTGCTCAGCAAGGGTCGGCATTGATGCCAGAACTCTGCAATTTCCGTGCAGGAAGTTTTGCCTTGCATCGCAGCAAGAAGAATGACGCAAAAGACAATATCCAATGGGTAAATGATCCGTCCGGGATCTCTGGGATCAATCACTTCTTGGGCAGGTGCGGCAATCTTAGCCGCTTGAAGTGAACCTTTTCTTCTGCGCGGTTCCAGAGTAACCAATTTCTCCAAATCAGTTTCACCGGGCGGAAGTTTTCCCAAAGTCTCCGTTGAAATTCTTCTGCTGTTTTTAATCTTTGGATCGTAAACGCTGACGACTCTTTGAACATAAGTCCAGCCATCTTTTCGTTTCGCACGAATGATAGAAGTGTGCTCTTTTGGG
>CAJMEC010000094.1 GCA_905212345.1 uncultured Sutterella sp. | reverse complement strand
ACTGCTGAGACAAAATCGCCAGCAAAAGGATAGTCCGGTTCGACTCCAAACCGGTCATGAATCATTCGGAAAAAATCTTCTCGGATCATGTACGACTCAACTCAGTTGTTGTTTTCCATTTTAACAGTGCTATTACTAATAGTAAGTTATCAGTGTTTCAAACTTTAAACTAAATTAAAACACTATTAAGATAATATTATTTTCTTGTTTATAACTCCTGTCATTGGTACGATTGCGACAGGAGTTTTTATGACGGTTTTAGTTGCACTGGATTCCTTTAAAGGTTCTTTGTCAGCCAGAGAAGCTTCAGAAGCTCTGGCTCAAGGGATTCGCCTTGAAAGACCGGACGAAGAAGTGATCGTTTTGCCGGTTGCCGACGGCGGGGATGGTCTCATCGATTGTCTCAAGGATTTTCTTTTGGCTGACGGTTGGCAAGTCAAAACGGTACTGGTTTCAGGCCCCTATGGGCAAAGCGTTGAGGCTTCCTATTTAGCTAAAGGCGATTGTGCCGTTATTGAAATGGCCACTTGCTGTGGTCTGACGTTGGTGCCGAAAGAGCAAAGACGTGTGATTATTGCATCGTCTTATGGTTTAGGTGAGGTGATTAGGGACGCGTACCTTAATGGCGCTCGAAAGATTTATATCGGATTAGGGGGGAGTGCCACTAACGACTTGGGGCTTGGATGCATGCAAGCCCTAGGGGTCAAATTTTTCGACGCTGACGGCAAACCGATCACCGATCACATATCTGCCAATGATTTCTCCAAAATCGCTCGTCTTGATACCAAAGATTTTTCGGACCGTTTTCAAGACGTAGGTGTTTGGGCGGTCTGTGATGTGAATAATCCTTTGCTGGGTCCGACGGGCGCTACAGCTGTTTTTGGACCGCAAAAGGGAGTTCAAGGTGACGACCTTAGCCGAATGCAATCCGGCATGGCTTGGGCCGCAACTATTCTGAGCGAACACTTTTTAAAGGATTTCAGCCAATCCATCTCTGCCGGCGCCGCCGGCGGCATGGGAGCCGCGTTAATGTGGTTTTTTAATGCTGAAAGGCTTAAAGGCATCGACGCGGTGTTGGATATGATCGGCTTTGACAGGATTCTGAAACGGTCTGACTATGTTTTAACCGGAGAAGGCTCGTTTGATGAACAATCTTTATCCGGCAAAGCGCCCAGCGGCGTACTTGAGCGGGCAACCCGGAACAATAAGCCGACGTTTCTTGTTGTGGGGTCTCTCAAGATTTCCATTGACCGTTGTAAAGAGTTAGGTTTTGCCAATGCTTACGATCTTTTATCTAGATCTCGGGGGTTGACCGATAGCCTTCAAAAGGCTAAAGAGCTTTTGGTCCAGATCGGCTGTCAGTGGGCAAAAACCTATTTATAAGATTGTAAAAAAAAACAATTGATTTAATATTAAATAAATATTATTTTAAGATTGGATTAGCATTATGATTATTGCAGTGGCTAATACAAAAGGCGGTACCGGTAAAACGACGACCGCGGTTCAGCTGGCGCTTTATCGCC
>CAJMEC010000093.1 GCA_905212345.1 uncultured Sutterella sp. | reverse complement strand
TGTGATACTACTTTGATACTAAGAAAACGAGTTGCCCCGAATAACAGGTATGGAAGAGGGTTGAATTTTCGGAATATTTGATCTGATTAAATGCCCAGTCAATTAGCCTTTAAAAGGCTGACAAAATACTCATTGGGGGACATCATCCCTAACTTTGAGTGCGGACGTTTGCCATTGTAATAGAAAATCCATTGTTGTATCTGAGCCTGAGCCTCTGCTCGGGAATTAAAGCACTGCTTGACCGGCAACGTTTCCCGCTTCAGAGTTGCCCAAAACGATTCAGCAGCCGCGTTATCTCAACACTGTGCTCGTCGACTCATCGAGCAGCGAAAACCATATTCTTGAAGCATCGCTTGAAACGCTTGACTGCAATATTGTGAGCCCCTGTCTCTATGGAAAAGACAACCTCGCTCAGGTAGCTCGTTGTCATAAGCCTTCTGCAAGGCCTCAACAAGCAGAGACTGAGTCATTCGACTGCCGATGCTGTAACCCACTAAACGCCGTGTACCTAAATCAATGACGCTGGCTAGATAAAGCCACCCTTGCTTGGTCGGAATGTAGGTGATGTCACCGCACCAGGCTTCATTGATGCCAAAGTCATCAAAGCGACGATCAAGCAGGTTGCTCGCACAGCTCAATTGATGTTCACTGTCAGTCGTTTTGACATATTTACGATGGTAGCGATGATACAAACCATTGTCTCGCATAATGCGTCTTAACCGTTTGTAATCAATGCTCAGGCCTTGTTTTTTGAGATGACGATAACAACTCATCAATCCCGGTGTATAGCCTCGTGATTGCTTGATAAAGCCTTTAACAGCAGTCAGGATGAACTCATCGGTGTGAACCACACCATGACGGTGTTGTTGATCCGATTTCAACCACGAATACAAGCCACTAGCACTCACGTGAAGTAACTGACAGGCTCGGGTAATGGGCAGATAACAGTGACGCCCTATCTCTGCACGCTCAATGCAGCGCTTTAAATAGACGTACTTCTTTAGGGCATTTTGGCGAAGTACGCCGTCGCTTTTTTAAGAAGTCGATCTCAGCTTCCCTTTCGCGCAGAAGTTTCTTCAAGCGGGCAATTTCTTGTTCGGCAGACAACTGTTCTTGGGGAAGTTCTTGTTTGGCCTTCGTCCACCAGCTGTTAACCGTCTTACAACTGATTCCCAGGCTTTTGGCGACACCCATTTGGGACTCACCATTGCGAATACGCTCAATAACGGAAGCTTTAAATTCTTGGGAAAATTGTTTCATCTTGATCCTTTCGATGCTTAATTTTAAAAAATTCAGGATCAAAATTCCGAATCTACAACCTTACTTCAGATTTTCTGAAAGCCCAAGGCTGGAGTTGGCTCGGTCTAACACGAGTTGACGGGTATGGAGGCTAAACTATGGAAACCGCCGTAAAACGCCTCGCGAGGGGCGCCTACCAGATCGGTACGGGCGGTGGTGTGAGAGGTCGGCAGGTGAATTAATCGCCTGCCACCTACTCGATTAAATGCAACAGAAACTTCTAGCAATAGTTCGCAACCCCTAGCAGTAAACAACTCTCGACTATCTCTGGACCAGCCACGTTTGTCAAGGGGTAACAAACAGAGTAATTAATAGTCT
>CAJMEC010000092.1 GCA_905212345.1 uncultured Sutterella sp. | reverse complement strand
AAAATTATCCAGACATGAATGTAGCCTTGTTTCTAGGAGACTCTATGGCAAAAACGCTTTATCAAAAAATCGTTGACTCGCATACTGTTAAAGTCATTGATTCCAACACTGTGCTTTTGTATTGCGACATTCACTTTGCCAACGAATACACCTCCCCTCAAGCTTTCGCGGGACTCGTTGAACGAAAGATTGATGTGCTAAGCCCCGACTCCCATCTTTGCGTCGTTGACCACATTATTCCGACTCATGACGAGACGCCCCGTCGAATTTACGATGAAGCATCCCTTATTCAGGCTCAGACATTAGAAAGCAACTGCAAGCGCTTTGACATCGCGGCTTTTTATGGTCCTGACAATCCCCTTCAGGGTATTGAACACGTGGTCATGCAAGAGCAAGGACTGGTTCGCCCCGGCATGGTCGTGATTTGTGGAGACAGCCATACCACAACGCATGGCGCGATCGGTGCCCTAGGCTTTGGAATCGGAACCTCAGAAATTGAACATATCCTCGCCACCCAAACGCTTGTCTACCGTATGGCCGGCACCATGAGAATCACCATCAACGAAAGATTGAGTGCGGAGGCAACCGCCAAAGACTTGGTTTTAGCTGTGCTTAGAAAAATTACGGCTCGCGGCGCATTAGGTTTAGTGGTTGAGTACACGGGCGAAGGCGTTCAGGCACTTTCTGTTGAAGAACGCATGGTCCTTTGCAATTTGACCGTTGAAGCCGGCGCCAGAGGGGCAATTGTTGCTCCAGATGAAAAGTCGCTTCAATGGGTCTTTGATCACGCAAAAAATCTTTCGACAAGCGATCAAGAAGCCATGAGGGCTTACGTAAAAGAACTTTATTCTGATCCTCAAGCGCATTTTGATAAAGAAGTTTCCCTTGATGCCAGTACCGTTAAACCCATGGTTACCTGGGGTACAAGCCCCGATCAAGCGATGGGGTTTGATGAAAAAATCCCCGCCGCCGAATCGTTTTCCGATCCGGTTGCCAAGGAGGCTGCCCAACGCGCTCTCCACTACCAGGATCTCAAAGCTGGCGACTTCATCCGAAAGACACCGATTCAGCATGTCTTCATTGGCTCGTGTACCAATTCCCGTTTGTGCGACTTGCAAGTCGCCGCCCGCGTGCTCAAAGGCCGTCATGTAGCTCCCGGCGTTCGCGCACAAGTTGTCCCGGGCTCCATGCTTATTCGACGCCAAGCTGAAGAATTGGGGCTTGACAAAATTTTCAAAGACGCGGGCTTTGAATGGCGCAAAAGCGGCTGCTCATTATGTCTGGCTATGAATGACGACATTTTAGAGGCCGGTGTGCGCTGCGCTTCCACCACCAACCGCAACTTTGAAGGGCGTCAAGGACGGGGCAGCCACACCCATTTGGTCAGCCCCGAGACGGCTGCCGCCAGCGCTGTCATGGGCTACCTTTGCCCGAAATCAGAATTGGAGTAAAGCATCATGGAAAAACTCATTACGTTGACGGCCGTCGCTGCCCCGATCAATGTCGATAACATGGACACCGATCAGTTGATGCCGAAACAATTTTTACGCGGCATTGATAAGTCCGGTTTAGCCAAAGGGCTTCTTTACAATCACCGTCATTTGCCCGATGGCGCGATGAATCCTAATTTTGTGTTAAATAAACCGGGATTTAAAAATACGCAAATTATTCTTGCCGGCCCGAATTTCGGCTGCGGCTCCAGCCGCGAACACGCCGTATGGGGACTGATGCAATACGGTATTCGAACTGTCATTGCAGCCGGTTTTGGAGAAATCTTTTATTCCAACTGTTTTAATAACGGCTTATTGGCAGCCAAGGTTTCCCCTCAAACATCAGCCGAACTCTTCGAATATTTGTCTGACGCCCAACCATGCAAACTGACGATCAGTGTCAAAGACAAAGAAATCCGTACAAAAGACGGTTCAAAGGTCTGGCATTTTGATTTAGCTGAACGTCACCAAACCATGCTCTTAGAAGGACTTGACATGCTTGAGGCCACCATGAAAGACATTGATAGCATTCAGGCATTTAAAGAAAAACATGAAAAAGCTTTCCCTTGGATGAGCGGGTTGGCCGGACGTTACGCCAAGAATCGCTAATAAATTACACTACTGTCCAAAATAATTTGATTTCTAAGACACCCCATCAGACTTTTCAGTC
>CAJMEC010000091.1 GCA_905212345.1 uncultured Sutterella sp. | reverse complement strand
ATAAATAAGGTGTAAATTCTATGCTTCCCTCCAAGAACCCCAATAAAATCAAGGCTTTCCTTAAAAGAGAAAACACAGTTGTGAACAATGGTTCACAACTGTGTCAAAAATCTTTTTACCCCACTCTTGACAATGAGCCCTTTTAAACATACCCTATTTTTATTTTAAGTTGTTTTCTGTCCCTTTACTTTTGTGAAAAGAAAAGCTTTCTTTCCAACCTTTACCTTTTTATTAAGCTTTACTTTTTTCAATTTTTTATCTCCGCAAAAAGCTCTTCTTTCGATACTAGTTACAGATTTCATATTAACTTTCTTTAAATTTACGCAATTTTCAAATATGAAAATTAGATGAAAATTAGATTTTTGGTAAAATTGATTTATCAAATGATTGGTAAATCAATTTTACGAAGGGTCAACTGTGAGCCGACGGAGTTTCGGTGCCGACTCACAGTGTGACCTCCGGTCTATGGACTACCATTGTAAGGGACGTTTTGCGACCCGTTTCCGGGCCAGTTGACGCTTCAGTGTATCGATTTGTTCAATTAAACGCTGCTCTTTCGACCAGTCTATCCACTCATTTTCGGTTACACGGACGTATTTCTTGTACGTTTTGCCTGATTTTGTGAGAATTTGGTAGGTTTTAAGGCCTGCGAGCGTGGTTTCAGAGCAATTTGTGATGATGGAGAGTTGACGCGTCGTCATTGTAGTTATACCTCATTGTGATTTATTGCCCGATTTGTCGACATTGACGGCATTTCGGGTATAAAACAAGCCGATTGTAAGGTGTACAACCGGCTCGTCTTCATGATTATTCTGCGATTTCAGGCTGACCAGCCATGAGTGCGGCCAATTGTGCCTCAAGTTTGGCCTTACGACCTTCCATCATTTTGATTTTCTGTTCATTGGTAAGAGGTCCTCTCGGTTTACGTTCAGGTTTCGGAGCGTTTTTCTTGTTCTCCGTAGCCTTGGCGACGAGTTCCTGGTACCTTGCATAATCCTCTTCGAGAATGAAGTCGACCAAATTAGCCATAATTATGTTACCTCCAATAAATTTGTCGTGTTTGAGTGGTGATGAGGATACGGATTACTCCGCATCCTCTTCGGTTTCAGCCTTTGCCGCGTTGAGTTTTGCCATCTGCGCCATCAATTTGTCAATCTTGGCCTGGATTTTCTCTTCCTCGGTCATAGGTTTCTTGCGAGCCGCTTCCATCGCAGCCTTCGCACGCTCAATAATTGCCATATACTCTGCTTTATCCTCGTCGGACAGGTAGTCAATCAGTTTCGCATTCGGGATACGAGCGCCGCCTTCGCGAGTCACGTTGCCGAGTTTGATGCTGGGCTTGAAGGTGAGTGCGATACCATCGTCGGTGCCGGTCACTTTCTCGACCTCAACCGCTTTAAAGAATTTGCGGTTGGACTCGTTCTCCGTGAGAATGTAGCTGATTTCGTCCTTCGTCTTTTTCAGCACATCACCGATAACACCATTGTTGTCAACGTGATACCCGTCGTCAAGTTTGATGATTTTTGCGTTAGTGATGTCGCCTTTTTGATATTCTGCCATTTTTATACCTCCCATGGCTTATTCATAATTATAATATATCTCAATTCGCGTGAGATTATTACACGTCAAATTTATCAGACTATCTCGTACGTATTCATGGCGGCTTCGTACTTCCGCCTTGATTGCCATTCGTGCGCAATATCAAGGTCCGCATCTCAGCGTCTTGTGCAATCTTTGCGCTCTTCACGTATTTGTCGGGTATTGCTCTCCGCTTACGTGGCCGGGGCCTGTTCCGGTTGGTTCGACCGCTCAGTCAATTTGACCATTGACGACGGCTCGTCCGCTCAATGTTGTGAGGCATTCCCATCTTGTGAGGGCGTCACTCCTCGGTGGTACTGGCCCATTGAGTTTTCTTTGAGACATTTAGGCTCGTCTCCGTCCGTTGGAATGGGACTCATCGGCGCCCATTATACCGTCTGAGTGTTAGAGATTTATCTGTTCGATGGTGTCAATGTTGAGCCTTTCCGCCATCTCACAGAGGTCACCATAGAAAGGCAATCTGTCTGCGTTTTTGACGATGAGGTGTTCGGCCTTCCATTTCCGAGGGATATATGAATTATCCGTCGAGGTCGTGAAGTCACACCCACATTCGGCCATGAATTCATCGAATGAGAGCCTTCCA
>CAJMEC010000090.1 GCA_905212345.1 uncultured Sutterella sp. | reverse complement strand
AAGACAAAGGGGTGTTAAACTCCGTCGGTTGTTACCGACTTTATCAACACCCCCTGATTTAATTTAGTTGATAAAGGGTAGGAGTCAGGTAAGAGATTTCTTCCCGTAAAAAGGGTTCATAGAGTTTACCATCAAAAGCCGGGTAACGAACCTCCTCATCGTCGTCTTCAAGCATAAACGTCCCTTCACTTACAAATCGAACTTGCTCATGCTCAAATTTGTGCAACATTAAAGTGGCTTCAAGGCTATCGAGAAGCTCAGAGGGATCGTCAAAAAAGACAGGCCACCCTAAGCCTTGATAAACCTTGGAATTTTCACCTTTTAGACTGATGCCAAGACGAAATTCAGCCATCTTTGCTTCGCCCGGTCCTGCCGGTTCGTAAAAGGGGGCGACGGCGATTTGCAAATCTTTAATGGCGTAGCCGTCCGTTTGCTGAAGCTTGGCAAGCGCTTCTCTTAGGGAGAAGTGTCGGAACAGGCGGCCGGCTTCCATCATGGAAGCTATACACGGCAACATGAGACTGGTGTTGTAGTTTTTGGGATCATCGACCATTTGCAAGTACTTCTGAAGCTCTTCAGAGGGATGTTGCAAAAATTCCATATGCGTTGCCGGGTAATGCTCATCAAAAATACGTTTGAGTGCAAAAACAAGATTTTTTTGCATTTTCTGCAAACTGACTTCAGGCACAAACGTAGTGAGCGGAAGCTTTTTAATGGGGGTGCTGACAATAAAAGGAATCAAACGAATATCAGCAACAAGTTCAGTCATTTCTTCACGGGTCTCTTCAGAAGTGATAAAGCGTGAGACCCCGGGTTTACTTGAGGCTACCCATTGTCTGACATGACTTTGCATTTCAAAAGGCCGCAGCGCAAATGTATCGGTACTGACCATGTCGCTGTTGATCCGGATCTGATAGTCAGGCGTAAAGAGCCCTTTTAAGAAAACCTCAATTTTCTTTAATGCTTCTTTTGGGATTTCTCCAAACGGCAAACCGTATGCGCTTGAGGCCATGAACGGCATGACCATCAAGGCATGAGTGTATTTGTCATCGGTGATATTGCAGGATAAGCATTCAAAGAAAAAGGTCCAGCGCATTAAATCGCCGTATTCGTAATTGTTTTCTTCTAACTTTTGAATGACCGGTGTAATGAAGTCTGACTCTAATTTGGCATACGCTGAAGCAGCGGCCAGCTGCAACTTGGTGTAGATCGGATATTTTTGATCGATATCGCCTGCTGCGTCGGCTTTTTTGATGAGTTTGACGAGTTCATCAATTGTCTTATTAAAAAGTTTGCTGTCAGTCACGATACTTTGTTTAGAAAAAGAGGAGGGCGAGCCATTTGACTTCGCCCTCCGATTCAGTAATCAGAAATATCAGAGGGTCTTCGTGTGAACCTGAATGAGCGGCGTGTCATCTAAAGGCGGTAGGACCTTTCTGGGGCGTCCCGGATAGATGACTGGTGAATAATCGACCGGGTGAACCAATTCAGGATTGGTGTGCACAACAGTCAAGCCACTCTTGGCCAAAGCTTCATCAAGACCGGCTGTCAAACGCGCCATTGCGTCTTCTGCCGTCTCTGTTTCGACGGTTTCAGAAACCGTTTTTTCAACCGGTAAGTCGGCTTCTGTAGCAGAAACCTCAACCGTTTCTTCGGTTTTTTGAACTTCTTCAACCTTTTCTTCGACAGGTTGCTCATCGGCGCGTGGGCGTTGTGCCAAGGGCTCGCGTTTTTGATTAGCGATTTGACTTTCAACGTTCACGTGACGCGGTTCAACCGTATTTTCCTTCACTTCGAGGTGAAGCTCAGATTCGTTCAAAGGTTCAGTGCGCACCGGTGCTTCCTCAATATATTCTTCAGGCAACACAATCGGAGCACGATTCATTTCTTCGGCTTCAATTTCAGGCGGAATTCGGTCACGGCGAACCATTAAATCGTCCGTTGTGCGACGGCGGCGACGCGGACGGCGTTCGATATTGCTCGATTCTGCCTGAGGTTGAGCTTCAACAGAAGCTTCCACACGTTCTTCAGAAACCTTCGCTTCAGGGATCGTATCAGTAGCAAAGTTGAAGTCATCGTCATTGGGAACTGTTTGAGGAGCCGGTGTTGTTTCTTCCACAACAGGCTTCGGCAAAGCAACCTTGGTTTCAGGCGCAGGCAACAATTCCGGAGTTTCTTCACTCTTGACACGGCGGCGGGGACGGCGGCGGGTTT
>CAJMEC010000089.1 GCA_905212345.1 uncultured Sutterella sp. | reverse complement strand
TTAATATTAAAATAAGTTTTTATTAATAGCGTTTTTGAGGATTGTTATGGGCATCACGATGTTGCGTAAGAAGCCGGCCGGCGAAATCAAGGAACTTGATGAAAAGGCGGTGGATGATTTTTTGGATTCTGCCTCTAATGTGAAAAAAGAAGCGGTTTCTAAGAAAAAGAAGCAAATTACGCTCACTATTTCAGAATCCCTTTTGCATTCTGTCGATGAGGCGGCGCATGAGCTGGGACTGTCCCGCGCCGCTTACATTAATGCGGCGGTTTCAACTGCCTTAAAAAACGGTTTAACCCGTTAATGCCTTTCCTTCTAGCCGCCCGAACAATATCGGGCGGTCTTCTATCTAGCTCCACCCAATAATTCCATTATTAGGCAATACGTTGCATTCTTCGGGCAGGCACTCCATTTTTCTCTTTGCTACATTACCTGGTAACAATGATTAGGAGAGTTATGCGATGAACATTAAGAAACTGGTACTGGCATTATCTTGTGCATCCATGATGGCTGTCGTGCAAGCGGCGGATACCGATCGACACTATCCTGCGCCATCGACAGTCAGCGAACAAATGGCCGCTTTGGTTAATGCTCAGGCTCCGGCACTCTGGTACTCCGATCCAAAGACACTTCAAGATTGGGAGCAGATGGCCAACGGTTATGCAAAGACTGCGGGCGAAGAAGCTTTAAAAACGGCGTCCGATAGAGGGGTTCGGGTTGAAAGCTCTAAGTTGGCGGGCGTTCCGGTTTTCACTTTAACGCCTAAGAAAATTGATGAGAATAAAAAGGGTAAAGTCATTTTTTATATCCATGGTGGTGGCTACGTTTTGGGACATGGCGTCTCGGGGATTATCGAATCGATTCCGATGGCTGCGCAGAATCACTATAAGGTGATTTCGGTGGACTACCGCATGGCTCCGCAACATCCTTTCCCGGCGGCTATTGACGACGCCTTTGCTGCTTACAAGGAAGTGGTTAAAAAATATGGGGCTGAAAATGTTGCCGTATTCGGAACTTCGACTGGCGGTGCGATGACATTGATTTTGGCTCTGCAGGCTCACGCAGAAGGACAACAGATGATGCCTGCCGCCTTAATTGCCGGTACGCCATGGGCTGATATGGATAAGATCGGCGACAGCTATGTTGTCAATGAAGGCGTGGATAATGTATTGGGCACTTACGACCATCTGATTAAAGCCGCCGCCCAAGTTTATGCCAATGGACATGATTTAAAGGATCCATTGATTTCACCGGTCTACGCATCGGATTCTGTCCTGAAAGACTTCCCGCCGACATTGTTGATTTCTGGAACACGAGATCTTTTTTTAAGCAATACGGTCAGAATGCATACGCGTCTTTTAGCCAACCGCGCGCCGGCAGAGCTGATTGTGTACGAGGCGGTGTCACATGCTCAGTACTATTTCGATACTAATGCCCCCGAGACGCGCCAACATTATCAGTTCTTGGATGATTTTTTAGCGCGTGTCTGGAAGCAAAAATAGTCAATTGAAGATGTCCCATCTAAATGGTTATCTTTTTTGTATAGTTAACACTAGTGTTAATTGAGAGAAAAAGATGACAGCTTCCTTTGATGTGCTTCTGTGGGATGTGGATGGGACACTTTTAGATTTTCTGGCTGCAGAAGACATTTGCATTCGGTCGCTCTTCCTCGATTTCAAAATCGGGGAGTGCACCGATGAAATGATTCAGCGCTACAGCCAAATCAACGCCTCCTATTGGAAAAAGTTAGATGTTCGTGTGACAGCCGCGCGCAATTGGATTTTGCGCGGGGAACTGGAAGAAGCAAACAATTAAAGCGCTTTGAAACCTTTTTTGAAGAAATTGGCGCTCATGGCGTTGATTGTCAGGCTTTTGACCGTGCCTATCAAAAACGATTGGGACAAACCGTTGTTTTTAGGGATGACAGTTATCAATTAGTGTCATTTTTAAAAGGCAGAATTCCCCAATATGCCGTTTCAAATGGAACTGTTGTGGCGCAAACGGGCAAACTGACAAAGTCCGGACTCATCAATCTTTTTGACGGCGTCTTTTTGTCCGAACACCTTGGATGCGAAAAACCATCGGCGCTATTTTTTGACAAAGTTTTTGCATCCATCCCAGCGGTTGATCGCCAGCGTGTTTTGATTGTGGGTGATTCTTTAAGCAGTGATATTTTGGGGGCAAAAAACGCGGGCATTCAATCGTGTTGGTACAACCCGTTTCATACTACCAATCATTCAAATATCACCCCTGATTTTGAAATCGATAATCTGCAGAGTATTCCAAAACTGATTGGAATTGGAAGTCATTAAAATAATTTAAAAATAA
>CAJMEC010000088.1 GCA_905212345.1 uncultured Sutterella sp. | reverse complement strand
TTTTTGATGGTTTCGTAGGCGTAGCCTATAGCCTGGCTGCCCGATGTGCAGGCACTGGTGGTCGTAATGACACGACCGGTAATGGAGAAAAAGACGCCGATATTGACCGCGCAGGTGTGGGCCATAAACCGGACATAAGTCGTGGCGTTTAATTTACGAGTTGTCTTTTCTACTCCAAGCGCGGCAATTTCCATGAGTGAATGCGGGTCGCCGGCGCAAGAGCCGTAGGCAATTCCCATGCCGCCCTCATGAATCCAGTCGCAATCGATCAGTCCCGCGTCTTCAAGCGCCCATTGTGTGGCGCAACAAGCCATGAGGCTATTGCGCGACATGCTTCGCGTAGCCCTGCGTGTAAAGCGCTCACCTAGTTTAAAGGGGGCCGCGGGACAAGCCAATAAGGAATTTAGGCCATCCAATTGTTCCCAACCGGGCATGATCTGCACGGCATTATGGTAGCTTTTCAGTTTCGCAAGGACTGTGGGCCAGTCACAACCGAGAGGGCTGATGCCGGCCATGCCGGTTACTACGACTCGATGGCTCATCCGTGCAGCCCTCCATCAATTTCAATCACCGATCGGGTGATGTAGGCGGCATCGTCGGAGATTAAAAAGCCGACGGTGGCGGCCACTTCTTCGGGTTTTCCGACTCGTTTCATCGGTATAAAAGGTAAAGCGCGCTCAGTGACACTTTCATCAACCATATCGGTTTCAATCAAACCGGGCGCCACCGCGTTGACCGTGATTTTCCGACTGGCTAACTCCAAAGCCAACGCTTTAGCCGCGCCGATCAGACCGGCTTTAGCCGCCGAGTAATTAACCTGTCCGCGATTTCCCATCACCCCAGAAATCGAGGCGATAACCACAATGCGTCCGCCGCGTCGTGTATGTACCATTGGCATCACAAGCGGTTGAACCACGTTATAAAAACCCTGAAGGTTGGTTTCTAGCACTGTGTCCCATGCCTGTGGTTCCATTCCCGCAAAGGTGACGTCCTGAGAAATGCCGGCGTTGGCCACAATGCCCCAGTACATACCATGTTCTTCAATATCTTTCAGAAGCGCTTGACGGCTCGCTTCACGATCGCAAACATCAAAAGTCAAGGCACGGACATTGACTCCCATAGCCTTAATATCGTTCAATGTTTGTTCAAGCGCCTGACTCGGGCTTTTACCATGAAGGACGATATCGTAGCCATGGCCCGCCAGGCATAGGGCGCAAGCTCTGCCGATTCCTCTTGAAGATCCTGAGATAAAGACGGATTTGGATGGATGGATAGACATTTAATGTTCAGCCAAAAAAGTTTCCGGATTTTTCGGTTCAAATGCGTTTAAAGCGGCTTCGCCCAGCAGTTTCCCATCAGCGTAGACTTCGCACTGAAATTGGGCGACGCCGTCGGTTTCGCTTACGTAAATGCGTTCGGCCTTACAGTAGAGCTCAGTCCCTACCGGGATTGAATCAACGTGAAGTTTAAGTTGTCGTGTGCCCAACAGAAAACCGACTGGGACCGGAAGGCCTTTTTTACGGGCATTCCAACTGGTCCACATGGCCATTGTCTGAGCCATGTATTCCAATAAAACCCAACTGCCGACTCTTCCGTCTTGGGCAAAGAGATGGTTTTCTTTAATCAGCGCGCAAGCCGTAATACCGTCGTCATCGCCTTCGAGGGCGCGATCTAAAAAAAGCATCCCTGCTCGATGGGGAAGCAATTCACTGGCTAAGAGGTCAATGGGCTGCATTGTTGTTCTTCTTAATGACGATGACAGCATTGTTGCCGCCAAAAGCAAAGCTGTTGCATAAAACGCTTGAGATAGCGCCGCTCGTTGCCGCTTTCACTGTGAGTTTAATTGTAGCGATAAGTGGGTCGACATTGTCTTCGATTAGGTGCGTGGGAAGCTTTTGTGTGTCAAGAGACAAAAGGGCCGCGGCCGCACAGAGCGCTCCGGCGCCCCCCAGAGTATGGCCGGTTACCGTTTTGGTTGAACAGACATAAGCGTTAGGCATCAAATTGTGAATGGCTAAAGCTTCCATTTCATCGTTTTTGCGAGTGCCGGTGCCATGAGCGCAAATAAAATCCGCAGCCTCTATTTCACTCATTTGAAGCGCGTGTTTAATCGCGCTTTGAACGGCAATGGCATTGGGCTCGGGTGATGAAATGTGATAAGCGTCACTGGATTCGCCCCATCCGCTTAATTCATAGGGAGAAGATTCTTTATCCAAAATAAAAAGAGCGCCGCCTTCGCCTAAATTGATTCCATCGCGATGTTCGCCGAAAGGTTGAGTGAGGTCGGAGGAGACGGCGCCTAAGGATTCAAAACCCGCTATCGTAAAAAGACTCTTGGCATCCAAGCCACCGCACAGCGCCGCGTCAACCGCTCCGCACTGAATAAGGCGGGCCGCGCTGATCATGGCCTTTGTTGAGGAAGTGCAGGCCGTTGAAATGGCGTACACCGGCCCCTTCAGTTTAAGAATGGTTTTAAGTGCGGGAGCCGGGTTGTACATTTCAAGATCCGTGTCACGGTACGCGGAATCCTTTTTTCCTTCAAAGAAAAATCTTTCGGTCTCGGTCATGCCGGCAACGGAGGCTCCGATGACCAAAGCGACTCGATCGGCCCCGTATTTTTCTATTAAGTGATTGACGTTTTCAACCAAGGGGATGGCAAGCGTGGCAGCCAGGCGGTTGCCTCGTCCCCATCGAAGCGTCGG
>CAJMEC010000087.1 GCA_905212345.1 uncultured Sutterella sp. | reverse complement strand
GTTCCTTATATCCCCGCCATTAATGGCGGGCTTTACGGAACTTGCGGTAATTTTGAGCAGAAGCCAGAATAGAACGCATCCGTTTAAAGTCAGAGCCATAGGCTAAATCGTCAGAAAGCTCTACTCCTCCCATGTCTCCGTCAACAATCAAATAAGCCTTAATCAACCAATTAGAGCTTTCTCGTGATACCCCGGCAGAAGAAACAAAGCGGGCCATTTCAAGGGCGCGCTTTCTGTTGAGCCAAACTAAATTATCCAATTCTTGATTAATTTGTTTAAAAGCCAGAAAGTTTTCTTCTGTCAGCGGGCAACATCGATTTAAATGATGTTTTCGATCGGAAAACAATTGGTGCAGATGCACACTTTCCCGAAAAGTCAATTGCGAGCTGTGTTTTTTTACAAGGCTGAAAATTTCCTTTTCAATTTCATGAATAGCTTCATAGCAGCCGTATTTATCCATAAAAACGCACCCCATGTCTACGATGGATATTTCAACATGGGGTGCATCAAATTATGAAAGATATCATGCAGATTAACGATCCAGATGATCAACACCAGGCCCCGACAAAACGCTTCTTCCCAACGCCTTTGGAGTCACAATAATCTGCGTTCCGATTCGATCCTTGAGTTCTTGGACGTGACTGATCACGCCTATTAATTTCCCTTGCTGGTGAAGCCCCGATAAAGTTTTGAGAGCATTCTCCAAGGCATCCTCATCCAAAGTTCCGAAACCTTCGTCCAAAAATAGCGACTCCACCTGAACATTTTGGCTAGCCATCTTGGATAATCCCAAAGCAAGCGCCAAACTCACAATAAAGCTTTCGCCACCGGAGAGGTTTTTCGTTGATCGAATGACTCCCGCTTGATAATTGTCCTGAACCTCTAATTCGAGTCCATCTTTGTTTTTGCGTTTTAGGAGGTAACGATCATTCATCTTCATTAAAGACTGATTGGCATACGCAATCATGATGTCAAAAGTGATGCCTTGAGCGTAGTTTCTGAATTTCCTCCCATCAGCGGACCCAATTAATCCAGAAAGAGCGCTCCATTGATCCACGATGAGTTGTTTTGCAGCAATCGTCCTCAAATAATCTTTGCTCTTTTCCCTTGCTTCATCATCGCCTCGAAGTTCATAAAGAATGTTGCCCAACGTTTCCCGAACGTCCGCCTGTTCGATTTCATTGGCTTTTTGTTCTGCCTCAAGCTCTTCAATCGTTTTATCGGTAAGGTTCTTGGCTTTTTCTTGGGCTAACGTTTGGTGGTTTTGTTCCATTTCTCCTTGCAGACGGTTGATTCGTTCTGTGAGCGACCGAAACTTATCTTGCAAAGATTCCACTTCCGAGCTATCCAGACGACTTTGAAAATACTGTTCTTGGCCATCAAAGTCATATTTTTCAAGAGCGGCTTCAAAAAGCGATAACGCCTGAACTTCCCGACCTTGAGTCTCTTTAATCTGCCGATCGTATGTTTCAATTGCAGAAATGAGCGTGCGCAGTTGTCCGGCCTTTTCATCCACCGCTTTT
The DNA here is from genome assembly GCA_905212345.1 of uncultured Sutterella sp. Classification (GTDB taxonomy): domain Bacteria; phylum Pseudomonadota; class Gammaproteobacteria; order Burkholderiales; family Burkholderiaceae_F; genus Aphodousia. The sequence continues at coordinate 1,194 of CAJMEC010000087.1, read as the reverse complement.
CTCATTTGTTCATACGAGCTTTTTGTTTGTGTAACCGTATCATTGAGGCTCTTTTCTACTTGATCCGGATCTTTGTCTCCGAAAAACTCCGTTCGGATTCTTTTTTCTTCATTCAGTTTTTCTTCACTCTGCATAAGCTGAGAATGTTTAACTTGCCGAGTTTTTTCTTTCTCTGCTTTCAGACTCCTTATTTCCCGAATTTCGCTCGCTACGCGTTCCAAGTCTTTTTGCTTCTCATTAAATGCTTCTTCATTTTTTACCCATAACGTTTTCTTAGTCAAAAGCTCATTGATCACTTCGGTTGGTGACATCGGTAAAGCAAGACCAAACCCGGACACACTTTCGTAAAAAGCGTTTGAATCCAAGGCAAACTTTTCTTTCTTTTCATCCATTAAATTCAAAGCTTCCCGTCTTTGCTCAATCACCCCATCCAACCGTTCTTGAACCAGACGCTGGTTGGTTTCTGCACTCGTAATCGCTTCTTTTTGAAGCGTTGCCTTGGTCGCGAGCTCTTGCAATTGGTTTTTCAGGCGAATTACCTCATTTAACGTTTTTTGCACCGCATTTATTTGAGTCTGAATTTCGTCAACAGCCGGAATATTTCCCTCGGCATAGGGATGGTGCGTTGCGCCACAAAGCGGACAAGGAGCGCCATCTTTGAGCCCCTTGCGATGCTCTCCCAATGATTGAATCAATTGACGGTAATGCCGCTTTTCTTTCAAAGCCTCAAGTTGCGTGACAAGCGACTGTTCGGTTTCTCCCTGAAGAACCCCCTTAAGCTCCTCTGCCACCGTTTCTTGTTGATTCTTTAGGCGCTCTGCCGTTGAGCGTAACGCGTTAAGGTCCTGAGTTTCTTTTTGAAGCTGTGCCTGAAGCTCCTTTTCCCTGTTTTTACTCTTTTGATCATCCTTTTGAAGACGTTTGATCTCATCTTCTATTTCTTTTAAGTGGTCACGGCTGGCCTCAAGCCCCGAGTAGGCTGAAACGAGCACTTTTTCGCCCGCATGACTTTTTAAATACTGTTCCAGTAATGCGCTTTCTTCTTTTAAAACTGAAAGAACCCTTTCTTTATTAAGAAGTTCCTTTTGACTCTGATTAATCGACTCTTGAAGTGATCCGACTTCTTTTTTCAATTCTTCCAAATCAAGACTTTGCTTTTTAATAGCGGCATCTCGAAGACGGACATCGGAGATG
>CAJMEC010000086.1 GCA_905212345.1 uncultured Sutterella sp. | reverse complement strand
ATGGAGTAAGCGGCATGCAGCCCACTCATGAGACGGCTTTTTTGGCGATTTTCAAGATAGGTGCCATAAATGTTGACGCTCACTTCAAGGCAACCTAGCGCAACGCCATAAGCCAGTAAAGCGAAGCATTCAAAGTAAAAACCGGGCATCAACGCCAAGAGCACTAAAAGCAGGCAGGAGGCAAGACCTGATAAGGCAATCGCATTTCTAGCGCCCAGTCTTTGAGTGAGAGTGCCGGCCAGGGGCATGCCGACAAAGGACCCCACGCCCAACCCCAGTAAAAGCAAACCTAATACGTAGGGTTCAAGCGCGAGCTTAGATTGCACAAATGGAATCAATGGCGCCCATGATGCAACAGTGAAACCTCCGGTGAAAAAGCCGATACGGGCAGCCCAAAGTTCAAACTTTGAGACGGCTTTTGTACGGTTTGCCGCATTGGTTTTCTCACTGAAAGGTAAGTCGGACTGGGTATGAAGTACTGATAAGTCGTGTTCAGAAGTGCTGATTGCGCTATCCGGTTTATGTTTTAGAGAATGTAAAGCCATAAATAACTCATTGATTAACCTAGATGCTTAGTATTATTTCATCAAAAAACCGTAATAACGAGTTAGAATCTATCAATATCATGATAGAGGTGAGCAGATGGGACTTAGAATTGATGAAATTCGATCTTTTGTGGCGGTGGCGGAAACGGGTTCTTTTTCGGCGGCCGCTAGAAATCTGAAACGAGCACAATCCGTGGTGTCCATGCACATTGCCGGTTTTGAAGCCGAGCTTGGCTATAAACTTTTTGATCGAACCCCAAAACCGGTGCTTACCGCTCAGGGCCGAGAGCTTTTGGTCGGAGCTAAACGAGTTTTAGTGGAAGCCGATCGCCTGCAAAATCGAGCCCTTACACTCAACGACACTCAAACCCCCTCAATTTATATGGGTATTGATCTGGTGCTTGAAGCACCGGTGATGATTGATTTGTTGCGGCTTTTTGCTAAATCATTCCCATCGGTTCGTTTGCAGATCGAAAATATTTCGGGTTCGGAGGCTAAGTGGTTTTTTACGAAAACGGCCATGAATTTAGCTTTGGTTTTCTCATCAGACCCGTCGCTTGAAAGTGATGAATATATTTTGGGCCACTCCCCTTTATCGATTGTCGTGGCAAAGAATCATCCGCTGGCGGCCATTGACAGACCAACAGTGGATGATTTGAGACGTTACCGTCAGATAGTCGTTCATGCGCGTGATCCGCAATCCCCCAGTCCTGCTGTGGTTAACACGGATTATTGGGAAATCGATAGTGGTTTATGGGCTTTGGGGTTAGCAGCCCGTGGGGTGGGTTGGGCCATTTTGCCGAACTTCCTTTTAATCGGTCAGTCCGCTTTTCGCAGTTCAGTGGTGACGATTAACTCTCCGTTCAGACTTGAAGCTCAGCGTCTCGTTCTCAGAAGTAAAAAGGGAGAAGTTAGCGCCGAGGTGATTGATTGGTGGGCTAAAACCATTGACAAGAATAAAACAAAGTTAGGACTTCAGGTTCAATAGTGCATGGCAGAATCGGATAAGTTTTCGCGCTGTTTGACATTGAAACGAGGAAATAACCGATAGATAATCCAACAGCGAAAGGAGCGTCTTATGAAAATTACTGTTTTAATGGGAAGTCCATTTACTGATGGCAATACGGACAAAATGGTTCAGGCCTTTACAAAAGGAGCACAAGAAGCCGGTCACGAAGTGGTACGGTTTAACGTGGCCGATATGCAAATTGAACCTTGCACCAAAACATATTTTGAAAAAATCGCGGCGGGAGATGCGAGTGCTGATACTCAGGATATGAAAAAAATTCTTAATAGCATACTTAACTCACCGATTGTGGTGTTTGCAACTCCCCTTTATTACTACGGCATGACATCACAGCTTAAGGCTGTTTTGGATCATTTCAATTCAAAGCGCGAGCAACTGATAAAAAAGCCTACCTCGGCGATTTTGTTAGCCAATTGCGGTGGTTCAGCCCCGTGGAGCATGAACGGCATTGTCATTCACTTTGATTGCATCTGTCGCTTCTTGCACTGGCGCGACGGCGGCCATGTGTTAGCCTACGGTCTGGCTGAACATTCAATTGACTCAACCGGGGCTTTAGAGCAGGCTTATCAGCTTGGCCTTAATGCCGACGCGCAAGCTCGCCACGAATGATCAATAGAGCACGGTATTATTACAATGATCCGTGCCTATTTTTTAGTGTTGCCATGAACGTCATTGTTAAACATTTTTCGGAACTCTCCACTGAAGAGCTTTTTAGAATTTATAAATTGCGTGTAGCTGTTTTTGTTGTTGAGCAGCAATGCGCCTATCAGGAAGTCGATGAGGCAGATAAAGTTTCCTACCATCTTTGGCTTCAAGAAGGCGAAACAATTTTGGCCTATTTAAGAGTCATTCCTGCCGGCGTCCTCAGACATGAAGTCTCATTAGGCCGAGTGATTGCTGTTAAGCGTCATCAGGGACTCGGGACAAAAATCGTCGAACACGCAATTGCGTTTGCAAAAGAACAATTAGGAGCTGGAGAAATTGTCATTGAGGCACAGACTTACGTACGAGGCTTGTATGAAAAATTAGGTTTTAGGGCAGAGTCTGAAGAATTTTTAGAAGACGGAATTCCCCATGTTCGTATGAGACTTCTTCTTAAAAAAACTTAAGAAGGTACAGACAAATTGGTTTCAACCTGATAAAATTCACGCCCTAACGTTCGTTAGGTACCTTTAGGGGCATAGCACAATGGTTAGTGTACTCGGCTCTGCACCGAGGTATCTTGGGTCGATTCCAAGTGCC
>CAJMEC010000085.1 GCA_905212345.1 uncultured Sutterella sp. | reverse complement strand
TGAGATTGATATGGTTGCTGCCATGAATACCAGTACATTGCTGATTGCTAATTCCGCAGGCAATAACATTGTCATTGTTGATGGTGTAGCACACCCGGATGATACGTTTGCAATTATGGCAAAGCCGGATGTTAAAAATATTATTGATCTGAAGGGTAGGCAGGTAGTGGGCCCCAAAGGTACAGTCTTACATCATCTTTTAAGTGCAGCTTTGGAAAGTTCGGGTATTGAAATGAATGATGTCAAATGGGTATCAATGAATCTGCCGGCTAGTTTGACTACTTTGTTGGGCGGACGAGCTGATGCGGCTTTGTTAGCAGCGGGTGGAATTTTGGCTGCGGAGAAGGCTGGGTTTCATGCTTTGGTTAAAGCGAAAGGATTGATTGAAACCAATTTGGTGCTGGCCGCAAGGGGGGATTTTGCAAAAGAATATCCCGATGTTGTCAGACGAGTAGCCAAAGTCAATCGAGAAGCTCTTCGATGGGCGTTGAGCAATAAATCGCAAGCGATTGCCTTGGGAGCGAAAGAGTTGCGGCTCAGTGAACAAGATGCAGACAGGCTATTTGATTGGTCTCATTTTTACTGTGACATTACTCAAAAAGACATTGATGCGCTACAGAACAGTCAACGGTTTTTATTAGAACAGAAAATGATGAACCGCTCGGTTGATGTCAATACCTTACTCTTCAGATAAAAAGAGGGAACCCTCAGGGCTCCCTCTCAAAGAACTAATTGAATGGCGAATTAGTTTTCGCGTGTGGTGGCAATTAAACCACGGCGAGCCGCCCATGTCCACGGCGTCTTGAGCCATTCCATAATCGTCGCTTTTTGCTCTTCGTTGATCATGCCCATTTCAACGGCTTTTTCAACAATGCGTTTGAACTCAATCATGCGGAAAACCTTGACACCGGTTTCCTTAAAGAGTTCTGCAGATTCAGTCATGTCGAAATTGGTGATGCTTACGCAGTCGGTAACGATCGCCCCTTCTTCACGCAATGTCTTGATGGCATCTAAGCAAGACAAACCAGTAGAAATATGATCTTCAATGATCAAAACACGTTTGCCCTTCACGCTGCCACCTTCGATACGGTCCAAGTCACCATAAGTTTTGGCGCGTTGCCGAACATAAATCGTCGGAACGTTCAAACGGTAAGCAAGAGCAGCGCTATGCGTGAGACCGCCGGCTTCCACACCGGCAATAACGTCATACTCCAAACCCCACTTGTCAATCAATGAAGCCATGGTTTCAATGACATCATGCCAAGCATCCGGATGGGTGATCAGCTTTCGGTTGTCAACGTAAATCGGCGTGACCAAACCGGATTTCAAACGCAGAGGTTCTTCGGTCAAGAAGGCCACGGCGTTCAATGAGAGCAGATTCTCAATCAAAATGTTTTCAGCAAGTTTAGACGGCATTTGTTCTTTCTCCTCTCATTATTTCTTGATGGGCAACGGTTCATACGGTTCAAGACCTAAGGCCATGCGACCGTTGCGGGTAGCAATTTCAACTAAGTCTTCAAAATTGTCATAACGGCAGCCTGTGGCCATCAAGGTCAATTCATGCCACATATCACCGCCACTCCACGGAACCATGGCATCGGCCACATTATCCACGCCGATGGCAACACGAACGCCGGCAGGTACTAGTTCATCGACCGGAGTCATCGAATTGTGCATTGGTCCGATTGCTTCCGTACGCGGGGTGTCAATCCAGGCGGTCGGACAGGCGATCATCATGACACCAGCTTCACGCATCAGTTGGTAGAGGCGGTCGCGATACTTCTTGGAGTGAGCGGCGATAGAGATTCCGTGAACACCGACCACTCGTCCTTGAAGGCCAAATTCCATGGTCTTCAAGCACATTTGTTCCGTTTCATATTCAACAGCTTGATTGAATTGGTCAACGTGGGCATGAACCATCTTGCCTTTTTCTTTGGCAGTGCCCATGATGATGTTCCAGGCTTCATCAGCTTTGCCGAAATCTCGTTCGTCACGTTTAGGCAAAGCGCCGATGATATCAACCAAATCAGCACCGATATCGAACCACTTGCGGGCTTCAGGATCAATCACACCTTTGAGCGTTTGGTTGGCAAATTTAACTGTTAACTGATCTTTGTAATGTTCACGAGCTTTGATGCCAGCAATGATAGCGCGGTCTTCACTTTGCGGATCGATGTCGACAAAGGTGCACAAAGCGGTGACGCCTTGGCTGATCATTAATTCAAACATTGTGCAAAAGCGCGTGTAGAAATCATCTACCGTTGATTCTCTCTTCAGACGGTCCAGAGCGTCCCATTTTTGCTGCAGAGTGCAGGTGCGGCGCATTTCCATGATTTCAGGACTTAACGTGAAGGAACGGTCGGCGTGAGCGTGGGTGTTAACCCAACCACCGTTGGCTTTGATCATCGGCTCCAGCATGGCGCGGACAGTATTTGGAATTACGGTCATTGCTCTTCTCTCTTTAGCGGTTCAAACAAACATATCTAAAAAAACGGCAATCCTTAAAAAAGGATTGCCGCTTCGGAAACATTTTCCCCTCGAGCCAGACGTAAGACTCGACCGATTCGATTTCGGTAATGCAAGGGGAACAAATTCATTTGTACACTCCACCCGTTAGGGGGTTAAATACACAATTAGCCCGCCATCTTACTCCAGAATGAAATAAAAAATCTAGTCAGTCAGACAAATTTTTTATAACTCCTTTTCAAATAATAAGATAGCTCTACGAGTATAGCGCTATTCTTTGTCGAAATTTTGTTACTAGTGGATCCATACCACTTCAACCCCAATGCCATTCATTTTGTTCGTAGTAAGGAACATAAGTCACGTCTGTCAC
>CAJMEC010000084.1 GCA_905212345.1 uncultured Sutterella sp. | reverse complement strand
GTGAAGGTGCAAGAGCTTTTGCTGAAAAAGTCTTTAACGATATTCGGGAATTTTCCAAAGATCCTGTCAGAGGGATTTCCCGTCAAGGTTACGGACCATTGGAAAATCAAGCTCATGAATATCTCAAAACGATCGCTCGAGAACTCAATCTGGAGATCAAGGTTGATCGTTGCGGCAATTTGTTTTTAACTTTGCAGGGTACAGATCGTTCACTGCCGTGTTACATGACCGGATCGCACGCCGACAGCGTGCCTCAGGGTGGACATTATGATGGCTTGGCCGGTGTTGTAGCTGCGATTACCACTCTTTGGTGGATGAGAAAAATTGGTTATCAACCTAAACGTGACGTGACGATGGTCGTCTTTCGTATGGAAGAAAGTTCATGGTTTGGTAAAGCGTATGTCGGGTCGCTGGCAATGGCTGGACAATTGACCGCCGAAGATCTGGCACTCAAACACCGTACGAAGGATCAAACTTTGGCTGAGGCCGTACGTGAAGCGGGCTTCAATCCCGATGATATGATTCGCACGGATCCGGCCATTGATTTTTCAAAAATCGCTGCATTTACCGAATTGCATATCGAGCAAGGACCGACGTTGGACTCTCAAAAGAAAGCCCGCGTGGGGATTGTTACGGGGATTCGTGGCAATTTACGGCATAAGACTTGCCGCTGCATTGGTGTAACAGCCCATTCGGGGGCAGTTGATAAACAGTATCGCCATGATGCTGTGATGGCCATGAGCGATCTTATGATGAAAATGGAACGTCACTGGGCGGAGTGGCTTGTCCGCGGTGAAGATCTGGTTTTCACGGTCGGTGTGTTTAACACGGCGCCTTCTGCGGCGATTGCGATTATCCCCGGAGAGGTCAGCTTTAGCGTGGACATGCGAAGCCTTTCCATGGACACTCTTGATCGCTTCCACAAGCTCTTAGTCGCCGAAGCCAATGCGGTCGGAGCTGACCGGGGTGTGAGTTTTGAGTTCGACCGGACTTTAGTCTGCAAAGCCGCCCAAGTGGACCATGACCTTTTTGAGCATTTAAAGGCCGCCGCGAAAAAAGCTGAGATTGAAGTGATGGATATTCCCAGTGGTGCCGGCCATGATGCAGCTGTTATGGCTGACATGGATGTCCCTATTACGATGATTTTCGTCGCCAATCAGGACGGCTCTCACAATTGGAAAGAAAAAATGAAGTTGGATGACTTCATGTTGGGCACGGAAGTTCTTTTCACAGCTATTTTCACGTACGATAAATAATAGGTTTAGTTAATGCCGGGGGCTGCCTAATTAATTTTGGCGGCCCTTTTTAGATAAGGAAGATGGTCGTGCCGACGTGTAGTCGTTTAATTGCTCTGGATACTGAAACAACAGGTCTTTATCCTCAATGCGGTGATCGTTTAATTTCCATTGGTTGTGTTGAGATATTGACAAACGGGGAACCGGGGGCAAGTTACCACCAACTCATTAACCCGCAACGCCCTGTTAGTGTCGGGGCACAGCGAGTGCACGGCTATTCGTGGGAGATGTTGAAATCGCAGCCCCGATTTGTCGATATCGCCGACGATTTTTTAAATTTTGTCGAGGGAGCCACTCTTGTTATCCACAACGCTCGTTTCGATATTGGCTTTTTGAATGCTGAACTGGCTATTGTCAACAGAGGCTGTATGGCGGACTACTGTGAAGGTGTGATCGACACTTTGTCGCTTGCCCGACAAAAGCGTCCCGGTAAGCCTGCATCCCTTGATGCGCTTTGTAAAGCGTTTAATATTGACGCCTCCGGCCGCACACTGCACGGCGCTTTAATTGACTCGATGCTTTTAGTTCAAGTTTATAATTCGCTCACTAAGTTACCTTAGCTCTATTGCTTGCCAACCATGACTCGATCCATAAAACTTGCCGCCGTTCTTTTTGCCTTTGTTCCCGCGCTTGGCTTCTCGCAAGGCAATACGGTTAACGACTCTTTTAATAAAGCTAAACAACTTCTTGAAAGACAGGTTTATTTTGATCATCGGGTAACGCTTTATTGCGGGGCAAGCTTTGACGCCAAGAAAAATGTCACTTTGCCTGAAGGCTTCATTGCGACCAAGCATCAAAAAAGAGCGGGAAAGGTCGAGTGGGAACATGCGGTGGCGGCAGAAAATTTCGGTCGCGCCTTTAAAGAATGGCGAGAAGGGGATCCGGTCTGCGTAAATAACAAAGGCAAAGCTTATAAGGGGCGTCGCTGTGCAGAGCGCGCCAACCAAGAGTACCGTTTTATGCAAGCTGATATGTATAACCTCTATCCTGCGATCGGTGCTGTTAACGCCGCCCGACAAAATTACAATTTCCAAATGCTGCCCCATGCTAAAAGTGATTTTGGCACTTGTGAAATGAAAATTGACGGTAGACGCGCAGAGCCGCCGGAGCGGGCTCGTGGTCAAATTGCTCGAACTCATCTTTACATGGCGGCATCGTATCCTAGATTCCGTTTAAGTAATCAGCAGCGCCAGCTTATGACCGCATGGAATAAGATGTACCCGGTTGATGCTTGGGAATGTAAACGAGCTCAACGTATTGAAAAAATTCAAAAAAATACGAATGAATTTGTAAAGCAACCGTGTATTAATGCCGGTTTATGGGATCAAAAATAGTCGCTTTTTACTTTGATTTAACCGAATAGGCAATCGTCATACACTGTTGCGGTTTTCTTTTTGCGCCTTTCGTCGTACTGTTGTATCTTGGAGTTAAGGCAAAGTGATTCTCCATAGGAGCAATGGCAATGATGCATCATGTTTTTGGACCGCATTTTTTAGGTGCTCCGCTTTTCCCCGGCGTTCCTAATTTAGTTTTGTTTATTCTTTTAGGATTGGGAGTTTGGTATTTTTTGAAAAGAGATAAACAAACAGAGTCGCAGGCCCCGCATTCCAAAGATTCAAGCATTAGTGAAACTCAAGACTTGCGCGATGAAATTAATCAATTAAAAAAAGAGAATGATTTGTTGCGTGAACTGTTAAAAAGAGACCTTGAGAAAAAATAAGATGTCTGTTTTTACCGCGAGTTCCTTATATCCCCGCCATTAATGGCGG
>CAJMEC010000083.1 GCA_905212345.1 uncultured Sutterella sp. | reverse complement strand
CTTTATGGTGGAAATGACGGAAGCGGCAGCTATTTTGCATCAGGCAACTGACCAAAGTCTGGTTCTCATGGATGAAATCGGACGCGGAACATCAACTTTTGACGGTCTAAGTTTGGCGGCGGCCATCGCCCATGAATTGGCGCTCGTGAAAAAGAGTTTTACGCTTTTTGCGACTCACTATTTTGAACTCACAAAGCTAGAGCAAACGGCGCCCGAAGTAGCCAATGTACACGTGGCCGCGGTCGAAAACAAAAACAAAATCGTCTTTTTGCATGAAGTGCAAGACGGCCCCGCCAATCAAAGCTACGGTATTGCGGTCGCTCAGTTAGCCGGAGTCCCCAATTCTGTCATCCGACGCGCTCGCAAAATGCTCAATGAGCTTCAAGAGCGCTCGCAGCTCAATGAACAACTCGATTTATTCGCAGACAATAACGTAGAGATGCCCGATGAAAAAGCGCCTGAGCCCGACAGGACTCAAGCGCTGTGTGAAGAAATTGACGCGCTCGATGTAGATCAGCTGACTCCGCGTCAAGCTTTAGATCTGCTCTATGAGCTAAAAGACAAAGCGCAGACGATTCTTAACAATTAATGCAAAGTTTTTTGTTCAGCCTCTTCATCGCCCGCGTCATCAACGATATTGGCCACCATCGGTTTGTCGGAAACTTGTAGAAAGGACGGTACAACCACATCATCGGTGCCGATGGTTTCCGCTCCTTTTTTCACCGCTTCAACATTTCTGACGGTAATTTCAAATTTCAAACCGATGCCGGCAAGCGGATGGTTGCCATCTAAAACAACAACGCCGTCGGCAATATCTGTCACACGGTACGGTCGATCTAACGTCTCCCCACGGATTTCCGTGTAGCTTAATCCTACTTCAACCCCTTCTTCAAAATCCGTCTCCGGACGAATGATTAAAGCGGTTTCATCATAATCGCCAAAAGCTTCTTCAGGCTCTAGCTGGACAGTCACCGTGTCACCCGGCTTTTTGCCTTCAAGCGCTTTTTCAATCACAGGGAAAATGTCGCTGTGACCATGCAAATAAACCAACTCATCGGCCGATTCCATCAGATCGCCCTGAAGGTTATACATTTTGGCTGAGATCGTCACCAAGGTATCTTTTGCAACTTGCATTTGAATTTCCTTACTTCAAAATAGCTTTTTTCGCTTTTTCGTATTCTGCTTCGGACAAAAGCCCCTTTTCAAAAAGCGTTGCCAAATCTTTTAATTCCTTCACGCGCATTTCCTCGTTGCCGGGAAAATAAATATTGTTTTCACCCAAGGGATTGACGCCGTAACGGTTTGCGCCGCGTTGAGAACCGATAAGCCCAATGACTAAGTAGGCAATAAATTCGATCCCCGGAATAAAGAGCAAGATGGCCCAAAGACCGCTCGCGTCAAAGTCGTGTAAACGACGAACAGCCGCCGAGACCGTGCTAAAAAGCGACACAACGGTTAAAACCGCGTAGAGTTTGCCGGCTTCAAAGATCTCAGGACTTGCACTGGCGTCTTGGATATCAAGCGACTGCCCTGGCAACAGGGCAAAGGTATACAAAAGATAAGGCACCCCTACCCGCACAAGAAGCCAAAAGGCAATCACCGCCCAAAAACGAGCGCGGTTAATTCGACCCGAAAACGAAAAGAAAAGCTTAAACATATTTATTCCCAAAAGAGAAAAGGGAGTGCGGCCGACAGGCTCCACGCTCCCTCGTCTCCATTAGCCATAGAGGCTTTTACTTTGTCTGCTCGCTCAAAAGCGTCAAGATACGCGGTGCCACACCGGTCGTATCGGCCTTACCATCCGGACCCAACACATGCACACGGCATTCGGTGTCCGAGAGACGTTGCAGATAAATCACGTACTGCGGTGCTTCAACCGGTGTATCGCGACCGAACACATTGCTCCAGAAGCCTTGTTCAGAGCGTTTTTGTTCTTCATATTCTTGATCGAGGTAACGCACAAGGAAGAAACCTCTGGAGCGATCACGGTCTTCAACCGTAAAGCCCATGCGGTCAACGGCCAGCGCCACACGACGCCAGGCGCGTTCAAAGTCCTCTTGAATATAGATGCTCGTAGCCACCCCTTCGGCATCTTGTTCGAGCTGGCTCACGGAGTTTTCCGGTTGATAGCTTGCTAACTTTTCAACTTCGGCTTCATGTTCTGCCGGGCTCTTCTTCACTGCCTCAGGATTAAATTCCTGATTGATGCGCTGAGCCAAACGCGTAAGCATTTCTGCTTCCATTTCCGGATCGCTCGGACCGGGCTGCCAAACGGTGGTTTCATTATCCCCACCCAAGCTCTTCACCACTTCAACCATGGCGCGGTGCGTCACGAAAATATCCGAGCCGCCATTGGCCGAACGTTCGACACGGGCGCGATACTGGTCACGTTCCCCGGTCGAGTAAACCATATCAATCACACGGCCTAAAGTGGCACGAATGATATCTTGGGGTAATTTCGCACGGTTTTCAGCCCAATTGGTTTCCATCACGCCGGTTGCGGCATCTTGACGAGCCAGCGACAAGCCGACCGTGGTCCAGAAGTCCTGCATGATGGGCCAAACCATTTCAGGCGACAAGTTCACATGAATCCAGCGATTGTTGCCTTCGCGGACAATCTTGGCCACTTCGCCTTGGGGCAAAAGAACCAAAGCATTCTGATTGGTGTTGCCGGCCTGTGCGGCATCAAGCTGAGCCTGTTGGCTTGCCCATACAGTTTGCGGGCGAGAAGGCACCGCGAAACGGTCAGAACCGGGCACCGAAGTTAAATCCGGCGGGATTTCCAGCGGAGCGCGCGAGTCACTCGTTTCATATTGAATACGATCTTGGCCGAAGTCAAATGTCGAGCAGGCAGCCAAAGCCATCGGCAACGCAACCACCAGACCTGTACGGACTACTTTTTTAATCATTTTATCTTCACTCATTCGCGCGCGAAGCTTACCCCGCACGCTTGTTACTTCAAATTAACCCGACTATTGTACCGATTTCGGCCTTTCTATGGGGAAAAGCCGATCAGCTTTTTGAAACAAATCCACTACTGTCCAAAATAAATTTTTAAGCACAGTTTTCTACGGGCAATAAAAAAGC
>CAJMEC010000082.1 GCA_905212345.1 uncultured Sutterella sp. | reverse complement strand
CTCATCCTGCCTGTCTTCCATTGTTCAGCCGGTTTTCGGTTATTGGGCCGATAAGAGTTCAAAACAATGGTTTATGGCGTTAGGTATCGCGATGAGCGGTATCGGTTTAGGGATTTCCGGACTTTTCTCTAATTATTGGTTTGTTTTTATTGCCATTACACTGATGGGAGTGGGAAGCTCGATTTTTCACCCTGTCGCGGCGCGAACCGTTAATCGTATTTCTGCCGGCAATAAAGCCACAGGAATTGGAATTTTCTCAGTTGGCGGCAACCTCGGTTTCGGCGTAGCCCCAATGATTGCCGCTGCGGCTCTCAGTTTATGGGGAACTTCCGGAACGGTGTTGTTTTTGGTTTTTGGTCTTTTAATGTCTATGTTAATGATTTGGGCTGTTCCTAAAATGGTTGCCTCTGTACGCGCTGAGAGTCAAATGATCTCTGAAAATAAAAAGAAGATATCGACCGGCAGCACGAATGATTGGCATGGATTTATGCGCTTGAGCTTTGTCATTTTATTCAGAAGTATTGCGCAGACAAGTGTTTTGGCTTTCCTTCCCCTTTACTGTATCTATCGATTTGGTATATCAGAAGCTTTATCGGGAACTTTGTTGTCCTTTCTTTGTTTAAGCGGTGCGGTTATGACCGTATTGGGCGGTTGGCTAACCGATAAAGTGGGATTGATTCGCGCCTGCAAGCTGGGTTACTTATTGATGGCGCCAGCCTTTGCGTTGGTGTTGGTTGTGCCATCAGTATGGTGGATATACCCGATTCTCGTTTTGATCAGTTTCACGTTAAATGGGACTTACGCAGCATTTGTGGTTTTGGGCCAATCTTATTTGGCTAAAAACGTAGGATTGGCTTCGGGCGTGACCATGGGATTGTCGGCTAGTTTAGGTGGAATATTTACCCCGATTTTAGGGATGGTGGCTGACGCTTACGGTATTACCACTGTCATGGTGATGCTTGTGGTGATCGGTGCGCTTTGCGCTATCTCTTCGTTCTTGTTGCCTGAACCTCAAAGTGAATAGCGCAAAGCTGACGAATTATTTAATTTGAGTAAATCGGTAATGCGTGTGCCCGACGTTGTTATTTTCCGCAATAGCCGTCAACATGGTTGAGTGACGTTCTTCCCATATTTGTCTGACCGTCTCGTTCGGCGCGGCGCCAAAAGTTAAATCAATAGCCGCCTGATCAATGGCAACAGGATCGAGGCTTGCCAAAATGCCAATATCGTTGAGATTGGTGGCATGCTCACAACCGTCGGTCGGTTCAAAAGAATCCAGTACATTAATGAATGCCCATCTCCCCTGCTTAGCTTGCATGGCGGCTTTAACGGCATCAGACATCGCTTCGCAAGTTGTTTTATCGTCCCGAGAAGAAAAATGATCCATCACTTCACCGGCTGAGTGAATAAGGCATTTTCCTTCCACGCCCGTTCCCATACAGATGGATAAATTCTTGAGGGTGCCGCCGTAGAAATCCAGAAAATGGGCTTTAAAACGCACCATTGAAATCAGCGTATCGTAATTGGCAAAATGACTGCCGGTTCTGGCAAATTTTAAGTGATAGCCTTTTGATACCGGCAGATCCATGTGTCCGTCAGCATCCAAAATATCAATAGGTGCGATGGTTTCATCAAAACCGTTGCCACGGGCAACTTCCAGATGTTTGCCCGTTGTGTCTCTTGGCGGATAGCAATTATTGTCAATTAACGTGGCTTTTGTATGATCGGCTAATGCCTTCACTAATTGTGGATCCAAATGCGGTCCGCCAGGAGTCTCAAAAGTCATTTTGATGCCAACGCGTCCTTTAAGTGCTTGTTTTAAAGCACCGTATACGCGAATCAGCGCCTCTGAGTTGACCTGAGGAATAAAGAAAACTTCCGGAGCGGTAGCATCACTCACCCGATGAGTCAAACGTGAAGTCAGAACGTTATCGGCGGCCAGAGTCGCTCCAGGAGTGGCAAAAGCCCCAAGTGTCATTGCTGATGTTTTAAGAAATTCTCGTCTTTTCATCACTCATTCCCCACTATTGTTTCTTTTAACTGGTCTGAAAGTGACAGGTTGATTCCCGCTTTCTTTGAGCGCTTTAGTGGCTTCAAATGACATTTTTCCCATTGGGACTAAATCTTCTGAATGTCTGAAATCCTTAACAAAGACACAAATGTTTCCCCAAGGAATGTAATAGGCAAGGTCACCGATCTTCGGATCGGCAGATGTCGGTGCGGAGCCGATCGTTAAAGCTTGTTTTAAATACGCGATGCGTTCGGTTGAACCAAAGTTTTCAAATGTAAGCGTCATCGGCAGCCTGTCAGCAAAGGCTCGTGCCGCGTCATGCTCGAGAAGTTCAACGGTAAAAGCTTGTTCACCAATGATCATTTCAATAGTTTGAGCCATCACGGTTTCTCCCATCAATAAAGCACTCAAAACAAAAGGCAGTAGTTTTTTCCTCATTCTTCTTTCCGTTTTGAATCAGGTTTCTTTGTTTTATTTTTGCAAAAACCGTTTGAGAATGATTGCCTGAATGTCGCTCATCTTTGAGGAATTCTCTATGTTTGATTTTCGGTTGTTTTTAATTGGCAATAAAAAAGCCGAGCAGCTTGCCCGGCTTCCTTTTTTAATACTAATTAGTTGAAAACATTTTGATTTCGTTTAATCATCACCAGTCCCATCGTAAGTAGTGTGCAGATAAACAAGAATGCGCCCTGCAATGAAATAGCTGACGAAATCGCTCCGATCAGAGCCGGTCCGGCCAATAGGCCACCATAGCCAACTGTGGTAACAGCGGTAATGGCTTTGACACTATCCATTGTGCCGGTTCTGGAAGCTGCCGAAATCAGAATCGGCGCCAAGTTAGCAATCCCTAAACCCATCACAAAGAGAGAAGCAAACGCTGCGATTGGATGAGGAATGAAAACAAGTGCCAGAAGCGTTACTAAAATTAAAAGCGTGCCGATTGTCAATACCGTTTGAGGCCCCAATTTAGTCGTCAGACGGTCACCGGTTAAACGTGAAATGGCCATTGCGATGACAAAGAGCGTGTAACCGAAAGCACTGGCTTCTTGTGGTACCCCGGCATTGTCTCGAAGATAAATCGCACTCCAGTCCAGCATCGCGCCTTCAGCTAAAAAGATAACGCCGCAAATAACAGCCAAAACACCGATGGGACCCATCAGACTAAAACGAATTTTGCCGGTCTTTTCTTTTTTAGGCGCTTCAAGTTTAGTGTTTTCAATTTTTCGCAAAATGGCGATTAACACCAAAGCTAAGACAATCATCAAGAACCCAACGGCGGTTATCGGGGCAAAACCCGAGACAAATAAAGCAGTCAGAGCGGCAGCCGAG
>CAJMEC010000081.1 GCA_905212345.1 uncultured Sutterella sp. | reverse complement strand
ACTGTAGGCGAACAGATCTTGAACGTACTTTTAAAGTCCGATTTGGACACTACTGATTTTCTTTATTAATCAGCCAAAATTTTGTGCTCTTTAGAAGTTTGTATAGGGTTATCTTGGTTTCACTAAGCACCAAAGTTCACTAAAATCCTGGATAAATGTCACATATGTGCCATTTTCGCGTCATATTTAATGACTGAAAAGACATATCAGTGCGTTTCCCCCGTAATTTTTCACTTGAATTATGAAAAAATCTGACATCCCCGTTGTCTGTGTTATCTATGCAATCGCCATTGCATTCTTAATAATGACACTGCAGTTGCCTGAGGCTGCCCAAGTCTATCCGATGGTCTTGATTACAGCTCTCATTTTTGTCAACACGCTTTATCTTATCCGCACTTTCCTTCTTTTCCGACAAAACCATCATGTTGAAAACGACTATTCGATTGTCTTTCACGGATTCTTGCCATTGCAGTTTTTCGGAGTGTTCTTGGCGATTGGTTTGTACTTGGTTTTGATGTATTTTTGCGGATATTACATTTCAACTATTTTGTATTTGCTCGGCTCTCTCGTGTTTTTGAAAGTTCCGATGAAATATAACCTCATGACCGTTGTCGTGATGGTCGTGATGGTGGCGGTTGTGTTCTCGTACTTTCTTAAGGTCCCGCTTCCCACGGGTCTGTTATTCGGTTAAAAGGAGTCCGACATGTTAGAGACTTTATCTTTAATGGGCGCGGGTTTCATCAATGCCTTTTCACCGATAAATCTTCTCGCCATGGTGGCCTCCACCGCTTTGGGGATCACGATTGGATGTCTTCCGGGGCTGTCGGCTGCCATGGGCGTGGCGCTCTTATTGCCGGTAACTTTCGGTATGGATCCGGCCACAGGTTTAATTGTTTTGGGCGGTATTTATTGTGGCGCCATTTTCGGTGGCTCCATTAGTGCGATTTTGATTCATACGCCAGGAACGCCCGCTTCTGCCGCTACGGCCATTGAGGGTTATAAACTAACACTTAAAGGCCAAGCCGCCAAAGCCCTAACCGTTGCCTGTTTTGCCTCTTTCTGCGGCGGTCTTTTAAGCTGTATTTCACTGTACTTCTTCTCTCCCCTGTTGGCAGAGCTGACAATGAAATTTAAGAGTCCGGAATATTTCTGGCTCTCTATTTTCGGTCTGACAATCATTGCCGGTGTCTCAAGCCGTTCTATCTTGAAAGGATTGATGTCGGGTATTTTAGGTCTTTTGATATCTACAATCGGCATGGATCCAATGGAAGGTGTCGAGCGCTACATGTTCGGTGTGAGCACGCTTTACAACGGTGTGAATGTAACCTGCGCTCTAATTGGTTTGTTCTCAATGTCCCAGGTCTTGATTTTGGCCGAGAAGAAAATCGTTGAACGCGCCAAAGCGGCTAAGATAAAAGACAAACTCACCCTTACCAAGGGCGAAGTCAAACGCATCATGCCGACCATCACCCGCTCTTGGATTATCGGTAACATTTTGGGAATTTTGCCAGGCGCCGGAGCCACTATCGCTTGTTTCATGGGCTATAACGAAGCGCGGCGCTTCTCCAAGCACAAAGAAGAATTCGGCACGGGTTCCATTGAAGGCGTGGCCGGCTCTGAAGCGGCCAATAACGCCGTAACGGGCGGCTCGCTTATTCCGACCCTTACTTTGGGTATTCCGGGTGAGTCTGTGACGGCGGTGCTTATGGGTGGTTTGATTATTCATGGTCTGCAGCCGGGGCCTGAGCTCTTTACCACATACGCCGACATGACCTACACGTTCTTCGCGGGCTTTGTGCTTGTGCAGTTTGCAATGCTCGCAATCGGTCTTTGGGGTTGCAAGATTTTCGCCAACATCGCGCGTCTTTCCGACAGCATCCTGATTCCGTCAATCGTGGTGCTTTGCGTCGTGGGGTCGTACGCCATTAACAATAACATCGTCGAAGTCATCATTATGTGTGTGTTCGGCGTGATCGGCTATTTGGTTCGCAAATTTGATTTAAATGCCGCAGCTATTGTGCTCGGTCTAATTTTGGGACCTATCGGCGAAAACGGCTTGCGCCGCTCTCTTATGCTTAGTGACGGTGATCCCTCGATTCTTTTTGCCACTCCGCTTTGCTGGATGCTGATTGCGCTGTGCGTGGTCGGTATCTTCTCGCCCCTCTTTATGGGAAGAGTGGAAAAAGACATGATGGACAAACATAAGTAATTTTTTTGACGCAGACTGAATGCCGGACCTTCAGCCTGCGTCGTCGACAAAAGGCCCGGAAGAACAAATTGATGACTCATCAAAGGAGTGTTAAACATGAAAAAGTTAGCCTTAGCATTAGCCGTGGCCATGTCGATTCCGCTTTCTGTCCAGGCCTGGACGCCTGAAAAGGACGTCAACGTCATCGTGGCCTATAAGGCAGGTTCCGGCACCGACACGGGAGCCCGACTTTTGATGACCTTGACTGAAAAGGAAATCGGCAAGGCCATGATCATCAATAATCTTCCTGGCGCTGACGGCAAAATCGGTTGGACTCGCCTGGCAAAATCCAAACCCGACGGCTACACAATCGGTTATATCAATTTACCGACTTTTACCACGCTAGCCAATGAAAAGAACGCCGCCTTTAAGGTAACGCAAGTCGCTCCAATTGCTAACCACCTGACTGAAACCGGGGTCGTTGTAGTGCGCGCTGACAGCAAGTGGCAAACACTTCAGGATTTGGTGAAAGACGCCAAGGCCAACGAAAAGCTTCGTTGCTCCACCAACGGTGTGAAGGCTTCAAACCATACCGCCGCTCAGCTTCTTTCTCAAAGCGCGGGCTTTAAGTACAAGGCTGTCCCCTACGGTGGAACGGCCGACCAGTTGATGGCTTTGCGTCAAGGCGAAGTGGACTTCTCCTGCGCCAAAATTGCTGACGTGGCCAAGCTTGTGAGTGGCGACAAACCGGTACTCCGCCTCTTGGGTGTGTTTGACACAAAGCGTTTGGAAGATTATCCCAATGTGCCGACTTTGGGTGAGTTAGGCTACTATGATCAATGGTACGGCTCTGCCCGCGCCATCGTTGCTCCCGCCGGTGTTCCCGCTGATGTGCTTACTTACTGGGTTGAGACATTCCGTAAAGTGTTAAATGACCCGGCTGTAAAGGAAGCCCACGAAAAAGGCGGATTGACGATTGACTTTAAGGACGATAAACAATTGGGCGAACTGATCAAGGCCCAGGACGTTTTTGCCCGCGAAGTGATTTCGAAGCTCTATTAATTTCAGATTTAATTCAGATCTGACTGTTCGTTTGTGAAAGAGGCCCCGAAGGGATTAAACTTTCGGGGTCTTTTTTTGATTTTTAACCAATGACAGGGATAAAAAATACGGCTTATCCGCCAATCATTGTTTTTTTAGCCTTGCTGATGACGATTCTAGTCATGCGTGGCCCTATTACCTGTGTGGGTGCTGTTGCGGAAGAAATCATAAAAACTCTTCAAATCGGTTACCCTGCTTACGGATTTCTCAATGCGTTGCCCATTGCCTGTTTCGGATTATTTTGCGCGGTAGCGGCTGCGATGAGCAAACGTTTCGGACTT
>CAJMEC010000080.1 GCA_905212345.1 uncultured Sutterella sp. | reverse complement strand
CGTGAAGGTGGTCGTACGGTTGGCGCCGGTGTGGTGGCCAAGATCATCGAATAATCTCGGATTCAAGAGAGTCGTCAACGTGACGGCTCTTAAGAAGGGTTAGGGGTATAGCTCAATTGGCAGAGCGACGGTCTCCAAAACCGTAGGTTGAGGGTTCGATTCCTTCTGCCCCTGCCACCCAAGATATAGTGCAAGCAAGCCGCGGTCAGAAGATCGCGGCTTGGTGTTGTTGGAAACGCTCTTTTTTTGACATTAAATTTGGCGCAATCGCTGCTATTGATAGACAAGGATTCGCCTAAAGAAATTATGAGTACACAAAACGCAAAACCTGAAGAAAAAACATCTGGCTCGGACATGGCTTTGGTGTCGTTGGCGGTTATTCTGGCATTGGCCGGCGTCTGCGGCTTTAGCTTTTTGAGCGACCAAACCTTACTGGTTCGTTTGGGCGTGTTGATCGGTGGCTTGGTTTTCGCCGTGGTGGTTGCATGGTTTAGCCCTTCGGGCAAACGTTTCATTGTTTATGGTCGCGAATCGTATGACGAATTGCGTCGCGTTGTGTGGCCGACACGTAAAGAAACGTTGAACTCTACCGGTATGGTCATTGCGTTTGTTGTCGTCGTCGCGGTATTTTTGTTCTTGGTCGATATGATCGTTGAATGGGGCTTGTACGACGTTTTGTTGAAGCTCAGCCTTTAATGGAGTCTGCGTATGACTGAAATGCAAGAACAACAAGTTGCTGCACCGAAAATGCGTTGGTATGTTGTGCACGTTTATTCCGGTATGGAAAAGAGTGTGCAAAGAGCGCTGACAGAAAGAATCGGTCGTTGCGCATTCCCTGAACAATTTGGTGAAGTTTTGGTCCCGACTGAGGAAGTGGTTGAAACTCGCAATAATCGTCGCTATGTGACTGAACGCCGGATGTATGCCGGCTATGTGTTGGTGCATATGGTCATGAATGACGACACTTGGCACCTGGTTAAAAATACGCCTCGTGTTACTGGCTTCCTGGGCGGTAATCGTCCGGCGGCTCTGGCCGATCACGAAATCGCAGCGATTCTTCAAACCCAAGAAGCTACCGCTGAAAAACCGCGTCCCAAGATTAGCTTTGAAGTTGGCGAAACAGTTCGTCTTAAAGAAGGTGCTTTCGCTGATTTCAATGGTCGCATCGAAGAGGTGGATTACGATCGTAGCCGCCTGCGTGTCACAGTTGAGATTTTTGGACGTGAAACTCCGGTGGACATTTCGTTTAGCGGCGTAGAAAAAATTTAATTTTCGCGTGGTTATGACAAGAATTTGCTTTTTGCAAAATTCGGTGGCATAATCGCGCTCTTTCTTGTTAAACAAACACTAGGGAGCCTGAGCAGAGAGAACTGTGAAGGCGCTAGAACCTAAAAGGAAACCTCAAATGGCTAAGAAGATTGTCGGCTATATTAAGCTGCAAGTTCCCGCCGGCAAGGCTAACCCCTCGCCCCCAATCGGTCCCGCTCTCGGTCAGCGCGGTCTTAACATCATGGAATTCTGCAAGGCCTTCAATGCCCGTACGCAAGGTGTTGAACCCGGTTTGCCTATTCCAGTGGTGATCACCGCTTACGCTGATAAGAGCTTCACCTTCATTATGAAGACCCCTCCGGCCACAATTTTGATTAAGAAGGCCGCTAAGATTCAGAAGGGTTCTTCTCGTCCGCATACGGACAAGGTGGGTAAGATTACTCGCGCTCAAGCCGAAGAAATCGCCAAGACAAAGATGCCGGATTTGACGGCTGCTGATATGGATGCTGCTGTTCGTACGATCGCCGGTAGCGCTCGTTCCATGGGCATTACTGTGGAGGGACTGTAATATGGCTAAGATCACCAAGCGTATGAAGGCCGCTCAGTCCAAGGTTGAAGCGCAAAAGTTTTACGCCGTTGCTGATGCTTTGGCATTGGTTAAGGAAACGGCTAGCGCCAAGTTCGACGAATCTGTCGACGTGGCTATTCAATTGGGTATTGACCCCCGTAAGTCCGACCAAGCTGTTCGTGGCGCCGCTGTGTTGCCCGAAGGTACGGGTAAGACGGTTCGCGTGGCCGTGTTTGCTCAGGGTGCTAAGGCTGATGAAGCTAAGGCCGCAGGGGCTGACATTGTCGGTTTTGATGATTTGGCCGCTACAGTTAAGGCCGGTCAACTTGACTTTGACGTTGTGATCGCCTCTCCGGACGCTATGCGTATTGTGGGTCAATTGGGTAAGATTTTAGGCCCGCGCGGCTTGATGCCGAACCCGAAGGTGGGTACGGTTACGCCGAACGTGGCTGAAGCTGTTAAGAACGCTAAGGCTGGTCAGGTGCAATTCCGCGCTGATAAGGCCGGTATTATTCACGCCTCTATCGGTCGTGCTTCCTTTGAAGCTGCTCGCTTGGAAACGAACCTGAAGGCGTTGATTGATGCGTTGGTCAAGGCTAAGCCCGCCTCCTCCAAGGGGCAGTACCTCCGCAAGGTTTCTGTCTCTTCTACGATGGGTGTTGGCGTTCGCGTTGACGTTTCAACTGTTGTTGCTTAATAACATTTACCCGTGAGTCCGATCTAATGATCGGGCTCACAAAAAGAGGTCGTGAGGCCTCGAGGGCTTTGGGTGGGAAGGTTACTTCCCGCTGTCAAAGACCGCTGGAAACAAAAGATTCGGCGTTTGGACGGCTGAAAAGCTTAGAACCTCGGAGCGATTGTTTTAATTATCTTGTGGAAGAGTCGGTGAACGTCAAAAACCGGTTGACAGACAAGATGTCCAGCGTAGACGGCTACCGAAGAGAGAAAATTTCGTTTGATCGTGCCGCTAGGCATGGCAGGCGAGACTCTCGGAGAGTTGCCGGTTATTTGTAAACCGGTGCCGAAATTAATTTCGGTACCTCTGAGTGGAGCCAGACCGTGGGTCTTAATCGTCAAGATAAAGCGGCAGTTATCGAAGAAGTGAGTGGCATTGTTGCCAGCGCTGGTTCGATCGTTATTGCCGAATACCGTGGGCTGAGCGTTCAAGCGGTCACTCAATTGCGTGCTAACGCTCGCAAAGAAGGTGTCCAACTGCGCGTGCTTAAAAACACTCTTGTGCGTCGTGCCGTTGCCGGTACTCCGTTCGAAGGTTTGTCCGACCAATTTGTCGGCCCTCTCGTTTACGGTTTTTCCGCTGATCCGGTCGCCGCTGCTAAGGTGTTAGTCTCCTTTGCCAAGAAAAACGACAAGCTCATTGTCAAGGGCGGTGCGATGCCGAACAACGTCTTGGACGTTGCCGGTGTTGAACAACTCGCTACGATGCCGAGCCGCGAAGAATTGTTGGCTAAGTTAATGGCTACGATGAACGAACCGATCGCTAAGTTCGTTCGCACGCTCAATGAAGTGCCTGCGCGCATGGTGCGCACAGTTGCCGCTGTTCGCGATGCTAAGGAAAAGGCTGCTGCCTAACCTAATTTTTAATTAACAAACGAAATTTATTGGAGTCATAAAATGGCCCTTACGAAAGAAGAAATCCTCGACGCAATTGCGTCCATGACCGTTCTCGAAGTTTCCGAACTCATCAAGATGATGGAAGAAAAGTTCGGTGTTTCCGCTGCTGCAGCTGCTGTTGCTGTTGCTGCAGTTATTGGTATTGCCCGTACTGCCGCACTGGCAGTTGTTGTTGCGTCTCGGCATGTGCTTACTCCCTTCGCCATGGTTTCAAGAGCCGCG
>CAJMEC010000079.1 GCA_905212345.1 uncultured Sutterella sp. | reverse complement strand
TTTGTTACCCCTTGACAAACGTGGCTGGTCCAGAGATTAGTCGAGAGTTGTTTACCAAATTTAAAAAGTTCAGGCTGGAAGAATTCGAAACTGGTCCGTGTCAATCCGAGTCGGTGGTACAATCCCTGGACTTTAGAATTTTTTTACGAGCAATACGTAAGAAGGTAACGGTTGTTATGAACGAAGGGGTGCCTCGATGCCAGAAGCTCGAGACATTGAACTTAAAACAGCTCCGGCAGGAGCTGGTACCGCACAGACGGTAGAATCGGCTCGCGAACCCGAACTCGCAAGCCGTGCCCTCGCTCGCATTCAACAATGCCTTGAAAAAGCCGAAGATCAGCGCCATAAAATCAGTGCCAGCGGCGCTCTGACGAAGGAACAGGAAGCTCAATTACGTGAAAGCTTTCATGTTCAAATCAAATCTGAGATCGCAAAAATTTTGGCGCCTCTGCATCCGGCTGATATCGCCTACATCCTTGAAGCTCTACCGACAGATGATCGTCTGATTGTCTGGGATTTGGTGCGCAATAACCAAGACGGTGACGTGTTGGTTGAGGTCAATGACAGTGTTCGTGAGACCTTGATTGATGCGATGGACAGAGAGGAACTCGTCGATGCCATGGAAACATTGGATACCGACGAAATCGCTGACTTGGTGGAAGACTTGCCACCCGATGTGGTGGCTGAAGTTCAAGAAGGGTTGACGACCAAAGAGCGTGCGCAGTTGCGGGCGGCCATGAGCTACCCGGAAGAAAGCGTTGGCGCGCGCATGGATTTTGAAATTATTTCGGTTCGTGAAGATTCTTCATTGGAGGCGGTTTTCCGGTATCTCCGAGGTTTTGAAGAATTGCCGGAACTCACGGACATGATTTTCGTGGTCGACCGCAATCAAAAACTCAAAGGTGCTTTACCCGTATCGAAAATTTTAATTAGTGACCCGGAAAGAAGTGTCCGGGAATTGATGAAGGGTGATGTCCTAACGTTAAATCCCTTGGATGACGCAACAGATGCGGCCCAGGCGTTTGAACGTTACGACTTGGTGAGCGCTCCGGTGGTCGATGAAACCGGCCGTTTAGTCGGTCGTTTGACCGTCGATGAAGTGATGGACGTGATTCGTGAAAGTAGCGATGAAGATGCTTATGCGGCAGTCGGTTTGAGTGATGAGCAGGACTTGTTCGGTAGTGTTTGGGAGGCCGCTAAGAGCCGCTGGATTTGGCTTGGCGTCAATTTGTGCACGGCTTTTGTAGCTTCAAGAGTTATCAGCTGTTTTGAAGGGACCATTTCCCGTGTGGTTGCCTTGGCGGCTCTTTTACCGATTGCCGCCAATATTGCGGGTAACACGGGTAATCAAACATTAACGCTTTTGGTGCGTTCAATTGCCATGGGTCAAGTGACAGCGAGCAACACCATGGACCTCTTTAAAAAAGAACTTGGTGTCGCTTTAATTAATGGTCTGCTATGGGGAGCGATTGCAGGGTTGGGGGCTTGGTTACTTTATTTTGACGCAAGCTTTGGGATGAAGTTAGGCCTTGTAATGTTTCTCGCGATGATGCTCAACATTATCGTTGGCGCATTGGTGGGTTTGATTGTCCCGCTAACGCTGAAGAAATTTGACCGCGATCCTGCCATGGGCAGCTCTGTTCTTCTTACCTTTATCACCGATAGCGGCGGATTCTTAATTTTCTTGGGATTGGCCGGAATCTTTTTCTAACGAAAGTCCCCACATTGGTTTTGCGCAACTGCAAGTGCCGCTAAACCAGCGGTTTCCGTTCTTAAAACTCTAGGGCCGAGCAGCGCGCTTTCATAGCCCAATGATTTGGCAAGTTCGATTTCTTGTGCGCTAAATCCTCCTTCAGGGCCAACAGCAAACGTTACGCTCTGTGAACCCTCCAAATGAAAACGCTTTTCCGCAGCAGGGGCTAAAACAAGATTGCGATCACTTTTATTGTTGATAAGAGCGGTTTGCAATTGATCAAAGTATTGAACATCGGGAATAAGACTTCGTGCACACTGTTCGCAGGCGCTCTGCACGGTGTTTTTCCATTGACTGAGACGTTTTTCTAGGCGTTTTGCGTCTAATTTAGTCACGCTTCTTTCGGCCGGAGCAATGACTAATTTGGATACACCCAGTTCGGTCGCTTTTTCCAAAATCCAGTCCAACTTTTCTTGAGATACTAAGGCTTGAATTAATACGGTCTTTAAAGGACTTTCAGTGTGGCTTGGAGCTACAGAAAGAATGTCTGCCTCAGTTCGATCGGAGAAGAAGTGCAAGATGCACTGAGCTTCATTTCCCCGTCCGTCAAAAAGCACTGCGCTGTCACCTTCTCTCATGCGAAGGACACGGCTGGCGTGGTGAGCTGGTTTTCCAGGCAGCACAAGGGTACTGTTGGGTTGAAAATCACAATCAACGTAAAAGCGGGGAGCCATCTTATAAGGTATTGGTTAAAAAGTCAGAAGGATTGTAAAGGACTTTTCTGAAACGAGAAAGCCGTCCAAATCAAGCAGAATTGGACGGCTCTTGAGCCTTTTAGGAGAAAACCTAATTAGTCTTTCTTGCTCTTATTGGCAAAGAAGTTGGCAGCTTGAATGTCTGCTGTACGAATGGTGAAGATTCGATTCGTCAAGTCTTCTGCCAATTTTTCAGCGCTTGCCATGACACTCAAGTTGAAGTCATTGAGCATCTTGTCAGCCTTCTTGGCATCTTTCTTGTAAATCTTCAGATATTCATCTTCAAAAGCCTTTTGTTTCTTAGCTGTATCGGCTTCGAATTCATGGTAGGCCTTTTCAACAATCGGAGCCAACTTGACGTAGTCGGTCATCACGAGCGTTTGAAGTTTACGATACTTCCAGTACATGGATTGGCTGTCAGCTTCGTTTGTGCCCATGCCATAATGGGCAGGATAAGCGTCAAGACCGTGGTAGTACGGGACATAAACAGAAAGATTCGACATACCCATAGCCACGTAAATCACAGAGCCAATTTCACGCGGCATCCAAGGACGCACTTGCATCACGTGGGATTCGTAGGTACGGAAGACACTGATCGGGCGGTATTCTTCGTCACCACGCAAACCTTTGGAATAGGGATCATGGCTTTGCAATTCACCGGCTTCGTAGTGGTTGCGCAAAATGCTCTTCATGTCTTCGAGCGTGACCTTCTTTTCAGGTTTGGCATAAACCGGGAAGCTACGGCCTTCTTGTACGGGTTGCTTTAAGCTCGGCGTTAAGATCTTTTGAATTTGCCAAACACGCGGGTCATTGTAGACGCGGTCGCGTGAGTCATCACGGGTATAAGCCTTGGAGAAATTAAAGGCGCCATCTTTCTTCGGATCGTAGAAGCCGTTATCGGTAGCCCACTTCACCAAATTCTTACTAGCCATGAAATCGGGGCTCTTCGGGTCATAGGCTTGCAGACGACCTTGGTTGCCGGAGGCAAAATATTGGTCAGCCGGGATGCGTTGAGCAATCCATTGATGACCGGTGCCGGTTTCAAGGTACCACATTTCCTTTTCATCAACGAATGCCACGCCAAATCCTTCGCCGGCTCCGATCGTTTCAACAATGCTACCTAAGATTTGAACGCCTTCTCGTGCGCTCTTAGCTCGCGGCAGGATGACATCCAAAATATCGTCTTCAGTAATGCCCGTTGCTTCATTGTAGGGGTCAAGTTTTAAAGCATCATCACGGGCAAAAATAGACTCCGTTCCGGACATACCGACACCGGCTTCGTTGAAACCAACGGCACCGTGCAATTGCGTTTTCCAGTTAGGAACGGTCGTGTAACGCATGGCATCTTTCGGAAGCGGATATTCAAAGTTGGTGGCACCGTTACGAAAAACCTGGTCGATGTTGATCAGATATAGTCAAAATACCTGCTCAACTTCCGGTTTCTCTTCCTTCATCATCGGGATGAGTTTCACTTCGAATCTCTCCAAAGCCAGCGCTCATCTCTCA
>CAJMEC010000078.1 GCA_905212345.1 uncultured Sutterella sp. | reverse complement strand
GCTTTTTTATTGCCCGTAGAAAACTGTGCTTAAAAATTTATTTTGGACAGTAGTGTTCTAATAAATAAAATTTTGATTTTTCATTGATTGTAATTTTTATTTTCCATTGATATAAATTTTAGTTTTCTATTAAACGAAAAATAAAAAATATCGATAAGTAATGCAATTGCTACCCTCTATTAGCACCTCGAGACTGACTGCACTAAAATGCACGAACAAAATTTCGTACAACAAGACCGTACGGAAAAAAAGCGAAAGAAAATAAAAGATGTCCGTTACCTTAAATGATCTTCCTATCGGCCAAAGCGCGACCGTTGAATCAGTTGGAGCAACCGGAGCCCTCCGTCAACATTTCCTTGATATGGGTTTAATCCCCCAGGCAACGGTCACAATGGTCAAACGCGCCCCAATGGGCGACCCCATTGAAGTGAGAATTCGAAGCTACGAACTCACCCTTCGTGTCGCCGAAGCTCAAGCAATCACTATCACCGATATTCGGGATGAATTGCCTCAAAAAGAAACGCGAGCTGAAATTGAAGAAATCATGCACCCAGGCTACGGCGAAGGCGGTAAGTATCATGTCAAGGAACACGAGCACCCTCTTCCGGAAGGAGAAACCATCACTTTTGCTTTAGCCGGCAACCAAAATTGCGGTAAAACCACACTTTTTAACCGCCTCACCGGCTCCAATCAGCATGTCGGCAATTTTCCCGGTGTCACGGTAGACCGAAAAGACGGTTGCATTATCGGCCACAATGAAACACTGGTGACGGACTTGCCAGGCATTTATTCTCTTTCACCTTACACAAACGAAGAAATCGTTTCGCGTGAATTTATTCTGAAGGAAAATCCTAAAGCCATCATCAATATTGTTGATGCGACCAATATTGAACGAAACCTCTATCTGACCATGCAGCTGATGGAATTGGGCCGTCCCATGGTGCTCGCACTTAATATGATGGACGAGGTGTGGGCAAACGGAGGTTCTGTTCGCGTCAATGAGATGGAAGCGCTTCTTGGAATGCCAGTGGTGCCAATTTCTGCAAGCCGGGGCGAAGGTATTGAAGAATTGATTGACCACGCCCTGCACGTTGCCAAATTTCAAGAGCCTCCCTCGGTTCAGGATTTCTGCGACTCCAAAGATAATGGGGGTGCCGTGCACCGTTGTCTGCACAGCATCATGCATATCATTGAGGATCATGCACAAAAAGCCAATATTCCCCTTCGTTTTGCGGCAAGCAAAATTGCTGAGGGCGACACGCTCATCATTGATCAACTCGATTTAGACATCAATGAAAAACGGACCTTGACCCACATTGTCAAGCAAATGGAGGCCGAACGCGGACTGGATCGCGCAGCCGCCATCGCCGACATGCGCTTTTCATTTATTGATAAGGTCTGTCGTCAAACGGTGGTAAAACCACGTGTGAGTCGTGAACACATTCGCAGTCTTCAAATTGATGAAGTGTTGACGGGCAAATACACAGCCATTCCTTCCTTCATTGCCATCATGGCTTTGGTTTTCTGGCTTACCTTTAATGTGATCGGTGTATGGCTCAGTGATGCGCTTGACTGGCTGATTGGGTGTGCCACGGATTATACGGATGCCCTGTTGACGATACTTCAAGTCAATGCCTCCATTCATTCACTGATTATTGATGCCATTTTCAATGGCGTGGGCAGTGTGCTCAGTTTCCTACCCACCATTGTGGTTCTCTTTTTCTTCCTCTCATTTTTGGAAGACAGCGGCTACATGGCCCGTGTTGCCTTCGTCATGGATACGCTTTTGAGAAAAATCGGACTGTCCGGACGAAGCATCGTGCCGATGCTGATCGGTTTCGGCTGCACCGTGCCGGGCGTAATGGCTAGCCGAACATTGCCTTCGGAGCGTGACCGCAAAATGACTATTTTGCTCACCCCCTTTATGAGCTGTTCGGCCAAATTACCTATATACGCGTTTTTTGTCGCTGCGTTTTTCCCGGGAAACGGTGCCCTGATCATGATCGGTCTCTACCTTTTAGGAATTGCCGTGGCGATCCTTTTAGGCTTATTGATGAAAAACTCCCTTTTCAAAGGTGAAGCGGTTCCGTTTGTCATGGAATTGCCGAACTACCGCATGCCGGGTGCGAAAAACGTCATGCTTTTGTTGTGGGATAAAGCAAAAGACTTCCTGCAACGAGCCTTTACCGTGATTTTTGTAGCCACCATTGTTATCTGGTTCTTGCAGACCTTTGATTTTCAACTCAATCCAGTAGAAGACTCTCAGACAAGTATTTTGGCGGTGGTTGCCGGTTGGATCTCTCCTGTTTTCGCTCCGCTGGGCTTTGATGACTGGAGAATCACCACTGCTCTAATCGGCGGCTTTATGGCCAAGGAAAGTGTCGTCAGCAGTCTATCCGTACTTTTCGGTTCCACTGAGGCACTGACTGCTGTGCTCAGCGCTCTGACAGCTTTAACCCTTTTGGTATTTTGTCTGCTTTACACCCCTTGCGTAGCCTCCATTGCAACAATCAATCGTGAGCTGGGCGGCAAGTGGGCCATTGGTGTTGCCGTATTCCAGTGCGTTATCGCCTGGATCGCTGCCCTCGTTGTACGACTTCTCGGAATGATGCTAGGATATTAATTATTGAGAATCATTCTTAAAAGGGATAATGATGAATGGCATCAGCTGGTTACTTTTGATTTTGATTTTACTCGAGGTGGTGTGGGTGATTGTTTTCAAAATTAAAAACCGCGACAGTAACGGCTGTGGCGGTTCCTGTTCATCTTGCGGCTCAGCTTTAAAGAAAAAAGGCAACTGTGGCGGCGCAGAAGAGCACATTATCCATATTCAAAAAATGGGACGATAAATACTTCATAGTATCGTGCCAAGGAAACTTGCGATTTCAATCGCGAGAGGAATTGGCACTCGCCCCGCCGGGGCGATTTTTTTGTATAATAAATCAATCATGTGATTGGGTAAAATTATGCTTGAAATTGTATTTGATCGAAATTGTGTCTACCAAACTGCTTACCATGCGGTTTGGTGCCCAAAGTATCGGAAATCAATTTTGGTCGGTTCAATCGCCGCAGAAACTAAACGGTTTATTGAGACAATCTGTCAGGAACGTCAGTGGTCGGTTCTCTCGCTTGAAGTTCAGCCTGATCACATTCACCTTTTTGTCAGCATACCGCCTGCTACTTCAGTGGCTGATGCAATCAAAATTTTGAAAGGCAGCACCGCCAGAAAATTATTTGTTAAATTCCCTGAGTTGAAAAAACAGTTATGGGGAGGCCACCTTTGGTCTCCGTCTTATTACGTGGGCACTGCCGGCAACGTCAGTTCCGAAACTATTCAGAAGTACATTGAAAGAACTGAACATATCAAAGGGCGCAGGTAGACTTTCCGCTCCCTCCAAATTAACGACGACCGTTTGCATCAAACTGCAAATGCATGAGGATGCTGCTCAGAGGCTGCACAAGACTCGGCTTGTGTACCGTGACGCTTGCAATTTTCTGGTTAAGTACGTTTGCCGCGATTCCAGTGAGCGTAATTGGCAGCGCTATAACCTGCACCATGCCGCATACTACGATTTGAGATCCACCTTGCCGGTACTGGGATCGCAGTTAGCCTGTAATGCCATTCGGTCGGTGTCTGCTGCCTACAAAACAGAACTGACGAACCATCCCCGAAAAAATAAAGAAGAGCCTCTAAAAGAAATTGTTTTTAAAAATCCCTCTATCCATTTGGACAAAAACACAATCCGTTATCAATCGGATATGACTGAAGCAATTGTTTTTACAGTTGAAGGTCGGGTAAAAGTCAGATTGTGTCCGGGAGATTTTCAAAAACGATTGCTTGACTCAGGCAAACGCAAAGAAAGCAATCTTGTCTATCGAAAGAATAAGAAGGGAGGATTTTGGTTCCTGCATATCAGTCTGGAATATGACTCAACACTGAGTGCCTTAATCGAGAAATT
The DNA here is from genome assembly GCA_905212345.1 of uncultured Sutterella sp. GTDB lineage: Bacteria > Pseudomonadota > Gammaproteobacteria > Burkholderiales > Burkholderiaceae_F > Aphodousia. The sequence continues at coordinate 213 of CAJMEC010000078.1, read as the reverse complement.
GAAAAAAGAAGAAGTGATCGGTGTTGATGTAGGAGAAAATAATATTGCAGCGGTTTCCAGCGGAAAGGTTTGGAAAGCGGGCGAATTAAAACATAAGCGAGATAAATACTTGGGGTTGCGTGCGCGTTTACAAAGCAATGGCTCGCAAAGTGCCAGACAGCACTTGCGCAAGGCTTCGGGCAGGGAAAGACGGCACGTGACACACATCAATCA
>CAJMEC010000077.1 GCA_905212345.1 uncultured Sutterella sp. | reverse complement strand
TTATCTCGTCTGCTTTTGGCGGGCAACGTTAAATCAGGTGATACCGTGACGGTTGGTGCCAAAGGCGATGAATTCACCTTTGATGTGAAGTCAGCTGACGCATAAATTTAGAAACTTCTAATCTAAATTGCTTAAAAAAAGGCTCGAAATAAAAAATTCGGGCCTTTTTTGTTTTTTCTTTCTATTTACAAACGTTAATTTTTGGCGTTTAATTTAATCCAAAGTTGATAGAGGCGCGACGCGAAAGAGTATCAAGCCTGAGGGGACACCCGAAGACAGCTCGAGAAAGGTCAAGTCGCCGAAACGATGATTCCGGTGGGAATCACCAGTTGGGCATGGGAAGAATATTTCCATGACTCCCACTTTCGACAGGAAGTGGAGGAGCTATCGATCGCAAACGGCTGTCATCGCCTTATTCGAATGACGTAAGCAAGGTTGCATCGATGGATGCAACTTTTTTTATGGCTTTTGTTTAATTCAATAAGAATAAGGATTAGATGATGACGACAAACTCTGTTGCCAATCAACTGCAAAGCGAAAAGACTGAAATGCGTCGTGATGTGACGCTTTTCGGTGGAATTTCCGTTTTGGCAGGTATCATGATCGGCTCCGGTATTTTCTACATCGGTGCTATCGTTCTGCAACGCGCGGGCATGAGCCCTGGTCTCTCTCTTTTGGTTTGGTTAATCGGCGGGTTGGTGACGCTTTTGAGCGGTATCTGCTTTGCTGAATTAGGAGCCATGATCCCGAAGGCGGGCGGCTATTACGTTTATTTGCGTGAAGCTTATGGCGAACGCATTGCCTTTATGTGCGGGTTCGGTAATTTCTGCCTGTCCAACCCGGGTTCTATCGCTGCATTGGCTGTGGCCTTTGCCGCGGCGCTCAATTCCATTTGGACGATTGACCCGATCAGCCAAAAGGTTATTGCCATTTCCACCGTTTTGCTCTTGACGCTTATTAATATCCGCGGGGTGGGTATTGGTAGCCGTTTGGGTAATGTCTTTATGGTTTTAAAGATGTTGCCGATTCTTTTGATTCTCTTCGCTGGTCTGCTTTTGGGTGAAGAATCCCCCGACCTCTTCATGTACCCGGGTGAAATGCCCTCGATCTCAACTCTGCTTTCGATGATCGGTTTCGCCGTTATCGCCACATTGTGGGCCTATGAAGGTTGGACCAACCTCAATAACATTGCAGAAGAAATCAAGAATCCGAAGAGAAACATCCCGCTTGCCTTGATTTTGGCTATTGTTGGTGTGGCGCTTTTGTACGTGCTCTTTAACTACGCCATTTTCCGTGTTGTGCCTTACGGCAAGATTGTTGAAATGGTTAATTCCGGTAACTATTACTTGGGTACGGAAGCTGCCAATATGCTCTTTGGCAGTGCCGGTCTCTACATCGTAGGCGCAGCCATGATTTTGGCAATCTTCAGTTCCTTAAACGGTTGCGTTCTTGCCTTCCCGCGTATGACTTACGCTATGGCTCGTGACGGCGCTTTCTTTAAGCCCTTTGCCAAGCTTCACCCGACGTATCGCACGCCGATTAATGCTCAGCTTGCCTCGGCCGCTCTCGCTATTGTCTTGATTCTGTCGAGAACCCTGGGTGAATTGACGAGTTTGGTTGCTTTGTGCGGCATGATTTTCCACGGGATGACTTTCTTTGCCGTGATTGTCTTGCGCCGCAAGTATCCGGATTTGGAACGCCCGTATCGCGTTTGGTTCTATCCGATCCCAATTTTGATCATCTGCGCTGTGATGATCGGTTTGATCATCAACACGATTGGTAATGATCCGATTACTGTTGTTTTAGGTTTCATTGTGCCGCTGCTCGGTTTGGTTATCTATGAAGTGATGTTCCGCAAGCAGCATGACGCCCAAGTGGCCGCTCAAGCTAAGGAAAATGGAGAGTAACACCATGTCGACATTGATTTATAACGCCAATATTTATGTTCAACGAGGCATATTTGCCCAGGCTCTTTTAGTGGGCGATGACGGCAAGATCGCAGCGGTCGGGACCGAAGAAGAAGTGCGCGCTGCCTGCACGGGCAATGAAAATTTGTACGATGCCCAAGGACGCACGATTGTTCCAGGTTTTAATGACTCTCACCAACACCTCTTTAACACCGGTATTGCATTAGCCGCTGTTCGTCTGCAAGGTGTTACTTCCATCGCTGAAGTGATCGAGCGCGGTCGTCGCTATATTGAAGAAAATCAGCCGCAGCCCGGCGAAGTGATCCATGGGATGGGTTGGAATCAGGATTACTTTACAGACGAGCATCGTCTTTTAACCCGTCACGACTTAGACAAGATTTCGACTGATTACCCGATCATTTTCGATCGTGCGTGCGGCCATATTTTGACTTGTAACACCAAAGCACTCGAAATGGCTGGGGTGACGGTTGATACGGTTCCGAACGCGGGTGGCGCCATTGACCAAGAAAACGGGGAATTAACTGGGGTTGTGCGTGAAAACGCCCGCGCTCAAGTACGTTGCTTGATGAGTGAACGTTCGATTGAAACGAAAAAGCGTTTAATCCGTACGGCTATGAAGCATGCCAATGAAACGGGGGTTACCTCTGTTCAAACGTGTGACGTGCGCATGGGAGACTGGGAATCGACTCTTGAAGCATACAACCAAGTGTTGTCTGAAACGCCGACAGTCCGCGTGTACCATCAATTTAGCTTCATGGAACCTAATGCTTTCCAAGAATTCTTGGATAAAGGCTATCGCACGGGAGTGGGTAACGACTTTAACCGCTTCGGTCCCTTGAAGCTCTTTGTTGACGGCAGTCTTGGTGCCCGCACGGCCTATATGCGAGAACCCTACGCGGATGATCCCTCCACTCGCGGCATTGCCACTTTAACACCTGAAGAAATCGATACTTTGGTCGGTATGGCTGTTAAGAATGATTGTGGCGTAGCCGTGCACGCTATTGGGGACGCTGCAATCGAAAACGTTCTGAACGCCTATGACAAGGTTTGTGAAAATGGCGAAAATCCGTTGCGTCTGGGCATTATTCACGTCCAGATTACGGATCGTCCGTTGCTTGAACGTTTTACAAAGAATGACATTCTTGCTTTAGTTCAGCCGATCTTCCTGCACTACGATACGGCCATTGTGGAAGATCGTGTCGGAAAAGATCTGGCGGCAACAAGCTATGCCTTCAAGACCTTGATGGATTTGGGTGTTCATACTAGCTACGGAACGGATAGCCCTGTGGAAGACATGGATCCGATTGCTAACCTTTACTGCGCGGTAACCCGCAAAAATTTGCGTGGAGAACCGGCGGGCGGTTGGCATCCTGAAGAATGTGTGGATATTTATTCGGCCGTTGATGCCTATACCATCGAAAGCGCTTATGCCTCCTTTGATGAAAAGGTGAAGGGGCGATTGATGCAGGGTTATCTTGCTGACCTTGTTGTTTTAAGCGACAACATTTTCACCATTAACCCCGACGATATCCTCAAAGTTAAGGTTGACGCCACAATGGTTAACGGTAATTTCGTTTACCAACGAGCATAATTTAAACTTCTTTATAACTATGACTGGCGGCCTGCTTTAGAAAGCAGGCCGTTGCTTTATTTAGCAACAATTTGCGATATTTGAGGAAGTTGATTCAAAGACTCACTCGCTAATATGGATCTCAAGTACTTATTCACACAAAGGAGAAAACGATGAGATCCAAAAAATCATTTTTATTACTCGGATGTGTACTGAGTATGGCACTACCGGTGCTGGCAGATGAAACGAAGGCGCCGATTGATACAATTTTCAGTCAAGGGCCTTCCAATCCTTATGGCAAATTTTTTACCGGTCAGTCTTACCTGACCATGCTTTCGGAAAACGACTCAGTATTTAATGCTCCTATCGGCAACGTGACTTTTGAACCGAAAGCCAGAACATTTTGGCATAAGCACTCAGGCGGTCAAATTCTCTTGGTCATATCCGGAGAAGGTCGTTATCAAGAAAGAGGCAAGAAGGTCCAAATTATCAAAAAAGGAGATGTAGTCCGAATTGCTCCAGATGTTGAACATTGGCATGAAGGCGGTGTTGATACATGGATGACGCATATTTCTGTTGAAACAAATGTTCCCCATAACCAGAGCGTCTGGTTAGAACCTGTTACTGATAAAGATTTTGCTTCTATGTCATAAAAAAATTTGGGGGTGTTGATAAAGTCGGCTGTCGCCGATGAGATCAATGCCCCTTAATTTATC
>CAJMEC010000076.1 GCA_905212345.1 uncultured Sutterella sp. | reverse complement strand
CTGTTGACTGATGAAATCCAACTTAGCCGGTAAAAATTCTTTTGAATCGGGCAAAAAGACTCGAACCAAATTTTCTTTGGTCAGTTTCGCCCCGGAAAGCGCTTTATCGCCGATGGCAAACGAAACACGAAGCGTATCGGGTTGGGTGATGGATGTTAAAAGTGTCGTGCCGGCCGTAATCAATGAGCCGACATTGACTTCACTTTTACCGGCGATACCGTCAACCGGCGCCGGAACCATCGCGTGCGAAAGATCAATTTCCGCATTCTGTTCTTGAGCTTGGGCTAAAGCCAGAGCGCTTTTAGCCACCGCGAGAGCACTTTGCGCATCGTCATACTCCTGACGACTCACGGCATTGACCTTAATGAGCTCCGAGGCCCGCTTGGCATCCCGGCGAGCTTTCGTCAATTCCGTTTTTGCTTGTTGTGTTTGAGCCCGGGCTTGTCTTAATTGAGCCTCATAGGGATCTTTCTCAATTTCAAAAAGTGTCTGCCCGGCCTTGACTTGCTCACCTTCTTTAAAGTTGAGCTTACGCAAGACGCCGGAAACCTGAGCTCGCACTTCAACCTCTTCAGCGCCCTCCGTTTGCCCAAAAGTGTCCAGCCAACGAAACGCCGTTGTGGGCGTTGCCGTCATAGTGGCCACTTCAATGGGAGCGCGTTCAACCGAAGCTTTTTTATCACCGCATCCGACAAGCACCCCGGCAGCAACAACAGAAATAACAAAAACGGTCTTTAACTGCATTATTCGTAGAACTCTCAATGATTTAACAGATTAATGTTACCGAATGCAACCAGAAAGCACATTAGGGCCACTACGGCCCTAACGTGAAATTTTGTAACACTCTAATAGATATGTCGGAAGTTAAGCAACGGGCGTCTCTTCGGTCTTCCAAACCAAGTTGCCTTTACTTTCTTTCTCAATCGCTTTAAGTGTTTCTTCGTGAAGAGCTTCTTCCTGCGCGCTGGCTTTGACAACCCGAAGCTTGGTCACATCCGGCATCGGCGGAAGACTTTTCATATCCACTGACGTGATATCGAGCGACTCCTGACCTCGAGTCATGGCCAAGTACACTTGAGCCAACAACTTCGCGTCAATTAAAGCGCCGTGCAACGTGCGATCCGTGTTGTTGATGCCATAGGCCGAACACAGGGCATCCAAACTCACGCGCTGCCCCGGGCGAAGCGACTTGGCTAATGGCAAAGTGTCGAGCACGCTTTCACAGTAATCGGTCACCGGGCCCTTACCCAGACGTTCCAATTCCATATTGAGATAAGCCACGTCAAAAGCCGCGTTGTGAATGATCAGCTGACTGCCTTTAATGAAAGCGAGAAAATCGTCCACAATATCGACAAAAAGCGGTTTACCCTTTAACTTGTCCCACGTATAGCCGTGAACCTTGGCCGCTCCTTCCTCAACTTCACGTTCCGGATTAATGAGTTTATAGAATGTGCGCTTTGTGATTGAGCGCCCCACAATCTCCACGCACCCAATGGAAATCAAACGGTTTCCCGCTTCAATTTCCATACCGGTCGTTTCAGTATCCAACGCGACCTGGTGGCTGTAAGTTTTTGCCATTTGTTTTCTATCCTTTACGCTTTTTTAGGTACACCGCGATTGGCGAGTTCATCGGCTTTTTCATTGCCGGGTTCTCCCGCATGTCCCTTAACCCATTTCCATTCAATATCGTGGGTGCTCACTAATTGATCAAGCTTTTGCCACAAATCAATATTTTTCACCGGCTTACCGGCCGCCGTTTTCCAACCACGCTTTTTCCATTGGGGCATCCACTCTAAAATTCCGTTTTTCACGTATTGGCTATCCAGACTCACCACCATGGGCACAGGACGCTTAATGGCTGAAAGAGCTTCAATCACCGCCGTCAATTCCATCTGGTTGTTGGTTGTCTCCACTTCTCCGCCGCAAAGTTCCAGTGCTTTTTCTCCCCATACGAGGTAAGCTCCCCAACCACCGGGGCCTGGATTGCCTTTACAAGCGCCGTCTGTCCAAATTTGTAATTTTCGATTTTTATTCATTTTTTATTGAACTTTGATTTTTTAACGTAAATTTACGTGAAAAAATCAATGGTATTAAAAATTTTTCGTCTGGTTTCGAGTTGCGATGGCTTGGCCGGCCCAATTCTTTTTCAAAAGACTGCCCTCCGGGATCAGTTTTCCAATCAAACCGGGGTTCTCGACTTTTTTCACACAACTTAGCATGAAGGCATTGGCGAGCGCCGGCCACCATCGATCCCCGGCTTTTTCACACCACCCCCACCGTGCCAAACGCTGCGGATTATCACTTAACGATGGACAATAAACACCAAAACGGCCTCGATCGACAACGCCGTAACGCTCGCAAAAAGTTTTAACCTGGGAAACGCTTAGAGGAGAAAAAGGCGTACCGGCCGGACAATCAAAAAGTTTCTTTTTCTTTCTCACCCACCACGGTCCCCATGGATTTATGCAAAGCAAAATCAGTCTGCCTTCTGGAGCAAGCACACGGAAAACTTCGTTAAAAAATTGCGAGGGGTTCTTAGACCACTCTAAAGCGTGGACGCTAACCACCAAGTCAAAAGTGGACTCTCTGAAAGGCAAAGAGTCAAAATCCAAACAAACACTGGCGCAAGACTGCGAAGTCTGCGAAAAGAATCTTGAACCTAAAATCCTGTTGTCGTGGCATGCGTTTCTCAACAAACTGCCGTAGGGCGCTCCAAGTTGCATCGCCGTTTCGCCCGCGCACTCAGCCAAAAGGGCATCCATTTGGGCCAATTCCCAACGCCTGAGCAACATACCGGCAGAAGTAGAGAAAAATTCAGCAAAAGACGACATCGCATACATGCTCATTGATAACACATAGAATTAAAACACAAAGTTTCATAGTATTGTGACAAGGAAACTTGCGATTTTAATCGCGAGAGGAATTGTCACTCGCCCATTAGGGCGATTTTTTTGTATAATTCAGAAACCATGTGATTATTAATATGTATGATTGAAATAGTATTTGATCGAAATTGTGTTTATCAAACTGCTTACCATGCGGTTTGGTGTCCCAAGTATCGTAAAGCTATTTTGACCGGAGCGATTGCTTCAGAGATGAAAGCCCTTATAGAAGCCATCTGTCTTGAACGGCAATGGAGTATTTTGGCTCTGGAAGTTCAACCGGATCACATCCACTTGTTTGTCAGTATTCCACCGGCTACTTCAGTTGCTGATGCAATCAAAATTTTAAAAGGCAGTACCGCTCGAAAGTTATTTGTAAAATTCCCTGAACTAAAAAAACAATTGTGGGGAGCTCACCTGTGGTCTCCATCTTATTATGTGGGGACTGCCGGCAACGTCAGTTCCGAAACGATTCAGAAATACATTGAAAGCACTGAACATATCAAAGGGCGCCGGTAAGTTAAGCGCACCTTCTAACCTATCAACAACCGTTTGTATTCGGTTAAATGTGGATACCGAGAGTGAGCAAAAATTGCATCTCACTCGCGCTCGCTATCGGGACGCTTGTCGTTTGTTGGTCGACTTCGTTTGCAAAGATCCCGCTCAACGGAACTGGCAGCGTTTCAATCTTCACCATGCCGCTTACCATACAGTGAGAGCGACTATGCCGGATTTAGGCTCGCAGATGCTTTGCAATGCTATCCGTTCGGTTTCTTCGGCCTACAAAGCAGAACTAAGCAAACATCCTCGAAAAAACAAGACGAATCCGCTCAAGCGAATTGTTTTTAAAAATCCCTCCATCCATTTGGATAAGAACACCATTACTTATCACTCCGATTTAACGGCAGCCACCGTCTACACGGTGCAGGGTCGTGTCAAAGTGGATTTATGTCCGGGGGAATTTCAAAAGCGATTACTTCAGCATGGCAAGCTTAAGGAAAGCAATTTAGTCTATCGAAAGAACAAGAAGGGAGGCTTTTGGTCGCTTCACATCACTTTGGAGTTTGAATCCACACTGGGGGCTTTGCCCAAGGAATTGAGCAAAGAGGAAGTGATTGGAGTGGATGTGGGGGAAAACAATATCGCCGCGATATCCACCGGGCAGTTGTGGAAAGCCGGTCAATTAAAGTTCAAACGGGATAAATACCTAGGGTTGCGTGCGCGTTTACAACGCAATGGCTCGCAAAGTGCCAGAGAGCACTTGCGCAAGGCTTCGGGCAGGGAAAGACGGCACGTGACACACATCAATCACGTTGTGAGTAAGTCAATTGTTCAAGAGGCGGTCAAGCGAAAAGCGAAGTTGGTGGTCTTGGAAAACTTGACGCATATCCGAGAGCGAATCAAGTGCGGCAAGCGAGTGAAAAGTCGCTTGCATCGCTGGTCTTTTAGAGAGCTTCAGCAGCAGATTGAATATAAAGCGCAAAGAAAAGGCATCCACGTGATCTATGTGGATCCGCGCTATACATCACAAACGTGTTCGTCGTGTTTAACGATGGGGAAACGAGACAAGCATCGTTTTGTTTGCCCGAACTGTGGTCTCCGAGCGCACAGCGACTTGAATGCAAGTCGGAATCTGCAAGGATTGGGCTATCAGCTGATGGTTCAAGGGTTGTTGTAAACCAACCCCAATGTCGGATTGCTTAGACAATTACGATAAAGCTTTTGACTTAATGATATGGACCAGCCACTGATTTCCTCACACGTTGAGCCCCAATGGCGCAA
>CAJMEC010000075.1 GCA_905212345.1 uncultured Sutterella sp. | reverse complement strand
TTCCCCGCCAGTCAGCCTTTAAATCCTCCGCTGTCTCAATTCCTCGCGCGGCCAGGACACGGGCCAAAGGCTCCGGGAAACCCTCTTCGGTCAAGTGCCGGGCAATGGCAGGGCTATAGTCTCGTGTGATAAAGCGTGTCATAGACCGGTCTCACCTAAAAACTTTTCCAAGTTGAGCGTTTTTTTCTTTTTAAATCGGGCAAAAAGACTTTTGGTTGCATTTTTGTCAATCACAACCGTGTGAGTGTTTCGGGCTCCGCTTGCGACTAAAACAAGCCTGGTGGCGCGTCTGGCGTGAGCAAGATCGGCTAAGTGAGTAACTGTCTTGATCACATCGGGTAGCTTTTGAGCCCAAGTGTTCCAATCTTTTTGCCGATAACTCTCATAGAGTCCGTCAACGACAGCTAAAAGGTCGCCTTCAGGCGCTTGCGGCCAATCGTTTTTTAAGGCGGTTGTTCTGAAATTCAATAGTCCCGCGTTTTGGGCCCATCCCCACACGTAGGAGTCATTGGCCATGACCGCGCGTATTGTGGATGGTTTAAGTAAATGCCGTCTTGAGCCGCCATCGGGCCAAAATCCATCAATCGTTTCTTGTCCTTGAGCGAGACGCTTAGTGTTCACATCACTTTTTTTCAAAATGGCGCGAAGTTTTTCATCCAATGCGATGAAGGCCATGTCGTCAGCTCCGCTCAGACTGTCATTTGAAAAAGGACGATACTTTTGCGCGCACCATGGGCGGACAGCCAGATTCCAATTTTGATTGCGGGTGAGATACCAGCGGTCAGCCCACTGTTGAAGTTGAAAACCGAATTGTCTGACGCAGGCGAGCACTTCATCATGAAGCTCATCGCGCTCGTTAGCGCTGAGTTCTTCTTTAGGGGAACGCAAAATGGTTTGACCGTTGATTAACTCTTCATGCACGGTATGCAGACGCCAGGTTTCAGCTCCCATGGCGGGGCCGCCATCGGCTTCCCATTCAAAGGCGGCTGTTTCGGGCATTCCGCCTCGTTTAGCAATGACTTGCCAGAGCCAGGCGATGTGAGCCGCGCCATCCAAGACCGCCTCATGCACCAGTTCTTGCTCAAAGACTTCTTCTGCCCCTTCGCCTAATTGCAAAAGGGAAGAAAAATCGGCACCCAATGAAGGTTCTTTGAGCACTTCTTTCGGAAGCCTCAATCCCGGAATCAAAAAATACGCTGAATTCATCTCAAAATGGGCTCAAGCAGCTTTTTTAAACTCTTGAGCATCGTCAACACAATTAATACGTTGAGCATTATACGTGAGCGTATTTTTCAAAATTTTGAGAGTGATTTTCAATTCTCAATTAAGTGCTCGAAAGAGTACACTGCGCCGATATTCGAATAAAAAAGAAAGCGAAGACGAAATGTTCGGTAAAACTCAATCAGATAATTTAGAAAAAGACCGTGCCTTCTCAAGCCATGGACAGGGCGACAGTCTTTATGATCATGCGACCCGTCAGGTTAAAGCCAGTGTTTTGGGGTTGGCGGTTCTTTTAACCTTAGGTTTTTCAGCTGTCGAATTGGTGGGAGGTCTGTTAAGTAACTCCTTGGCCTTGATAGGTGACGCCGGTCACATGGCCACCGATGCGGCGAGCCTTCTGTTTGCCCTGGTGGCCAATTGGCTTGCCCGTGAAGGAGCCGACAGCCACCATTCATTCGGTCACGCCCGAATTGAAGTGCTGGCGGCTTTTGTCAACGCCCTCGTGATGTTTATCGTTTTGGGTTGGATTTGCTATGAAGCCATTGACCGCTTAACCAATCCTCATGAAGTCTCTGGCGGCAGTGTTATGCTGATTGCCACGATTGGTCTTTTGGTTAATGTTGCCGTCGCTTGGTCATTGTCTCGGGATAAGAAAAACGTCAATACTCGTGCGGCGCTTGTGCACGTCTTGGGAGACTTATTGGGTTCGGTGGCAGCCATCGTTTCCGGCGCGGTGATTTATTTCGGCGGTCCTGTTGAAGTCGACCCGATTCTTTCGCTTTTGATCTGCGTGTTGGTGGCTCACGCCGCTTGGGGTGTTTTGAAAGAAACGGTGCCGGTTATGCTTGATGCTGTTCCCGAAGGAGTGAAGTACGATGAGGTGGGTGAGGCCATTGCCGCCATTCCCGGTGTTGTCAGTGTGCACGATCTTCATGTTTGGGTAATGAGTCCGGGCTATTCGGCAATTACGGCTCACTTAAGAATTGATTCTCATCGCTCTTGGCCTTTGATTTTGGAAGCGGTTCGACAACACGTCAAGGATCGCTTTAACATAGATCACGTGGCCTTGCAGCCTGAGTGGGAAAGCACGGCTTCTCAAACTTCAAAGTGTGACTGCAAGGCTCGCGTCTAGTCGATCGCTAAATTACTCCTAACTGCTTCTAAACAAAAATCCCCGAAAGATTTTGTCTTCTTTCGGGGATCGTTTTTGGGGGTATCAACGAAAGTGAGTTGATCGCTTATTTGTGATACAAACGAGAGGTTTCGTAACGAGGCTCGCAGCTCACGTTAATGCCCAGGCGCTGAAGAACCCGTTCGTCTTCTTCACTAATGATGACCGTGAAGTGCACTTCAGAGCCGCGCAGTTTCGAAAGCTGTTCTTTTGCTTTTTGGGCCACTTCATTTCGAAGAGCTGAAATCGTTAAAGCCAGAAGAACTTCGTCGATGTGCAGTCTCGGATTCTTGTGCAAGAGGTACTCGGTCTTTAATTGGCAAATCGGTTCGAGCACTCGGGCAGAAATCAAATCCACATCATGGTCAATACCGGCCAAAAGCTTCAGGGCATTCAAAAGCATGGCAGAGGCGCAGCCCAGTGTGCTGGAAGTTTTGCCCGTAACGATTCGACCATCGGGTAACATCATGGCGGCGGCAGGAGCGCCGGTTTGCTCAGCTTTGTCAAGCGAAACGGCGACCGCCGGGCAAATATCGGGTGTTGTTTCCGCCTGATTCATGATGAGTTTCAGGTGATTGATTTCCTGCTCGTTTGAGGCGCCTCTCATGTGTTTGACACCAGCGGCATAGAAGCGGCGCAAAATTTCCATGCGGGAGGCCCTGCGGCAGACATCATCGTCCACGATGCAGTTTCCGGCCATGTTGACGCCCATATCCGTCGGGGACTTATAGGGGGACACCCCCTGAATGCGCTCGAAGATGGCATTTAAAACAGGGAAAATCTCAACGTCGCGGTTGTAATTAATGGCCGTTTTCCCATAGGCTTCCAAGTGGAAGGGGTCAATCATGTTGACGTCATTTAAGTCAGCCGTGGCCGCTTCATAGGCCAAGTTAACGGGGTGCTTTAAGGGCAGGTTCCAAATCGGGAAGGTTTCAAATTTAGCGTAACCTGCTTCGATTCCGTGCTTGTGATCGTGGTAGAGCTGGCTCAGGCAAGTGGCCATCTTTCCGCTTCCCGGGCCGGGCGCGGTCACAACGATCAGCGAACGGGTCGTTTCAATGTATTCGTTTTGTCCCAGTCCTTCTTCACTGACGATGAAATCAACATCGGAAGGATAGCCCGGAATGGGGAAATGGCGATAATGCGGAACCCCTAATGTTTCCAAGCGCTTTAAAAAGGCTTGGGCAGACTTTTGACCCGTGTATTGGGTGAGAACGACGCTGCCCACATACAAACCCATTTCACGGAAGGTATCGATTAGGCGCAAAACATCTTCATCATAGGTGATCCCCAAGTCGCCGCGGATTTTATTGGATTCAATGTCGGCGGCGTTGATGGCGATGACGATTTCCACATCGTTTTTAAGCTGCTGCAGCATCCGGATTTTGCTGTCCGGCTTAAAACCGGGGAGGACGCGCGAGGCGTGATAATCATCAAAAAGTTTGCCTCCAAATTCAAGGTAGAGCTTGCCTCCGAATTGGGCGATTCGATGACGAATCTGTTCGGATTGCGTCGTAAGATACTTTTGATTATCAAAACCAATCGCCGTCATTTTTCCTGTTCCTTCCTTTCTGAAAATCAACAGCTTGCCAGTATAATCAAAACGAAAGAAATGACGAGAGCCTAAAAGATATTTTTGCAAAGAAATAGGTTTCGTTACTAAGGAGTGGCCGGCCGCTTGGCTTTATTTAATAAGGCAAGCGGGAGTTTGCGCGCTATTAACAGAAAAATCTTTCTGATGAAATAATTTTTAAGAAGGGCATTTTTAAATGAAACTTTGCGGTTTTGATGTCGGTTTGGATAAACCGTTTTTTCTCATGGCCGGTCCCTGTGTGATCGAAAGCGAAGAAATGGTGATGGAAATTGCCCGGGAAATGAAGGCAATTTGTGACGATCTTGGCATCCCTTACATTTTTAAAGCTAGTTACGATAAAGCCAATCGCACATCGGTTTCGAGTTTCCGCGGCCCCGGTATTGAAAAAGGTTTGGAAATCTTGGCGCGTGTGCGTGAGACAGTGGGCGTGCCGGTGGTCACCGACGTGCATACCGAGGCGGAGGTTGCCCTGGTTGCCAAGTATGTGGACGTCTTACAAACGCCGGCCTTTTTGTGCCGCCAGACAGACTTTATTTGCGCCTGCGCTCGAACGGGTAAGCCCGTCAACATTAAAAAAGGTCAGTTCTTGGCTCCCCACGACATGATCAATGTGATTGAAAAGGCCCGCGCGGCCGCCCGTGAATCCGGAGTCAATGAAGATAATTTCATGTGCTGTGAACGCGGCGCTTCATTTGGTTACGGAAACCTTGTGAGCGACATGCGAAGCTTGGCGATTATGCGCGAGACAGGCGCCCCGGTTGTTTTTGACGCGACGCATTCGGTGCAGTTGCCGGGCGGCAACGGCAAGAGCTCCGGCGGCAACCGCGCCTTTGTGCCGGTGCTTTCCCGAGACGCGGTCGCC
>CAJMEC010000074.1 GCA_905212345.1 uncultured Sutterella sp. | reverse complement strand
ATGATAATGCCTTTTGTCAGGGCATATTCTGCGGCACGTGTGTAAAGCTCGATAGAGTAGTCGCGGATTTGTCGAGCAACATCTTCACCGACTAATTGAACGGCCTGTTCAAAAGAAATATTTTCATCGTGTGTGCCAACTTCCATCTTGGCGGCCGGCGTGAAAATCGGTTGCGGCAGTTTTTGGGCTTGTTTAAGACCGGCGGGCAATTCAACGCCGCAGACTTTACCTGTCGCCTGATAATCTTTCCATCCACCGCCAGCGATATAACCGCGAACCACGCATTCAATCGGAATCGGTTTCAGTTTCATGGCAACCACTGAGCGGCCCTTTACTTGATCAACTTCATCTTCGGCAACGACTGTCGTGGGATCAATACCCGTGAGATGATTCGGAACGATGCCTTTGAGTTTCTCAAACCAAAAATCCGTCAATGCTTGTAAAACCATACCTTTGTAGGGAATGGGATCGTCAAGAATGACGTCAAACGCAGAGATGCGGTCCGTAGCAATGATCAAGAGCTTATCATCATCAAGCTCATAGCTGTCGCGAACTTTACCGCGATAGATGCGCTTTAAGGAGTGCAAAGAAGTATCAAGAATGGGCATGATCGTTTGATTCCGTTGTGAAAATTGAGTTGGCCCATTGCCAACGTTTAACGGATACATTCTAGCGGTTTTTGTACGCAGTGCGAGAAATTTCTATCTTCAATTGTCTTGCTGAAAAACAATTGTTGGCAGATAGGCTATCGGTTAAAAACACAATCGATCAAAACACTTATCCAGATCAAGGCAGCCATGGCACAAGCCATAAGAACGGCACAACTTCCCATGTCTTTAGCACGTTTGGACAGAGGGTGAATCTCGACGCCAATACGGTCGATTGCAGCTTCGATAGCAGAATTAAGAATTTCAACAATGAGTAGGAACAGTAAGGCCGCAATCAGTGCAACGGTTTGCATAAGGCTGACGGGCAACAAAATAGCAATGACTGAGCCCACCACTAATAACCAGAATTCTTGGCGGAAAGCTTCTTCAGAACGATATGCTGCAGCGAATCCATCTTTGGAATAAAGAAACGCGTTAGCTAGTCTTTTTAGTCCAGTTTTACCTTTGAGGTCTTTTGCATCAGGCATTTTTTAGAAAGCTAAGAGGGGAGCTTGCTCCCCTCTGTGATAAGGAACCGTTTGATTAGATGACGTTTTGTTTTAATTCACCGTTGGAATAACGTTTAGCCATCGTAAAGAGATCGATCGGTTTGATTTTGGCACCTTGGCCTTCACAGCCGAAGTCCAAATAACGTTGTTTGCACAATTCATAAGCTGCCTTACGGGCTGCCTTTAAATATTCACGCGGATCGAACTTCGTCGGATTTTCAACCAAGAAGCGACGAACAGCCGCCGTCATGGCCAAACGAATGTCGGTGTCGATGTTAACCTTGCGGACACCGTGCTTGATGGCTTCTTGAATTTCTTCAACCGGCACGCCATACGTTTCTCGCATTTGTCCGCCAAATTCTCGGATTTCAGCCAAATATTCTTGGGGGACGGAAGAAGAACCGTGCATAACCAAATGGGTGTTCGGTAAACGACGGTGGATTTCTTTCACGCGCTCAATAGACAAAATATCACCGGTCGGTTTGCGACTGAATTTGTAGGCGCCATGGCTTGTACCGATAGCAATAGCCAGCGCGTCAAGCTGAGTCTTTTCAACAAAGTCGGCAGCCTGATCCGGATCGGTCAGGAGTTGATCACGAGTCATCTTTGCATCAGTTCCGTGACCGTCTTCTTTGTCTCCCTTCATGGTTTCGAGGGAGCCAAGACATCCCAATTCGCCTTCAACGCTAACACCGATACAGTGAGCCATATCCACAACTTGGCGAGTAACGTTGACATTGTAGTCATAGCTGGCAATAGTCTTACCGTCGGCTTGAAGAGAACCGTCCATCATGACTGAAGAGAACCCCATACGGATGGCGCCTTGGCAGACGGCCGGGTTTTGACCGTGATCTTGGTGCATACAGACAGGGACATCTGGATATGTTTCAACAGCAGCCTGAATCAAATTTTTCAAGAAAAGCTCGCCGGTGTAGCGGCGTGCTCCGGCAGAAGCCTGCATGATAACCGGGGCTCCAACTTCGCTAGCTGCAGACATAATGGCCTGAACCTGTTCCATATTATTCACGTTGAATGCCGGAACGCCATAACCATTTTCTGCGGCATGATCCAGTAATTGACGTAAAGAGACGATAGCCATGATTGCGATGTCCTTGAATAAAAAACAATACGATTTAACTATTTTAGCCGTAAAGCGTCAAAATCGTCGAAAAGATGCGTTGCAAAAGTTTTCAAAGCGTCTTTCTAACTTTGCATAATGGAGTCATTTTTCTTGACTTGGGCTTTAATTCCTTTCAGGATAGCATCGGCTACTTTTTGCTGGTAAGCCGCTGTTTTGAGCTTGCGCTCTTCTTGAGGATTGCTGATGAAAGCCGTTTCCACAAGAATGGAGGGAATACCAGGCGCTTTTAAGACTAAAAAACCAGCCTGTTCGACCTGTCTGCGATGCAATGTATTAATGCGGCTGAGATATTGCAAAACGCTATGACCGAGTTCAAGACTGTAGTTGATTTTCCACGAAGTGGTCATATCAACCAGAACGGACTGCAGACGTCTGTCAACTTCTTTAAAGTTGGCCCCACCGATTAAGTCAGCATCGTTTTGATTTTTAGCCAACCATCGTGCTGCAGAACTTGTCGCGCCCCGTTCAGCCAATGCGTAAACAGAAGATCCTTTGGCCGATGGCTTTGTCCAAGCATCAGCGTGAATACTGACAAAAAGGTGTGCTTTAGCTTTTTGAGCAATCATCACTCGCTGACTTAAACTCACAAAGTGATCGGATGAGCGTGTCATCACGACCTTCATTCCTTTTTCTCGTTTGATCAAACGTTCCAGACGTTTAGCGATGGAAAGCGTGATGTGTTTTTCATAAGTTTTACTTTTACCGACCGCGCCCGGGTCTTCACCGCCATGTCCGGCGTCAACCACAATGACGATATCCTTTGTTTTCTTGGGAAGCGCTTTGGGTTGTGTTTGTTTTTTGGTTTCAGCTGCAGTTTTAGACTTTGATGTTGAAGCCTGAGCTTTATTTTTTTCGGCGTTTGTGTTTTTAGCCGTTTGAGCAGGCTTCTGAGGCTCTGTTTTTGTTTCTTTTGAGCTCTCGTTTTGTTTAGCTGACTGACGATTTTGAGCGATTAAATCACCCAAAGGATCTTTTTGTTGGCCTTTATTGTTAAGACCGGCAATAACACCAGCAATCGGATCCTCCGACTGAACCGGGTAAATATCGAAAATTAAGCGATATTTGTAATTGGCAACGGGCTTTAAAGAGAAAACTTCAGGTCTGACCTCGCTTTTGAGATCCATCACCAGGCGGACGACAGTCGGTGTAAATTGGCCGATTCGAACCGCTTGAATATAGGGATCTTTAGGCGAAACGTCGGAGATCATTTTCTGAAGTTTCGCAGTGAGTTTTAACCCTTCAATGTCTACCACCAGGCGGTAGGGCATGGGGGAGCGGACAAGAAAATACTTAAATTTAATCGGTTCATCGTGTTCAAGCGTGACACGCGTGTATTCCTCTGCCGGCCACATGCGGACATCAACCATCTGTGCGGCATGAGCAACCCGCACGGGAAGTAAGGTGAGTGCCAGTGTACCCGTTGTGGTACCGATCAGTGTTCTGCGTGAGATGTCCATGCTTCGTTTATTGCTTTCAGTACGTTTAATCCTAATTCTGTAGAGGCTGTCAAAAAGGCCTGCCTACCTTCGTCGTGAGGTTTTAAGCTGATTGTTAAATCGGCGTTAGGCAAGCAGTTTCCTGCTTTTTCGCTCCACTCACAAAAAGTGATATGGCCGGGAGCAAAGTTTTCGCGAAATCCTGCGTCCAAAAATTCTTCAGGACTTTCAAATCGATAAAAGTCAAAGTGGAAAACTTCAATTT
The DNA here is from genome assembly GCA_905212345.1 of uncultured Sutterella sp. Taxonomy (GTDB): domain Bacteria; phylum Pseudomonadota; class Gammaproteobacteria; order Burkholderiales; family Burkholderiaceae_F; genus Aphodousia. The sequence continues at coordinate 863 of CAJMEC010000074.1, read as the reverse complement.
CCGAATCAATCGGGTAAGTTTCAAGCAATGTGAAAGTCGGGCTTTTGATTCGGCCACTTACGCCTAAGGCGCGTAATGTGGCACGCGTCAAACTGGTTTTACCGGCACCGAGATCGCCCTCTAGACGAATATTGAGGCCAGATTGAGTAATCGCTTGACGGTTGACCAACAGGCTTTGAGCAAGCAATAACCCCAGTCGATCAGTATCTTCAGGAGCAGGTAAAAACAACATTTCTGAAAAGGCAGTATCTACAAACTTAACGAGAAATTTATTGTAGCGTTAAGTGTTGTTTTTTGGAGAAAAAAGAGCGGAATTGGATAGAAATTTGCAAGTTGTTACGAAGTAAAAGGAAAAACAAACAGTTAACGATCAGAGAAGAAGGGATATGGGGAGAAAATGGCGATGGTGGGAGCGCAGAGACTCGAACTCTGGACCGACGGATTAAGAGTCCGCTGCTCTACCAACTGAGCTACGCTCCCAAACCTTCAACAATTTCGGATGGTGGTGGGTCGTGAGAGACTCGAACTCTCGACCAACGGATTAAAAGTCCGCTGCTCTACCGACTGAGCTAACGACCCGTTTGCTTTAACGAGCGGGACAAGCCCACTGGTAACGTGTCCAACCGAGTGCGAAATGATGCCGCATTTAAAAGCGTTTGTCAAATAATTTTTATCGAAAAGTTTTTTGTTTTTGGTTTTAGCTCTTTTGATGAAGATCATTATTTGATACAAATATTAGGGTAAACGATAACAAAAATAACCAATTAAAGTCTCGACAAATGATCTTTTATTGTGAATAATTCGTCTTGTAAAGAAAACAAGTTGCCCGAATTTAAAGAGAAAAACGTTGATTTATATATTTT
>CAJMEC010000073.1 GCA_905212345.1 uncultured Sutterella sp. | reverse complement strand
AAAATGCCGACGTGGTCGGGGCAAGAAATATAAAGGTGCGCGGGCAGCGCATGTCGGCCTGTGGGGAGCTCGGCGAAGTAGGCCGAGCTCAAGTGAATCAGCGGATGGAGGCAATCCATGGCGCGGGTCAGCAGCAGGAACCCATCGAAGTGATCAGTGGCGCAAGCCACTGACACCGTAGGGAATCCTCGCCGTTCACGGCGAGGAGGATGTCAAATTTCAACAAGTCCCGTTAATGAAGAAGATAAACACTTTGCGGAAGAAGAAATTTACGATGAAGGTTTGATTGCAGATCCGCATCTCTCTCACTGGAACGAGCCTGATTATGATCGTGAGTATCTTCGCACTTGGTTTTTGGTTAATGTCAAAGGGTGCACCTGGGTTGAAAAATATCAAGGTGAGATTTCTCTCGTCTTTCAGAACTTGCTTAGATATCGTTTTTGGTCGATACCGGATTTGCTTCGTTTGCGATATAGCACAGAGGCTGACATTGAATTAATCGCTGATTATTCGCTTGGAGACAAAAAATAAAATGATGGTTGAAAACCGATACGCTTGTTTTGAAGAAATCCGAGCGCTTGAAAAAGCAATCTTTGGGAAAAAACCGTTTGATAACGTCAGCAGTTTGAAAGATCGAGAAGAGCGTGAACGAAAGTTCATTAAGCAGTCTCTTATTAAACGACAACAGCGTTTAAATGCCTCTTGTCCGGATACTGAAGAAAATCGAAAATTGTTTTGGGAGGTGACCCGTCAACTCGTGGATCTGGTTGAATTAAATCACTCGCGATCCATTGAGATTGTCAGCCGCTTGATTCAATCTCCGACTTACTCCAATGAGACGGATTGGTGCATTCAGTCGGGAATCCAAGTTGAATCAACGGGTGCTAAAAATGTCTTGGAAGATGAGATGAGCTATGGAAGCAACTTCTTTAAGATGAGAGCGCTTTTGTCAGAACTAAGTCGTTATCTGAACCGATATTACGGGCAGGAAGATTTGTGTTTTGGTCTAAGAGAGTATTGGCGAAGCGATTGCGTTAATAATCCGATGCTTAGTGATTGGAATCAATTTACAGACGACCCGAACATTAAAAATTGGTTGACCTACACGGCTGATGATTGTCAATGGTTAAATGACCAGACGCTTGAAATTCCTCATATTGTTCATGAAATGTTGGACAATAACTATTGGTCAGTGCCTGACTATTTGCACCTAAGCGTTCAATTGAGGAGCAATGTTCGTTTGCTCGTACAACATTACGTGGATGACCACGGCGGTAAAATCATTGAAGTGTGACTCGAAAGCTATCGTATCATTCACCTCTCCACAAATTCAGAAGCCAATGCTGCACCCAAAATTAGTACAGCGCCAATAACGCCCGCGGTTGTCATTGGTTCCATTAACACAAAAACAGAAAGCAAAATAGCGATTGCCGGATCGATGTAGGAGAAAATGGCAATGCGGGCGGCTTCGAGTTTGGGAAGAGCCGAGAAATAAAGCCAGTAAGCCACACCAGTGTGCAAAATACCGACCGCTAATGTGAGACCAATCGTTGTGGTATCGGGCTTTAAAACAGAAAAATCAACCGTAAAGAGGACATAAGGTAAAAGTACAATGGCTGCAACGGCTAGCTGTACGATCGACGAGTCATAAGGATCGAGCCCCTTTAAGAACTTGTTGTTAATGACAACGCCAGCGTAAAAACAGGCGGCGATAAGTCCCATCGTAATGCCGTCTAAGGCAACGTTCTCCGAACCCTCCCAAACACCGGAGATGAGCGACATGCCGAAAAGGGCGCAAATGACGCAAATCCATTTACCCAACGGGACGCGTTCGTGAAGCAGAATCGGGGAGAGGAGAATAAGGATAATGGGGGCCATGTAATAGGCAAGCGTGGCTGTGGCAACACTCGTTAATCGATAGGCCTCAAAAAGGAAAATCCAATTAAGTCCCAGTGCGACACCGGCTATGACTAAATGTTTGAAGTTGCTTTTTACGGTCGCCGTATTGATACGTCTTTTTAAAAGCCTCAATACCAACAGCAGGAAAAACGTCCCCAATGCTCCGCGCGACAGAGCAATGACCGTTGAGGGCAATTCGATAAATTTTACGAAAAGCCCTATTGTTCCGAAGATGGTCATGGCAAGAAGGTATTGAGGCATGGCTTTTTCTCAAAAGACTAACTCAGCAAAGATTAATCATTAGAGAAACTAAAAAGCAAAAACAAATTAGGTGGTTTTATTTAACCAGAGTGGATTGAATGGCTGTGAGGTGGTGATTAATAACGAAAAACCCGAACTGAAATTCAATCAGTTCGGGTTGAAAATTTGGTGCGGCCGATGAGAGTCGAACTCATATGGATTGCTCCGCCACCCCCTCAAGATGGTGCGTCTACCAATTTCGCCACGGCCGCAGACTCTATTAACTTAAGAGAAAATCCCTCAAATCAGAGTTCGCTATTTTAGCGTGGAATCTGTTGAGATTGCGAGGCCGGAGCAGCAGGTTGCGTCGTATTTGTTTGATCTGCGTCAACAGATTGCGATTGTTCGACAGATCCCAAGACTCCGGAGGTGGGTGCCGAGGTTTGTTTGAACGCACCGGAACCCAAAGTCAAAGCGATGGTAGCCAAGAAAAAGAGCGTGCCAGCCACAGCTGTGGAGCGAGACAGGAAGTTCGCAGAGCCCGAAGCGCCGAAAATGGAACCGCTCGCGCCACTGCCGAAGGCAGCACCGAGGTCGGCGCCTTTACCGTGTTGCAGCAAGACCAAAATGATCACGGCGACCGCGGAGATAATTTGCACCACGATTGCGATGGAGACCAACATGGAGGACATCTTTACTATTTTCCTTTAACTCAAAAATGGTTTTAAATTTTTTTCAATTACAGGTTATCCGCGCAGTGGCAGATAGCCAAGAAATCTTCAGCTTTTAATGACGCGCCGCCAACCAATGCGCCGTCAATATCGGGTTGTGCAAAAAGTTCCGGGGCGTTTTTTGCCTTGACACTACCACCATAAAGAATACGTGTGCGTTGAGCGGCTTCTTGATCAACTTCTGCCAAAACAGCACGTAAAGCTTCATGAACGGCTTGAGCGTCTTCTGCGCTGGCACTCTTTCCAGTACCAATGGCCCAAACAGGTTCGTAGGCCACCGCACCGGCCACCAGCGGCATGATGCCGACTTTATCCAAAACGGCACGCAACTGACGGCTGACCACTTCAATGGTCTTGCCGGCTTCGCGCTCTTGCAACGTTTCACCAACGCAGACAATCGGCATAACACCGTTATCAAATGCGACTTGGACCTTTTCAGCAACCGTCTCATCGGTTTCATCGAAAAGCGTGCGGCGTTCGGAGTGGCCGAGAATAACCAGATCGCAACCGACATCGGCAAGCATCGCGGCGGACACTTCGCCGGTGTAGGCGCCCTGAGCGTATTGGGCACAGTTTTGCGCGCCCACTAACGTGGCGCTATGCTCAAAGCCAATCACCAATTGGGGAATGTAAACAAAAGGCGCGCAAACCGCGACATCGCAATTTAAGCGCGTGCCGCTCATTTGCGGCATTGCAGCGCAAAGCCATTCATCATTGGCTTTTAGACTGCCGTTCATTTTCCAGTTGGCGACAACAAAAGGCTTACGAGTCATATCGACACCACCCAAAATAAAGGCCTTAATTTTAGACGAAAATCAAGAAAAAACAAGGCGGTGCAAGCATTAACCTTCGAGCTGCTCAATCACAAGCTGAATGCTTCGCTGCCCCATCCATTCATTGATCTCCGGCCGGTATGCCAGACGGGCGACCGAGGGAACCTCGGTCGAGCGTCTGAAAAAGATCCCGTTAAAACGAGAGCCGTTTAATTCCAACATCAATTTCAGATGACCGCCTTTGAGCACCGTTTGATGCAGAACTTTAAATTCATTGGCAAAAAGGGGTGGAAGGAAACCTTGTCCCCAAATTTGCGCATTGATGGCTTCAATCAGAGCAATATTAATATCTCTCGGATCAAGGTCACCATCAACCAGCACGTGTCGCTCGAAAACATCTTCTTCGCAATTTTGAGCCACGACTGCTTCAAATGCTTTACAGAAGTCATCAAACCGGTGTCCGTCGATGGTCAGCCCTGCGGCCATGGCGTGTCCACCGAACTTTTTAATGATACCCGGGGCGGTTTTGGTCACAAGGTCGAGCATATCGCGTAAATGAACACCCTCAATCGAGCGGCCCGATCCCTTCATTTCGCCGTCGGCGGCGTTGGCAAAGGCAATGGTCGGACGGTGTTTGCTTTCCTTAATGCGGCTTGCAACCAAACCGACAATGCCTTGGTGCCACGTTGGCTCATATAAAGCCAAAGTATGACGTTTCGTGACGTCAATCTTATTTAAGAGCACGGCCGCATCCCACTGCATGTCTAGCTCCAATTCTCGACGCTGACGGTTGTAATCGTCAAGAATCTTGGCGTAATGCTGCGCATCGGAGTCAGAATTGCTCATCAGGCACTCTATGCCTGCTGTCATCAAGTCAAGCCGCCCGGCCGCGTTAATGCGGGGGGCGATGACAAAACCGAAATCCCTCACTTTGGCTTGTGCGCTCGGCCGTCCGGCAATTTCAAATAGCGCTTTGACTCCCGGGTGCGTGTGACCCGTTCTTACCCGGTTTAATCCCTGCTGAACCAAAATCCGGTTGTTGCGGTCAAGTTTTACGACGTCAGCCACTGTGCCCAATGCGACGAGGTCAACTAAAGCGTCAAGACGCGGCTGCGTTTTAGCATCAAATTTTCCGCGTCGACGAAATTCTGCTCGAAGGGCCATGAGAACGTAATACATGACGCCGACACCGGCCAAGTTTTTGCTGGGGAAATTGCATCCCGGCGTGTTGGGGTTAACAATACAGGCGGCTGCCGGCAAGGTTTCCGCGGGCAAGTGGTGATCCGTGATGATGACATCGATGCCCATTTTTTTTGCTTCGGCGACACCGTCAATGCTGGCCATCCCATTGTCGACGGTAAGGATCAGCTCGGCGCCCTTTTGTGCCGCTAAATCCACAATGGCGGGTGTTAAGCCATAGCCGTAAACGAAACGGTCAGGAACCAAATAATCGACGCTGGCGCCCATGCTTCGCAGCCCTTTAAGAGCGACCGCGCAAGCGGTGGCGCCGTCGCAGTCGTAGTCGGCAATCACCATGATGCGTTTGCCGGCATCGATGCGGCAGACGGGTCTGTTGAAGTTGCCAGCATCGATGTGGGCGGCGAATCCGTTCCCATCGAGATCTC
>CAJMEC010000072.1 GCA_905212345.1 uncultured Sutterella sp. | reverse complement strand
CTCGCTAAACCGACAACCTGACCTTCGTCGTTGACACCAATATAAAGATCACCACCAACCGTATTGGCAAACGCAACCAAGGTTTTCTTTATCTGGGCCCCGTCTTTCTTTTCATCCCAATTTTCTTTAAATTCAACAGTTAAGGATTCATATTCTGGTATGTAATTCATAACTCGGCCGCTTATCTAATAAAAAATCTAATAAAATTTTCAAATAATCTAATAATCTAATATTAGATTATTAGATTTTTCATGTCAAAAAAAGAAATACCTCTCGCGTTGCAATCTCAATCAAATCTTTTCTTTCCAAAGTTAAAAGTTGGTCATAAGTATCGTGAAAGTGTCCACACCAGAAAGGAATGATTAGGCAACAATATTTGGAAAGACGTTTACCGATTCAGCCTCGAAGCGTTTTTCAAGCAAACGAAGCCTCTTGAAACCGGTGCCAACAGAAATTCGTGTGCCGCCAAACTTTCGAACGCCGACTTTGAAGATAGTCACTGCAGGTTGTAGAACGCATCTGCTTTTGGTGTGTTTCACAGACATTACTATCTCCAAATGATGTATTTTCTAATCTCTTCTCTTCTTTTTAAGTCTTGTTCAGAAGGATTTTTGTCTATCTCATCTAATATCTTTTGAAAACTGCTATTGCTCAGAACAATTTTTCCATGATGGTCAAAGTAACGATCAAAGAGCGGACGCAAGGAGCTGCGAATAATTTCGCTCTTAGTCATTCTTATCTTTTTGGAAAGCACGGTCAGCATCACTAGTTCGTCTTCATGAAGACGCAAACTGATTGTTGATCTAGTCATAACAAGCTTTATGAGGAAAGTGTTTTGCAATAACACAAATATATCTTATTCCTTAGCACTACTGTAATCTGTAATACTGATTGTTCGATTTTACCGGGAAATGCCAGTATTGTTATTAACATGTGTTAACATAATCCTAATACTGCTAGCATTATTAGGATTACATTTCCCCTTGATTAACAATAAGATAGAAAGTAATTTGCTAACTTACCGATAAAAAACGACTCAATCCGACAGAGTCAGAAAACAAATAGGAGTTACTTTAAAAATCACAAACCAACCAAGATATCTTCCATTAAAAGCGTCCGATCAATCTCGCACTGAGTCAACGTTTCAAAACCCAACATGCCATCTTCTTTTTCCACGCAAACGAGCATGTTTTCGATACGAATGCCCCACTCACCGGGACGGTAAATGCCGGGTTCATTGCTAGTGACCATACCGGGCTCAAAAGGCGTCAGCGTTCCTTCACGCTCACGGGGTGAAATGCTGGGAGGCGTTTCATGGACATTAAGCGTCAACCCAATACCGTGGCCTGTTCCATGACCGAAATCGGCGCCGATTGCCTGTATCGGAGTACGCGCTATTCGATCCAATTGAACGCCGTTCGTTCCGGGTTTAAAAGTTGCCTCTGAAAGGGTTTTCATCGCTAAAAAGACAGCTGTGTAGTCTCTCTTTAAGCGTTTCAGTTTTTCTTGGGGATAGTCTTTAGGATCGCCTAAAAACCAAACACGCGTCGTATCCGTTGTCCCGCGATCGTAGTGTGCTCCGGAATCCACCAACAACAGACAAGGCGGTGCGATCAGCGCTCCTTTGCCCTCTTTGGGTTCATAGTGGGGAAGCGCCGCATTGGCATCAACCGCGGCGATTGTTCCAAAACTCTCGCCGATAAAGCCGCCTATAGCCGAGCGCTTTTGATGCAAAATGTCCACGGCATCATTTTCGGTGAGTTTTTCCCCTTTAGCCAATCGTGCTTTAAGTTCATCAATAAAAGCTTGAAGAGCCTCACCGTCAGCCTTCATAACTTCCTTTAGCCCCGCTATCTCTTCCTGGGTCTTTACAGACTTCCATAACGCAACGGGATGTTTAACAGCCACCCATGCGTCATTAATTTGGCTATAGAGCTTGGCATTGAGATCGCTTTCCCGGGCAAGAACTTTGCCTCCTTGACTGGTAAAGCTCTCAATCGTTTTTTCAAGCGACGCATAGGGCGCAATCGTCCAACCGGCTTCTTTTAAGTGTTGGACAACTTGGTTATCAAGAATCTCATCATGCAAAAAGAGTGTTGCGCTGTCGGGCAAAATCCAAGCCCAACTTAAAAACACAGGATTAAAGGCGATATCCGACCCCCGTAAGTTGGTTAACCAGGCGATGTCATCGAGCTTGGTTAAAAGAAGGGCAGAAGGCGAAGCTTGAGTATCGATTGTCTCGATATACTTTTGAAGCCGTTTGAGCTTATCGGCGGCAGAAACAGAACTCGCGCGGTGTATGTAAAGCGAGGAGATTTCGCGCTTAGGTCTGTCCGGCCACTCTTTTGTGATCGCTTCATCGGGAAAATCAATCACCTTGGAGACACTTTCCCGTATTTTTTTATAGCGCTCCAACGGCAATGTCTCAAGAGGCAATGCCAATACCGTGGACTTTTTAGCATTAACTTCAGAAAGCCACTCGGCAACGCTTGGAACATCTTTTTCTCCGTCTCGCATTAAGGCGATACCGGAATTTAAAAGCTGACGCTCGGCCTGCTCCCAATAACGAGAATCCGTCCACAAAAAAGCTTTATCGGCGGTAACGAGAAGCTCGGCATTCGAACCCGTAAAACCGGACAGAAAAGACAAAAACTGATCGGCTTTTTGAGTATATTCGGATAGATGCGCATCAGAGAGCGCGCAATAAAAAGCATCCGCCCCCATCGCTTTTATGGCCGAGCACAGCGATAACAATCGAGTTTTGATTTCAGACATCAGTAAGCCTTTCGGACGGTAATGGATACCTCAGAGGCAAACATATCGTTAATTCTCACCTCTTCGCCCATGTGGACACTTTCCAGGCGCCAGCCCGCATCACGCAGTTCATTGAGCGTGGCTGAGATCTCAAGATCGGGACAGTTAAAAGGAACAACACTTAATACATCACTGCCCTGCACAGGGTTGACCGCCGTACAGACTGTGCGATTTCCGAGGGGAGCATCCAAAAGCGGATCCGAAGGACCGTTTGTGCAACCGGTTAACGCCAGTGATAATGCAATGATGGAAAGTGTTTTACGCATAAAAAGACTCAATTTAATAACGTGATTATTGTAAAGAGTTTTTAATTATTAAAACTCAGGCAATATGTAATCAAACGAATCTCTGTCCGTTGACTTCTTGGGGCTTCTTTTTTCTTTAACTTTATCGTGGGTTTTGTCGAAAGGTTTAATAGGCGCTTGTCTTGACTTCAAAGCAGGCTTTTTAACTTTTAACGGTTGCGCGGAACGCTCTTTTAACTTTTTCTTTTCATCCATTGATTCAAAAAAAACTTCAAACGTCTCAGGCGTTACCACTTCCAATTTCTTTTTTAAAAGTTTTTCGATGGCGCCTAACCGGTAGCCGTCTTTTTCACTCGCAAACGAATAGGCTAAACCATCGGCTCCCGCTCGTCCCGTGCGGCCAATGCGGTGAATATAGTCATGGGGATCAATCGGCAGATCATAATTCACCACCACAGGCAACTCCTTTATATCAAGCCCGCGGGAAGCCAAATCCGTCGCCACCAACACTCTTAATCGCCTGTCTTTAAAGGACTGGAAAATTTTAAGCCTGGCTGTCTGTGTTTTATCGCCGTGCAGCGCATCAACCGTAAATCCATCCTTTTTCAGACTATCGGCTAAAAAAGCCGCCGTTCGCTTTTGACGGGTAAAGACAAGCACTTGTTCAAGCGCATTATCAACAATCAGATCACGAAGAAAGCGCGGTTTTTCAGACTCCGGCACCCGATAGACAACTTGACGGATACTGGCCACATCCCGATTGGCATTAATTTCCACCAACACCGGCTTTGATAAAAACTTCTGCGCAAGAAGATGAATCTCGTCAGAAAGCGTTGCTGAAAACAGTAAAGACTGACGCTTTGTGGGACAGAAAGAGAGAATTTTCCTAATATCAGGTAAAAATCCCATATCAAGCATTCGGTCCGCCTCATCCAAAACGAGGTAACGGACGCCGGACAAATCAACGGACTTTTGTTTGACGTGGTCTAAAAGGCGACCCGGCGTTGCCACGATGATTTCGGGTCGATCCATGAGTTTTTCTTTTTGCTTGAGGATACTGACGCCACCGATTAAAAGCGCGCCAGATAAAGAAAGGCTCGGGGCGAAAATCTCAACATTTTGGAATAGCTGCAAGGCCAGCTCTCGCGTCGGCGCCAAAATTAAGGCGGCAGGACTTTGCAAAGCAGGCTTTTTCCCGATCGAATCCAAAATAGGCAGTAAAAAAGCTCCGGTTTTCCCGCTTCCGGTTTGAGCAATAGCCAGAAGATCTCGGCCTTGAAGTATTGCAGGTAGCGTTTTCTGCTGAATCATCGTCGGCTCGTGCCAACCGTGTATGTGGGCCTTTTTGGTTAAAAGAGCCGACAACCCCAATTCAATAAACTTATTCATGGCGCAATTCCTCGCCTTTCAAGTACCGGCTTCGCAACTGCCCACATCCCCCTTCAACGTCTTGCGCGGCTGAGTGCCTGAATTTCGCAAGAATTCGGGACTTTTTCAGATACCGAGCCATCTCTTGGCAACGGGACCGCTCAGGTCTTTGAAAAGGACTATTTTTGACGGCATTGACCGGAATGAAATTCATCAGCGCATATTTTCCCAGCAAAAGCCTCGCGATATTCTCCAGCTCATCGTCCCCATCATTGACGCCTTTCATTAAAGTCCATTGATACTGAATGGGATAGCCTGTTGCACGCGCATAATCTTCTGCCTGATTAACAAGCGCTTCAATCGTAATTTTTCCCGCGCGCGGCAACAACTTTTTGCGTTTATCCTCAAAAGTCGTGTGCAGCGAAATAGCCAAAGCGGGTTTAACCGGAAAATCTTTTAACGCGTCAAACACACGCTGGTCACCAACAGTGGAAAGAACCAAATTTTTGTGTGGAATTTGACTGTACGTTCCCAAGAAGTAAATGGCAGAGAGCACATTTTTTAAATTGTGTGAAGGCTCACCCATTCCCATAAAAACCACTTTGCGCAAATCAGGACGCATCCGTCTGGCAACCATCACCTGAGCGACAATTTCCAAGTCTGAAAGTTGCCGGATAAGGCCTGACTGCCCTGTCATGCAAAACACGCACCCCACAGCGCAGCCTACTTGAGAAGACACGCAAAGCCCTTCTCTGGGTAAAAGAACACTTTCAATCGTCTGCCCATCCTGAAGACGGAAAAGAAGTTTCAGCGATTGCTCTTCTTGGGCCTGATGGCTTTCAACAACCGTGAGAATACTGTCTAACTTGGATCTGATTGCCGGCAATGCTTTACGCAATTCTTTAGGAAACTTCGGATCCTCCCCGGCAGGCCAAGGCACCACACCGAAAAGGGCGCGGTAAAGATGTCCGTAATGAACAGGTTTGGCACCGAGCCCTATAAGCTCTTGATGCAGTGTCTCTAGCGTCATGTGAAAAATGGGCGTTGAATTATTTCAACGCCCATTTTATAGGAATTGCCGCAAGCTTCAGAAATTAGAGCTTGTAGTACATTTCGAATTCAATCGGAGCGGTGGCCAAGCGGAAACGTTCCACTTCCTTCGCTTTGAGCTCGATATAAGCCTCAATCATG
>CAJMEC010000071.1 GCA_905212345.1 uncultured Sutterella sp. | reverse complement strand
CTGAGCTACCCAGCCGCCGTAAGAGTCTCGCATTTTATAGGAAAAAAAATAGCTTTGCAAATGCTTTTTTCTTAAATGAACGTTGCAAACAATCATAATGCTTGTAACGTATTGTTTTTTCGAAAAACATAAAAATTTTTGCTACTTGATAAAAGGAAACTAAAAAGAAAGGGAAAGTTGCTCAGATTCAGAGTTGCAGAACCGTGACCAGACAATGGGCTTTTGCTGATGAGCGCAAAGCCAATCATTGGCTTTAGAGAAATGTCCGCACCCGATGAAAGGAACGGGAGGTCTAAGTGCGGATAATGGTGACGGGTGGTTAGCCGTTAATACCAGATGATTTCCATTGCAAGACTTAATTAGTTTTTCTTTGGATTGAGCGTAATTTCCCCAAAGCATAAAAACCTTAGGAGCGCAGTCCGAGGCGGCAGCGGCTAAGAGGCTGTCGGTAAGAACCTCCCAGCCTTTCTTGGCGTGACTGGCCGGTTTCCCGTCTTCGACGGTAAGCACTGCGTTTAATAACAAAACGCCCTGACTAGCCCAACCAAAAAGCTCACCGGTGTCTGGTGCAGCTATTCCGAGATCTCTGGTTAGTTCTTTATGAATATTTTTCAGGCTTGGGGGAATTTTGCAGTTCGCTGCCACGTGAAAAGCCAGGCCTTGAGCTTGTCCTGGACCGTGATAGGGATCTTGTCCCACGATGACAACCCGAGTTTGCATCAAAGAGGTCAATTCCAGGGCTTTAAACGGAGTGCTCGGATAAATAACAGCGCCGTCGTTTAAACGCTTTTGCAAATAGGCAACGAGTGATTGCCCGGTTGTACTAGAAAAAAAGGACGACAGCAAAGGCTGCCAGTCCTTTTTGACTTCAGAAGTATCCAATAGCATTGTGATGCTTGATGACTATTGAGCACTCAGATGGGACTCAATAGCGCCCATGCGAATATGCAAGAGATTAATTTGACAGGCCAAGTTAGCAGCGCCGGAACCGGAGCCGCCACCCATCATTTTTTCTTCAAAGCGGCATTGTTCAGCAACATAACGGTCAAAAGCTGTATTGGCTTTTTCCAAAGCCGGCAAGGCTTCATTTCGGCCTGTTACACGATCAAGTTCACCGGCCTGTTGAGTGAGCTTTTCAAGTGTTTCGCGGTATTCATCGCGGGTCTGCTGCAATTCTTTTTTTAAGCATTCGCGAACGGCCAAGGTCGTTGTGGCTGATTTGTAGCACTGTTCGATGGTGTCTTGGGCATTAGAGACACATGGAACCATCAAAGCAAGCAGAGAGCTGAGCAAGAGAATTTTTTTCACGTTGTTCTCCGTTCATTTATAAGATATTCTGACAACTCTGTCATGGTGTTAAAGACAAGATCGTCCGGGGCGTTCTCTTTTGCCCATTGGTCGATAACAACGCCTTCGTTATACCCTGTTTTCAATAAATATGCACGTATGCCGGCATTGCGTGCCGCCAACGAATCATTCATTGAGTCACCGATCATAACACAGTCACGAATAGAAACTCCCATGCGGTGAGCAGCCTCTATTAACATTTCTGGATTGGGCTTGACGCTGGTAACGTCGCCGGCACCCAAAATGGTTTCAAAGTAAGGCATCAGATCAAATTGAGAGGCTAGACGTCTGGCGATAGCGGCCGGTTTATTAGTGACAATGGCCATTTTAAAACCGGCTTTTTGGAGAGCTTTTAGGCTTTGTGGAACACCGGGCAGTTGTTTTGTCCTGGTTCCTTCCGCTAATTTCATCTCTGAGAGGTAGCGGGGAAGGATTTTAAACACCGTATTTTCATCGGGCTTTTCCCCACAAGATTTTTCTAACGCCCTCTGCACCAGCACCTTTGCTCCCTTGCCGATAAACAAAGTGACGTCATTGCGCGTAATCGTTTTTAAAGCAAGCGAAGTCAAGGTGTTATTGATGGCAACTGTCAGATCATCAACGGAATCCAATAAAGTGCCATCTAAGTCAAATAACAATGTGTTAGCCACGATCTCTATTCATCTCCTCGAGTTCTTTACGTCGCAACATTTCCATGTCGTGATCGATGGATTGTCGCATTTCATCGATGACCTGTTTGTAACCGATGGGATTCTTTTTGCCGAAAATGGCGCTGCCGGCTACAAAAGTATCAGCACCGGCCGCGGCTAATGCTCCGATATTTTCGACTTTCACACCACCGTCAACTTCCAGACAAATTTCGTGTCCGGTGGCTCGAGTGTGTCTGTCAATAATGCTGTGAGCGGTTGCCACTTTATTGAGTACGGCTGGAATAAAGGATTGTCCACCAAACCCGGGGTTAACGCTCATCAGTAAAACCAAATCGACTTTATCGAGAACGTATTCAAGGTAGTTTAGTGAAGTGGAAGGGTTAAACACCAAACCTGCTTTGCAGCCACAATCGTGAATCAGAGAGAGTGTGCGATCGATGTGTCTCGTTGCTTCGCAGTGAAACGTAATGTAGTTGGCACCGGCTTTGGCAAACATAGGAATAATGCTGTCAACGGGTTCAACCATCAAATGTACGTCGATCGGCACTTGCACGTGGGGACGAATGGCTTCACAGACCATAGGGCCAATTGTGAGATTGGGAACATAATGGTTATCCATTACATCAAAGTGAATCCAATCAGCACCGGCTTGAACGACATCTCTGACCTCTTCGCCAAGTCTGGCGAAATCAGCGGAAAGAATAGAGGGTGCGATACGACACTTGGACGAAGGTTTGGGGCGGCTGAAAATTGACATGGGCTCTTTCCCAACAAGAAAAATAAAGATGCACCAATTGTAACCGAGAGCCAAAGATCAAGGCGCTATTTTGTACAATGCTCGAATACTATTTCAGAGAAGAACCATGCGATTGAGTCGAATTTGCCTTTTCACCGCCATTGCAAGTTTGTTGGCTGCGTGTACAACTACACCTCCTGAAAAACCGACGAAACCAGGAGAGGTTAAGTTATCTCTAAAACCCGTTGATTATGCCCAGTTGCCGGCGATGCCTGAGGAAAATTGGCAACCGGCGTTGGCAGCTTTTAAAGAGTCGTGTGAAAAAATGGCGAGCCGTCCCGGTTGGGAAGAAGTTTGCGCAAAGGCAAAATTTTTGCCGATAAATCAAGCGAAAACATTCTTTTCAGCTTATTTCACGCCGTATCAAGCTATTGCGGAAACAGTTGATCAAAGCGGCATGGTCAGTGTCAGCGATAGTGGGAAAATGACTGGCTATTACGAACCTATTCTTTACGGAAGTCGCAAGAAAAAGGCCCCATACATTTATCCATTGCACACTATGCCATCTGACCTAATTACCGTGGATTTGGCTGAAATTTATCCTCAATTAAAAGGAATGCGTTTAAGGGGGCAAATAGAAGGAAATCGCTTGGTTCCGTACGATTCCCGGGCTCAACTTGCTAAACGGAACCTAGATAAATACGCGATTGCATGGGTAGAGGACCCGGTGGCGGCATTCTTTCTTCAGGTGCAAGGCTCTGGACGTATCGTTCTACCGGATGGATCCTACATGCGCGTCGGTTACGGTGATGTAAACGGGCATCCATACCGTGGAATCGGTAATTATTTGGTTCGCCAGGGGTACTTAAAGAGCCACGAATTATCGATGCAAAGCATCCAAGCTTGGGCAAAGGAAAATCCCAAAAAAGTACAGGCTGTTTTGAATCAAAATCCTAGTTATGTTTTCTTCATTGAACGAAAGGATCAGGATCCCAATGAAGGGCCGATTGGCGCGCAAGGCGTTCCTCTGACGGATAAAGGCTCTGTTGCAGTTGACAGGCGTTATTACCAATTGGGTTGGCCTATTGTTGTGGATGTCGAACAAAGCAACCCCGATATGAAATTCACGCGAGCCGTGGTTGCTCAGGATACAGGGGGCGCCATCAAAGGCCCGATTCGCTTTGACTTTTATTGGGGAAGCGGGGATGAAGCGGCAGTGGCTGCCGGCAAACAAAACAGCCAGGTGAAAGCTTGGGTGTTATTGCCTAATGGAATGACGCCGCAAGCCAACTAGCGCTTAGAAAAGCCCGCGATAAATAAATTGGCCGCCCAAAATAAACATCACGCAGGATAGTAAAACGATGATGATGCGAGGGCGGCTTCTCTTTGATAATAGAGCGCCGATTTGTGCGCCAACCATAGCCCCGCACCCAACCGCAATGGCAGGGATCCAAACGATATGATTGAGAGCGGCGTGGCTGATGACGCCTACGCAGGAGCTAACCATCAAAATGAATGTCGAAGTAGCAACGGCAATGTGAGCAGGAAAGCCCAAAATAAAGACCATCATCGGCACATGAATAACTCCGCCGCCAATGCCGAGGATCGAAGACAGGAATCCGACAATAAAAGAAAGGGCCACACCTAATAAGACATTAAAGTGTGCAGTTTCAACCGAGAAGTTAACGGAAGAGACATTGGCTTTTTTTGATTTAGATTTGCTGTACATGAGAATAGCTAAAATGCACAGCGCGGAACCGAAAATAAGTGAGAAACTGTTGCCAGTGAAGTAGTCTGTAATGTAGCTTCCCATAAAGGCGCCAGGAACAGTTGCTAAAGCAAACGGAACGGCCGCTCGGAACATTACTTTGTGTTGCCTGATGTAGGCCCATGTACCGGAAAGAGCATTAAGTAGAACACCAAATAAACTCGTTCCGATAACTTGCTGAACGTTTTCGAATGTAGAGCCGTTAGGAGCCATCATTGTCAACATAAAAAGCGGCACCATAATCATGCCGCCTCCGATACCGACTAATGCGCCAAATGCGCCAACGCCGATGCCTACAACAAAAAGTTCGACAAATTCAATCATGGGAGTAACTCAAGAGAAGAATTCAGTTAATCGTTAAATATAGAAAGGCAAAACTTAATTGAACACCCTCAGTATATTACGCTTGGAATGATGAAGTACGTGTGAAATAGGTTCTTACACTTAGAAAAAGGCGACTGTTTTTATCAGTCGCCAGTCAAAATTACTTCACTTCTTTGAAGCGTTTTTCAATTTCCTCAAGGCTAACAGCGCCCTCTAAGCGGTAACCATCATCAAAGTACATAGTAGGCAACCCTTCTAGTCCGAAACGGTTAAATAGGATCATGTTCTTGTTACCCGTATCGGTTTTACAGTTTTTGGGTAGTTCCGGTGGCTCTTTTTGCTCAAGCATCCAATCGTTCCATGCTTTTTCAGGATTGGCGGCGCAATGGATTCTGTCAACCATGGTGGCAGAATTCATCAAAGGCGTGACAAAGGTATAAATGGTGACGTTATCCAGATCCTTCAGTGTGTGTTCTAAGCGCTGACAAAAACTGCAATAGGGATCCGCGAAAATGTATAAATTACGTTCGCCCTTGCCATGAACAGTTTTGATTGCTTGATCAAGAGGCAAACCTTTTATATCGATCTTTGATAAATCATCTAAACGAGCTTGGGTTAAGTCTTTTTGATTGGCGATGTCGTAAATATGACCGGCAAATAAAAACTTTACATCCTTATCTACATATAAAAGATTGCGATCAGCGACAACTTCATAAAGACCCATGGGCAGGCGTTTTGCACTGGTTGCTTCAATATTCATTTTTTGCTTAACCAATACTTTTACTCGGTCTGCGTCAGAAGGAGCGGCAAAAGCGATGGAAGCAGCCGCTAAAAGAGGGGCGATCAAAAAAGCTTTTCTCATGACTTTCTCATTATCGAATTGAATGCTTGAAATGATAGAGAAGGGCCCGATAAATGAGAAAAAACTTTGTAAAGAAAAATTTTTAAAAGATTTCTTGACATCAGTAAAAAGACAATGCATAATACACATCCTTGTCGCCGCGAGGTGGCAGTCAAGTGAAAAAAAAGAAAATGAAAAATATTTTCGAAAGGACTTGACAAGACGAATTTGAGTCTTATAATTCTCAAACTCGTCAGCTCGAAAGAGCAACGAAATGTTCTTTAAAAATTGATCAACGAACCGATAAGCGTGAGTATCCGG
>CAJMEC010000070.1 GCA_905212345.1 uncultured Sutterella sp. | reverse complement strand
GTCTACGTTTATCCTGAAATCGACGATAGTTTTGAAGTGGAAATCAATCCGGCCGATTTGCGCGTGGACGTTTTCCGCGCCTCCGGCGCCGGCGGTCAGCATATTCAAAAGACCGAATCGGCTGTTCGCATCACGCATATCCCGACAGGCATTGTGACGGTGTGTCAAAATGACCGAAGCCAACACCGCAACAAAGAGCAGGCCATGAGTCAATTGAAGGCAAAGCTCTATGAAGCTGAAATGCGCAAGCGTCGTGAGGCGCAGCAGCAGACCGAAGATGCCAAGAGCGATATCGCCTGGGGACACCAGATTCGCTCCTATGTGCTCGATCAGTCACGAGTGAAAGATTTAAGAACCAATGTGGAAACCGGCAACACGCAGGCTGTGTTGGACGGCGATCTTGATCAATTTATTGAGGCTAGCCTCAAGCAAGGCGTCTAAGCTAGGCGCGAAAGTAAAAAGGACAAAAAAATGGCAGAAAACAAGGTTCAGGAAGCCGCTGTTGCGGCCGAAGATGAAAACCATATCATCGCAGAGCGCCGTGCTAAGGTCGCAAAATGGCGTGAAACGGGGCACGCTTATCCCAATGACTTTGTCAGAAAGGATTTGTTCGGTGATATCCGTGCGGCTTACGGCGAAAAGAGCGCCGAGGAACTCGAAGCCGAAGCCCATCAAGTGGCGGTCTCCGGCCGTATGATGCTCAAGCGTGTGATGGGTAAGGCCGCTTTCGCCACGGTTCGTGATTGCACGGGCACGATGCAGTACTTCCTTTCGCCCTCTGAAGTAGGCCAAGAAGCCTATGACGAATTCAAGACCATGGATATCGGTGATATCGTGGCTGCTGAAGGCACGGTCTTTAAGACTAAGCGCGGTGAACTCTCTGTTCGAGTCCATAAGGTTCGTTTGATGAGCAAAGCCGTTCGTCCGCTAGCTGAAAAGTTCCGTGGTTTGTCTGACCAGGAAATTTGCTACCGTCAGCGCTATCTTGATCTCATCATGAATGAAGATAGCCGCGCTCGCTTTATCAAGCGCAGCAAGATCATTGCCTGCATCCGCAACTATATGTTGGCTAACCGCTTCATGGAAGTGGAAACGCCGATGTTGCACCCGATTCCGGGCGGCGCCAATGCCAAGCCCTTCATCACGCACCACAACGCGCTCGATATGGACATGTACTTGCGTATTGCGCCGGAACTTTATTTGAAGCGTCTCGTGGTCGGCGGCTTTGAACGCGTCTTTGAATTAAACCGCAACTTCCGCAACGAAGGTTTGTCCATTCGTCACAATCCTGAATTCACGATGATGGAATTCTATGCGACGTATTGGACGTACAAGGATCAGATGGATTTCACGGAATCGATCTTGCGTCATGTCGCTCAGGAAGTTAATGGTTCGACGATGGTTCACTATCAAGGCCACGATATTGATTTGGGCAAGCCCTTTGACCGCTTGACCCCGCGTCAGGCTATTCAAAAGTATGCTCCCCAATACACCGATGACAAGATTGACGATGAAGCATTTCTGCGCAGTGAATTGAAGCGTTTGGGCGAACCGCAACCCGATTACGTGGGCCGCGGTGCCCTGGAAATGGCTTTGTTTGAAGCCGTGGCTGAATCCAAGCTCATCGATCCGACCTTTATCGTTGACTACCCGGTCGAAATTTCGCCCTTGGCTCGTGCTTCGGATACCAATCCTGAACTCACGGAACGCTTTGAGCTTTATATCGCCGGTCGTGAAACCGCCAACGGCTTCTCGGAATTGAATGACCCGGAAGACCAAGCCGCCCGCTTTAAGGCTCAGGCCGATGCTAAGGCTCACGGTGATGATGAAGCCATGTATTACGATGCCGACTACATCCGCGCGTTGGAATTCGGTCTTCCCCCGACTGGCGGCTGCGGTATCGGTATTGACCGCTTTGTGATGCTTTTGACGGATGCTGCTAGTATCCGTGACGTGTTGCTCTTCCCGCATATGCGTCCTGAAGCCTAAGAGTGAGCAAAAATAGGAGGCTTGAAAATGAGTGAAGTCACAGCCCAATCGGTTTATGCGACCTATGAGGTATTGAAGGCGAGGGTAACGCAGCCTGTTCCGTCGGACTATGTGCGTTTCCGTGCCGGTAAGGAAATTATCGGTTGCGTGAAAAAAACGCTTGCGATGAAGCTTGCCGGAGCAACAAGTGACTTTCGTTTGATGGATAGCCTCTATTTGACCGATGAAAATTGCTCATCGGTTACGGCACGCACGGCGGCCATGCAAAAAGCGGCCAGAATTTTGGCTGAATTGGGTGAGCTGCCTGAAGATGTCGGTGAACTCGTCGATGTTCGCGCAACGGTTTACGACGGCGTGTTTTGCCAAGCGCCTCGCCTTCTTTGCAGAAAGTTGGGGTTGATGACATCGTCTATCCGCCTTACGGCCTACGATAAAGAGGGTCGTACGGTATTGGCTCGCCGCCGTCCGGGCAAAGTGATCGGCGGTGGCCTTTGGGACAGTTTGGCTGCGGGCCTCGTTAAGGCAAGCGAAGAACCCGAACATGCCCTTTACCGTGAGCTTTTTGAAGAAGCGGGATTAAGCGCTGATGATCTCACGGTTGTGGAGTCGGCGCGTTTCGTGCAGGAAATGCCTGTGCCGGAAGGTTACCTAAGAGAAGTGGTTCGAAATTACGAGGGCCGTCTTAAAGAAGGTGTGAGATTCGAAAACCGTGACGGAGAAGTATCGGAATTTGCCGCCTTTGACTGTCATGAAGCCCTGCGTATGGCTGAACAAGAAAAGGTGATGTATGCGGCCGGTATTGGTATTGCGGAAACGACCATGACACACATGGGCCAGCGTATTGAAGAAAAATGGCTGCACTATAAAGGTCAAGTCATTATCTGATTGAAGCATTAGCCCAAAAAAATCGCTCAAGGAGTTGCATTCCGAGAGCGATTTTTTTGTACTTAAAGAAAAGGGGCAGCGAACTGCCCCTTGATCAACCGTAGTTTGGTTATGAACTAGACGATGATCATAGCCAAGATGATGACGCCGATAAAGCACGGAACGATCGTGCGCTTGGCGACTTCAATCGGGTTAGCCATAGCGATACCGGCCACAACCATCATGGCACCGGCGATCGGAGAAGACGTACGGCCCAAGGTACCGGACAAGAAGGCCAAGGAACCCAAGTGCGGGATATCCATGCCGAAAGAGGCGGCGTGCGGCGTAACGGCTTCATTGAAGGCGAACGTGGCGGCGTCACCGGAACCGGTAATCGTGCCCAAGAACCACGGACCCAAGGAACCACCCCAACGGGCGATATCATTAGATTCGCGCAACAAGGCAATGAACGTGTCGATCAAACCGGCAGCGCGCAAACCGGCGGCGAACACACCGGCGGCGATGATGATACCCAAGATGTTGCCGTAGCCCTTACCCAAGCCGTTAAAGAACGTCTTGGAGAAATCTTGCGGATTGGCGCGGGTGATGAGCAAGCACAAGATAGCGCCCAAAACCATGGCCTGAGCCACACCCATCTTGATTTGGGGGACAACGGTGTTACCCAACACCAAGATAACGATCGGAAGAATCGGAACCAAAGCGTAAATGACGTTCGGGTGAACGATTTCTTCTTGCTTGTGTTCAACATTGACTTGGATATTGTCAGTCGCTTCACCCTTATCCTTAAAGATAATAGCCATCACGAAGATACCGACGATACCGACACACCAAAGTACCAAGCTGTACGGGGTGTGTAAAGCGATCAAGTCCATGATTTCCATATTGGAGATCTTGGCGATGTAGGCGTTGTGAGCGGAACCCGGAGAGAACACACCACCGGCCGTACCCATCATGACAGAGGCGGCGGCCATTGCGGGGCGGATACCGGCGCGAAGCATCACAGGAACTAACGTGGAACCCACGGCGGCAGCGCAACCGGAAGCCGACGGAATGGCAATGTTAATTACCATTGTTACGAATGTGCAGATCGGAACCAAGAAGATGCCCAATCCACGAATCGGCTTGGAGAGCAAGTGCACCAAGTGTTGATCGCAACGGGTGTAAGAAGACACGTATGCAAAGCCCATAGAGGCGCAAATAGCCATGATCAAACCGCCATTGGTCATGGATTTTGCGAACGCATTGAAAGCCGCCATCGGTTGCAAAGACACGCAGCAAAGAACCAAGCCGGCTGTAAAGAGAACCAAGCGCGTTTCATAACGCTTGATTAGGGCGGCGATTGTCAAAATAACGACAATAACCGCAACCCAGTTCAATAAAGTCATTGTTTATCTCCTGAGGATTGTTCTTGTACGCGCGCAATTTTAAAGAAAGCCCCCATTACTTGCCCTAAGGCTTTCCCTGAGATTCTCAAGAGATTTGATATAAGCCAGACGATTATTTCTTCTGAACAAATATCTAAAAAGTGATAATTAAATCAATCCAAGCTTTCTTTTTTCCAATCAAACTTCGTAATGCTCTTTTTTTTGTTTTTGAACGTTTTGGTCTTAAAGCGAGTATCCGTACAAAGAACACGGGCAATTGGATTTCTAGGTTGGGGAGCGATGCCTTTGATTAACATTTTTTTCTTTTTTCTCATAATGCATACTAGATCAAAATTTCTGTTGAAAATAAAATAATTCACAATCCATCATTTTATGAAGTATTAAGGAAATTTTAAAAATCTTGTCTTACTTACGTCTTTTAATGAAGTATTAAACAGTATTTTTAAAGTATCGCAACAAAACTAAAGGGGATGGAAATGCCGATTGCCCAAACGCTGACAG
Source organism: uncultured Sutterella sp. (assembly GCA_905212345.1). Classification (GTDB taxonomy): domain Bacteria; phylum Pseudomonadota; class Gammaproteobacteria; order Burkholderiales; family Burkholderiaceae_F; genus Aphodousia. Next base: position 1,234 of record CAJMEC010000070.1, on the reverse strand, counting down.
AAAATTCTCGGGTGCCAGTAAAGATATGGACTCACGACATTGATCTGAAGTCCATCGACCAATTGAAAAATGTTGCGAGTTTGCCTTTTGTTTTTCACCATGTGGCTGCGATGCCCGACGTACACGTCGGGATGGGAGCGACAATTGGTAGCGTTATTGCGACAAAAGAGGCGGTGATTCCGGCCGCTGTGGGCGTTGACATTGGTTGTGGGATGTTGGCTGTGCGCACGAATCTCACGAGACATACGTTCAATGAACGTAAGCTTCAGCATTTGATGCAAGAAATTCTCTCCAGAGTCCCTGTCGGTTTTGCGCAGCGGTCAAAAGAAAATACTCGATGGAAAGCTTGTGTGCCTTTTGAAGAACCTCTAAAAGAAATCTTGGCCCATGAACCCACGATGCTTGATCCGATGGTTAAATCAGAGTGGCATGCGCAGCTTGGAACATTGGGTGGCGGCAACCACTTTATTGAACTGACGGCTGACGAAGAAGAGCGTTTGTGGATTATGCTGCACTCGGGCTCACGAGGCATCGGCAATATCATGGCGTCGTTTTTTATTGCGCGTGCAAAGACATTGGCTAAAGAAAACGGGGAGGAACTGCCGGATATCTATTTGGCTTCTTTAAAAGAAGGCACGGAGGATTTCGATTGGTACATGAAAGCTGCGCATTGGTCCCAGGACTATGCGATGGCTAATCGCCAGATCATTCTAGAAGATGTTCTAGAGGCTTTGCGTGTGTTAAAACCTAGTACAGAATTGGAAGGTGAAATTGTCAATTGCCACCATAACTATGTTGCACAAGAAGAACATTTTGGCGAGACGATTTGGGTGACGCGAAAAGGCGCGATTCGCGCGGGGCTTGGCGAAAAGGGCATTATCCCCGGCAGCATGGGTGCTCGTAGCTATATTGTGGAAGGCTTGGGCAATGAAGAGTCATTTTGTAGCTCTTCGCACGGTGCCGGCCGTAAGATGAGCCGAACTGAAGCTAAAAAGCGCTTTTCGGTCAATGAGTTGAAAGCCCAGACAAAAGGTGTGGTGTGTCGAAAAGATGCAGGTGTTTTGGATGAGATTCCGAAAGCGTACAAATCTATTGAAGCCGTGATGGCTCAGCAATCGGATTTGACAAAAACGATTCATGAGCTCAAACAAATACTCTGCATTAAAGGCTAAAAACAACAAGGGGGTGTTGATAAAGTCGGTAACAACCGACGGAGTTTAACACCCCTTTGTCT
>CAJMEC010000069.1 GCA_905212345.1 uncultured Sutterella sp. | reverse complement strand
TTTTTAAATAAATTATCTTATTGATTTTTATGAAAATTTAAATAATTTCCATCTTGTAAGCTAAATGACAGATGGTAAAAAATTTCTATTTTAGTACTTGCTATTGATAATAATTCCTATTACGATTGCGAATTAGATCGAATATTCTCTTCCGAATGTTTGTCATTTAATTATGAAAAAAACGATGGCAAGAATTCATCCGCTTACAGAATCTGACCTGATGACCAACGTAACTGTTGTTCGAATGAAACTTGATGTTTCTGAACAGGAAAAACTGTCGCAATTGGGACTTCATCAGGGTGGAACCATACGTGTTTTACAACGAGCACTAAATGAACCCCTTCTCTTGGCAATCGGTGACGCCAGAATTGGCGTCAACTACGAAACGGCCCAAAAGATCTTTGTCTACTAAAAGGAATCGAAATATGCAATTGAAAGAGATGGCGATCGGAGCTAAGGGTCGTGTGAAATCCATGACCACTTCGACTCCCGAATACCGCAGACGCTTACTGATGCTGGGTGTTACACCAGGAAGCGTTCTTGAAATCGTTCGCGTCGCCCCTCTGGGGGACCCTATTGAAATCCGTATTCGCGGCTGCCTCATCACTGTTCGCAAAGACGAGGCTGAAATCCTTGATATCGATCTGATCGGTTAATGAAGGAGTTTGCAGTAATGAGCCAACATATCATCAGCCTTATCGGCAACCCCAATTGCGGGAAAACAACGTTATTTAACGCTCTCACCGGCTCTCGACAACGTGTCGGCAATTGGCCCGGCGTCACTGTCGATAAAAAGACCGGAAATTTCTCTTTCGATGGACACGACATTGAAGTTGTGGACTTACCCGGGATCTATTCAGTGACCCCAACATCGGTCTCGGGCGAAGATGAAATCGTCGCTCGCGATTATCTCTTAAGCGGTCAAGCGCAAGTAGTCGTTAATATTGTCGATGCCTCTAACCTTGAACGTAACCTTTACCTCACCAGTCAGCTAATCGAAATGCATGTACCGATGATCGTTGTCGTCAACATGCTCGATATTGCTAAACAGCACAAAATCAAACTTGATTTAAATGCCTTGGAAAAACAACTGGGTTGTCCGGTTATCGGTCTTGTCGCCAACCGCAACAAAGGCATCGAGGAACTCAAAAAGGCCCTGGTGAAGTTTCTCAATGAGCCCGTTGAAACACGCCTTACCGTTCAATATGACGAAGTTATTGAAAAGGCCGTTGATGTCATTTCCGCTCAATTGGGACTTGAAAAAAACGGACGCTGGTTTGCCGTACAGTTTCTTGAACATGCTCCGGGCATTGCGGATAGGTTCAAAGGAGTTAACCTCGAAAAAGTACATCAAGTTGTACAGGAAACGGACCAGCATTTTGAAGGCAACGCCGATATTGAAATCACTAATGCTCGCTACGAGTTAGTCTCCCATATCGCTGAAAAAGTGGTGGTCCGCGAAGGCGATGTCACAGGTACATTGACTGACCGTATTGACCGCATCATTCTGAACCGTTGGATGGGGTTGCCGATCTTTTTGCTGATCATGTACTTGACCTTCCTATTTACTCAAAATTTCGGTGCTGTATTCATCGACTTTTTCGATATTTTAGTGGGCGGTATCTTTGTGGACGGTCTGGGACAACTTCTTGCCTCTTGGGGAACGCCTGAGTGGCTCACAGTCTTTCTGTCTAACGGTATCGGCGGTGGTCTGCAAACCATTTCCACCTTCATTCCTGTAGTCTTTTTCATGTTCCTGTTCTTGGCCATTTTGGAAGAATCTGGATACATGGCTCGTGCCGCTTTCGTCATGGACCGCCTGATGCGTGCGCTCGGACTTCCAGGTAAAGCTTTTGTGCCGCTTTTAGTCGGTTTCGGTTGCAATGTGCCCGCCATCATGGCTACGCGCACGATGGACCGCGCTAGTGACCGCATCATCACCGTCATGATGACGCCGTTTATGAGCTGTGGCGCACGCCTTCCGGTATACGTTCTTTTTGCCACAGCTTTCTGGCCGACAAACGGTCAAAATCTTGTCTTCGGTCTTTATCTCATCGGCATTGCCGCTGCCATCTTTACGGGCTATCTTTTAAAGCGTACAGCTCTTCCCGGTGCTGCCGGCGCCTTTGTTATGGAAATGCCACCGTACCACATTCCAACACTCAAAGGCGTGATGCTTCGCACCTGGGATCGTGTCCGCACATTCATGTTCCGTGCCGGTAAGGTGATTGTTGTCATCGTGGCATGCTTGGCATTCTTAAATTCAATGGGGACGGATGGCTCCTTCGGTAATGAAGACAGTGAAAAATCTGTTCTCTCTCAAGTCGGTAAAACCATTGTTCCGGTCTTTGAACCCATGGGCATTCAGGAAGAAAACTGGCCGGCCGCCGTCGGTGTGTTCACGGGCATTTTCGCCAAAGAAGCCGTTGTCGGTACGCTTAATTCACTCTACGACACATTGGCTGTTAATCAGGCTCACGAAGAAGCCGCTGCGACCGATGAAGAACTTACTGAACAAGGGGGATTCTCCCTCTCGGACACCTTCTCTGAAGCTGTCGGCACCATTGGTGAAAACTTTGCTGGTTTAACCGGGGCGTTGTCTGATCCCCTGGGCATCCGTGTTGATGACCTTTCAGATCAAGCCACTGCTGCTGAAGAACAAGGCGTCTCCCTTGGCACAATTGACACGATTAGAACTTTGTTTGGTTCAAGTTCCGCAGTCTTTGCCTATCTCCTAATGGTCTTGCTTTACGTCCCGTGTGTAGCCGCCGTTGCTGCAATCTATCGTGAAGTGGGAACAAAATGGACGATTTTTGCTTGCGCTTGGACATTGGCGCTCGGGTATTCTGCCGCCACCATTTTTTACCGTGTGGTTAACTTTGCCGCCGCTCCAATTTATTCAATCGTCTGTATTGTGATTGCCTTAGGCATCCTCTACGGTATGTATTGCTGGATGAAGCGCATGGCTAAAAAAGACGCCCGGAAAGGTCCAAAAATTATTCCGATTATTCCCGTAGCCTAATTATTTTCTTTCTCTGAAAAAGGCGACAATGGGCACCTTGTCGCCACTTGCCCCGAAAGGCCTCACCTTTCGGGGATTTTTTCAAAAAAACGCGGATGAAAGCATTGACCGATACCTTCATCCGCGTGCGACCTAACGAGAGATCGTTGATCTTTTTTTGTTTGATTGGATCAAACTTTTTAGCGCCGGTAATCCTACTCCACTCAAAAAAAGACGGTATAAGAATTGGAAAGATTTTTTGGCCTAAAGGCAAAAGAATGTGTTTTTGGGAAAAGACGGGAAAGACAAAGCCCACCGGTAAGCCGGATTATGTTTCGAGAAAAAATTCTCGACCGACAATCATTCATCTAGGACAAAACTCGCGCCTTGCCTCAAGCCATCTACCCGCAACCTCCCCGAGCAGGATCAGCGGTTGCCTATTTGATGTTGCTCCCCGTAGAGATTGCCCGTTTCACCCGACCCTAACGCCGGCTCGTCTCTGTTGCTCTAATCCGTACCTTGCGGCAGGCAGCCGTTAGCTGCTACGGTGCTCTATGGAGTCCGGACTTTCCTCGTGAACAAATCGTTCCCGCGATCGTCGTGGTGGACTTTGCCAGGCGCTCATTTTAACGAATTTTCTCTTTTCGGTATCAAGGATGAGTCTTCCATCCGACGCGTCTTGGAAAGCCAAGCAAACATGGCTGACAAAACAACTCCCACAACAGCAAGCGGCCATCCCGTTAAATTCCCTGCCAACCCCAAAACACCGCCAATAGTAGCCCCGGCAAGCCAGATACGTTTATTGACCGAACCTTTTTTCTTTAAGATCAGCACCAAAAGCGGCACCGCAACCCCTGGCACAAATAGAGCGTACGCATATAAAAGCCAGCCGATAATGTCTGAGGATTGATAAGTTAGTAAGACCGCCCCTAAACCAAAAAATGCGATCAAGCGACGTAACCGCGATGATTGGTCTCCGTCAAGAAGATCCTTTTCTACTATACCCGCGGCAGACAATAAAACCGTGTCAGCCGATCCCGCTAAAGCGCTTACCAGCCCCAATGCTAGAGCTACTTTAATGAAAGAGGGCATAACTGAAGCATCGGAAAGCCATCCAGACAAGGGATTGGAAGCCGACAAATTGCTCATCGCCAAAAACGTAATAATGACAGCGAAAACCAATAAAAGAACTGATCCCACCCAAGCTCCTAATGAAGCCGAGCGGCTGGAGGATGCCGCAAATGTTCTTGAAAAAATATCCGGCCCAACCATATAAGTGACCCCCACTAAAAGGGCAAGCTTGAGCCAATCCCAAATACCAAACGAATCATTGAAAGGGATCGGATCTATTGCGCTGCAGTCGACAGTTGAGCTCGTCAGGCACCAAAAGGCTGCTGATACAAACCCGCCGGTTAAAAGAGCTGTCTGCATGGCATCCGTACGAAGAACTGCTTTTTGACCACCAAAAGCCGTATGTAAAACAATGGCCACTGTCAGAAATAAATAAAGCACTTCCCCTTGCGATGACGGCAGGATGTCTGTCAATAAAGTCCGAAGTGCCGTGAATTGAGCGGCAACCACCCCTACCCAACTCACCACGATAATAAAAGCGCTCCAGCGCTTGGCACCGTCGCCAACAAGACGTCCCAATACATCGGGTAAAGTGCAGGCTCCTGTCGAACGAATTGCCGGGGCAATCCACAAACCGTGCAAAAAGAGCCCAATCGCACCGACACCTAACCACCAAAAAGCCGCAGCTCCGATCTTTTGAGCCAATGTCCCAATACCGAGCGTAGCAGAGCCTCCGATGATGGTACTAACCAAAGATAACGCACAGAGTATGGCACCGGCGCTACCACTTGCCGTTAAAAAATTTCTGGCATTTTGTTCTTTTGTTTGTTTAGAGCGATACACACTCAAAAGAATTAACAAAAAGATGTATAAACAAAGTAAAGCAAGAAGCATAGGGACGATCTGGCAGATGTCAGGTGAAGCTTTGATTGTATCGGAAAAGTCCCAAACCATTGGAAATTTTTCCCGTGGCTAATGATAGTGAAACCGAAGTTTTTAACATTACTGCGCCTTCGATCGTAGAGTGTGAATGCGTTGTGGTTAATATCTTCATCTAGAAAAGCAGTGATTACTCAAAATTCATGATTAATACGAAAGATGCCTTCTTAGCTCTTCGGACTATCTCTCTTTTCGATAAAAGTTTGGTGATAAACTGCGGAACTGGTTCCATGCCAACAAAAAAAACAGACAGATTGACTGCTGGATTTATTAAAAAGGAAATCATGATAAAAAAGATGCGCATTGCCATTACGGCCGATACGTTGCCACAAATTTCTCACGTCATTAATCATAAACTCGCACCTTTTGCACCGCGTCAATTGGTGGAGGTGATTGACGAACTCGGCGCCATTCCCATCATTCTCGCTGACGTTCACAACGCCAATCCGGAAGACTTTGTTGATCTTTTTGATGGTTTGATTATTCCGGGTGGTCCCGATGTAGATCCAAGATTTTTCGGTCAACAGCCCGTTCGTGCACTCGGTCGCACAAACTACAAGCGCGATATTTTTGAGCTCGGGATGGCCAAGGCCGCTCATGCCGCAGGCAAACCCATGCTCGGGATCTGTCGCGGCTGCCAAGTGATCAATATCGCTTTCGGCGGAACAGTTTGGCAAGATTTGACTAGTCAGTGTTCTGAATCTTACATTCAACACTCGCAATTGGCACTCGGGAACTATCCTGTGCACGAAGTTCGTCTGACCGAAGGCTCTTGTTTATTTGAAACGCTTGGAGAAACGGCTCAAGTTAATTCCCGTCACCATCAGGCCGTCAAAGATCTTGGCAAGGGACTGAAGGTTACAGCCGTCGCTCACGATGGAGTCATTGAAGGTATAGAGGGCACTGAGGGCGCCTCTATCGTTGCCGTTCAATGGCATCCAGAAAACATGTGGCCAGATCACGCAGAAATGAAGCGCATCTTCAGCGATTTCCTCGCCCGCGTCAAAGAAAGCGTTCAATAATCTGTGAAGGGGGCCGCCACCCTTATCTCAATTGGCGGCACATGCCCTACTCTATCGTTTATTACACCTGCAGGTGCTCTTGCTTTGTCAGAAAATCGCTTTGGTTCTGCTGTTAAAGCGCACCATAACCGATTCGGTGTTCATAGTATTGTGACAAGGAAACTTGCGATTTTAATCGCGAAAGGAATTGTCACTCGCCCATTAGGGCGATTTTTTTGTATAATTCAGAAACCATGT
>CAJMEC010000068.1 GCA_905212345.1 uncultured Sutterella sp. | reverse complement strand
CTGGGGCGCCCCGTACATTGTCGGCTTATTCTTGGTTTCTGCTGTCGGTCTTGCACTGGTCTGCATCTTTAAGTATCACGACCATCAAATGACGCCTGAAGAAATGGACACTTTTGAAGCCGCCGAAGCAACGGAATTCAAAGTCAACCCCTTAAAAGCCATTGCACCGATTATCCCGATGGGTATTTTGATCGTGAGCGCCATTTGGTTCCCGAAGGCCGGTGTAGACGTGGTGATGTCCATGATCATCGGTGTGATCTTCATCTGCTTAATCACTTTGAAGACCCCGGGTGAATTCTCCAAAGCTTTCTTTAAAGGTTTGGGCTCCGGCTACGCTCAAGTGATCGGTTTGATCATTGCCGCCGGCGTTTTCGTTGCCGGTCTTCAAGCCACCGGCGCTGTTCCCGCCTTCATTGAATTTCTCAAACACAGTAACGATATCGCCCGTTGGGGTGCTTCTATCGGCCCATTCCTGATGGCCGCAGGCACCGGTTCCGGTGAAGCCGCTATTTGGGCATTTAACCAAGCCGTTACACCGTCGGCCGCTTCCTTCGGCATGACCAGCGAAGGCTTGGGTCTGTTGGCCGCCCTGGCCGGTCAATTCGGCCGTACGGCAAGCCCCTTGGCTGGCGCCGTCATTATTGTGGCTGGCGTTGCCCGTGTCTCGCCCATTGAAGTAGCTAAACGCACTTGGGCCGGCATGTTAGCTGCCGTCATCGTTTCTGCTCTGATTTTGGTTTAACTCTCTCTTACGTTAAAAAGGTAACGATCATGAAAAAAAGTTTACTTTGCGCTGCTGTCGCTTTGGCTTGCTCCCCTGCTTTTGCCGCTGACGTTCAATTGTTTGGTTTCTTTGACCAAGGTATCGCCTTCTTAAACGAAAACCTAGCCGCCGGCATGGGTGGTCCGAACTCTGCCAAACAACAAACCTTCGGTGAAGACCAAGACAAAATCGGTATGGCCGGACGCAAAAACCAAGTTTCTCTGGGTACCGGCAATGTGAGCACCTGGGGTATCAAGTTGACGGAACAGATCAACGATGATTTTTCCGTAGGCATCCACTTGGAAAACGGTTATTTGCCCGATACCGGTGAGCTCTATATGTCCAATGTTCTTTTTGAACGTGAATCAACAATTGCTTTGAACTCCAAGACCTACGGTCAACTGAAAATGGGTCGTATGCCGGCTATGCTCACTGGTTCCGGAACAACCGGCATTTTCAATAGCCGCGTCAATCCGTTCGGCGCCGGCTGGGGTAATATGACGGGTGGTTGGAAGTTCGTCGGTACTTTGGCTTCGGCCCGTCACGACAATATGTTCAATTACCGTTCTCCCTCCTTCAACGGTGTGACGTTCCATGTCCAACATTCCTTTGGTAACACAGATGAAAATGTGGAGGGAGCCGAAGAAGGTAGCTCTAAAGTCAATCGTTACAGCGCATTGGGTGTGACAGTCGAAGGCGATCGTTACTTCTTGGCCGCCGGTGTTGACTACTTAAAGATGGGCAGCAAGAAAGCCACCGTCACCAATGACAGTATCAAGGCCATTGTTGGTGGTCATTACGATTTTGGCTCCTTCAAGGGCTATGCCACCGTTCAATACATGGACAATATTCAGTACATCGGCGGTTACTCCACGAAGGAATTTGCGCCTAAATTCGGATCTGAAACAACCAAGGGCTTTGACGCTTGGGCTGTGTCCCTCGGCGCTGACACTAAGGTTTGGGGCGGCACGGCTAAGTTCTCTGTGGGTTACGCTCAAGCCGAAAACCAAAACTTGGATGACAACAAAGACTTAGTTCGTATGAACGTTGGTGTTGGTTACATCTATCCGCTTTCCAAGCGTACATCCATCTACGGTATCGGCGGCTACTTCTGGGAAGATGCTGACTATAACGAAGATAAGATCTACGCAAGCGAAGTCATCGTTGGTTTGATGCACCGCTTCTAATATTTAGTAAGGTAGTAGAAAGCCGGGGGCGGTTGAGCCCGCCCCCAATTTTATTGTTAAGGTAAAAGAAAAAATGTTGGGTGTCACTTTAACGGCTGCAGAAAATACGCAATCCTTGCAGGCTTTGGAAAATTTAAAAAAGCACGATACGAGTTATTGGCTCTTTCGAATCAATGAAGCCAGCATCATTGGCAATATCGGCAAGGGACTTTTGGACAAAAAGTTGGGAATAACGATCCGCGACACGTTATGTGCGATGGAATACGATGCTGACAACGGTCGTTGGATTCGCCCTGAACTCTACATCACTTTTGAACCCGAACTGCTCAAACGCTGCGGCGTTCAAGCCAGTGTTCTTCACGTCGGTCGCTCCAGTCAGGACATTCTGGCGACCACAAATTTCGCTCAAATGCGCGAAGCGCTTTTGGCTATTGCCGCTTCCACAATTGATTTAATCAAGACCTTTTACAACAAAGCTGATCAGTACTGGGACACTGTTGTTCCTTTCTACACAAATGGCGTCCAAGCGCAGCCGGGACGCTACAGTCACTACATTTTTGCGCAAGCCATCTCATGGGGTAGAGAGTTAGACCGTCTTTTTGAATGCGTCAACCGCTATAACCGCTCTCCCATGGGTAGCTGCGTGTTGAACGGATCCCCTTGGCCACTTGATCAAGATTACACGGCTAAAGTTTTGGGCTTTAATTGCGTCGCTGAAAACGCTTTCGAAGCCAATCAATTGGCCAGCAACGACTTTCCGCTTGAAGCCAGTCAGGTTATCCAAGCGATGATGATCAAGATCACCAATTTCCTTCAGGATTTTATGGTTCAATACGCCCAACCGCGTCCGTGGATTCAATTGGTGAAAGCCGGAAGCACTTATATTTCAAGTGCAATGCCGCAAAAACGCAATCCGGGTCTGATTAATAACTGCAGACGCAACGCGGCTGTTGTTATTTCTGAATCACAGAATGTCTTACTTCGCATCCATAACCTCAATGAAGGGATGCCTGATGCCAGAGACAACGAAATCAATCTTGAATGGCTCTGTGATGCACTTAACGTGATCGAAACCTTTAAAGGCATTGTGGGCGGTATGCAAGTCAATCCTGAACGCGCATTGGAAGAACTTGATCAAGATTGGACTTGCACGCAAAACATTGCCGATATGATGATGCTCAAAGCCGCAGTCCCCTTCCGCTTGGGCCATCACTTTGCGAGCCACTTAGTTACTTGGGCTCGTGCAAACAATAAAACCCCTTCAAACGTTACCTACGCTGAAATTTGCGAGCAGTGGGAAATTTTCAAAACCAAGGGCGAAGGCGTTGAAGGCGATTTTCCGCTTCCAGAAGTTGAACTGAGGGCAGCCATGAATCCGGCCGGTATTGTTGAAGCTCGAGTGAGTTTCGGCGGTCCACAAGAAAGTGACATGCAACGTCAAAAGGCAAACCTGAAAGCCTGGATTCAAGAACACGAAAATCAAACGGAAAAAATTCGCGCTCAAATCACCGAAGGTCTTCAAAAACTTTCAGATGATTTAAAAGCACTGGTTTAATTCGCTAAAGGTCTTTTGCTTCCAATTTGGCCGAACCTTATCATCGGGTTCGGCCCTTTTTTCTTTATAACAGTCCCGCTGACGTAATCTCTTTTCTTAATTTGGTAAAGGTTTCTCTTTGCCTTTCTACCAACCACTCAACAAAAGTGATAATGCGGCGGCACTGTAAAGAGTCTTCCTGCGCATAGGTGAAACACTCTTTTGTCGGAACGTGCCAACCGCTTAAAACGGGCTCCAGCGTCCCTTCAATGATTTCCTTGTAGGTGTGGTACAAACTCATGTCCACAGCGACGCCGGCTCCTAAAAATAGTGCATTTTTCAGAGCCAACACCGAATGAAACGCAATGGTATTTTTCCATTTAAGCGGCAGTCTTTGACCATCCTTAACGAGGAAATTAGCCGGAGACCTTAGTGCCGAACTGTACGTTAGACCAATATGCCTTTCACAGTCATCCGGATAGCGAGGCATTCCGTGACGCCTTAAATAGTTCGGTGACGCACAGGGAATAAAAGGCATGTCACCGACGTACCAACCGCGCACACCGGGCACTTCATTTTCCTGGTAACTTAAGATCACATCAACGCTTTTACCCTCGCTGTCGATGAACCCCTTAGGAGGCGGAGCCATCAATTCCACCAGGTCAAATTCAATGTCCGGATAAATCTGCTGAAATTTCACCATCAACGGCGCCACTTCCAAAGCGCCGATCCCACCATAAGTGGCCACTCGAATCATGCCGCTCATTTCATCAATATCGGTGCGAAGCTTACTCATCATCCGGGTATGCTCTTCAATGAGATGCTGGGCTTGTTCAAAAGCCACCTGTCCCATTGTGGTCAGTGTGACCGGTCTGGTATTGCGGTAAAAAAGTTCAAACCCCAAATCTCTTTCCAACGCTTTAATCACACGACTGGCTGTACTCGGTTCAATATTCAAATGATCACAAGCCGCGTTCACACTCCCCGCCTTAACCGTCTCAACCATCAACCGCCAGGCATTCAGATCCATTTCGCGTCCCATTTTTTATCTCCGTATTTTCACTAATAACTTGTCAAATTTTCAGCATGCTATTGCATTAGTTGATTATGAACCAACCGTATCTATTGAATTGAAGCGACGATATAAATATTCCAAAGTACTTGATATTGATAAATTATCAAGATCATCTTTACTTTTTTGCCTTTTCTTCAATAAAAAAGCAACGGATAATCCCCTATCAATAAAAGGAACCTTGGAGAAAAACAATGTGGGATTACTTAATAAAAGGCGCGCGCACAATTGATCCGAAAAATCATATAGACGATGATTTGGATATCGCCATTGAAAATGGCAAAGTTTCTGAAGTCGGTCACGATCTTCCGGCAGGCAATGCCCGTCAAGTGTGTGAATTTAACGGGATGATTGCCCAGCCCGGCATCATTGACTCACATCTGCATCTGGGAATCAATCCTTATGGATTTAAGATGGAGGCATTGGCCGGCGTGACCACTTGTCTGGATATGGCGGGAGAAACTGACTTTATTCTCGAAAATAGCCGCAAAGACGGCTGCGGAATTAATTTTGCCATTCTGCAGGCTCTGTTACCGGGGAAAAATATCGCCTCTAACAACCCCAATGCGGACGAAATCAATGCCTTTATTGATAAGGTACTTGCCCATGGCGCCTATGGCGTGAAAATTTTAGGCGGTCATTTTCCACTAACGCCGCAAGCTAGCGCCAAAGTCGTTGAAATCTGCAACCAACGCAATGTTTATGTCGCTTGGCATGCCGGCACAACAACCGATGGCTCTAATATCAATGGCATGCGTCAAGCCGTTGAATTAGCCGACGATCATTTTCTTCATTTAGCTCACATCAACGCCTACTGCCGCGGGACTGTTAAATCTGTCGAAGAAGAAACGCTCGAAGCAATTAATCTTTTAAAGAATCACCCCAATATTGTCTCTGAAAGCTATCTATCTGCTCGAAACGGAACCAAATTAAACATTGATCAAAACGGCGTTCCTTTATCCGGTGTTACTCGCAATTGCTTAAAACGTTTCGCCTTTTCCGTTGACACAAAAGGCATTGAAGAAGCCATTAAACAAGGTTATTTAAGCGTCATCTTGGAAGAAAACGGTTTATCGACCCTTGCCGATCGAAAAGACTCTTTGGAATTATTCCGTCTAAATCATGGTGATGTAAGCGCCTCATTTGACAGAGTGAATCCCTTCTTACCTCGAGCCTGGATTGCCAGCGCCAAACGAGACAACGGACAATTTGTCGTGGATGCCATTGCCACCGACGGAGGCTGCATTCCGCGCAATGTTATTTTGGAATCGGGTATCAGTCTCGTTAAATTAGGCGCACTGAGTGCATCAGAATTTGCCGCAAAAACTTCATTGATTCCTGCTCAGATGTTATCTCTTAGCAATAAGGGGCACCTAAGCACAGGAGCTGATGCTGACATCACAGTGTACGATCCTGTCAAACAAAAAGCTGTCGCGACATTTGTCGGTGGCACTCCTGTTATGCTCAACGGCCAAGTCATTCGTAAGGAGGGATGTGTAATTGCGCATCCGAACTCAGAAGCGTTTTTAACGCAAGAGAACTTTACGCATCAATGTGCGGAGACTAACTTCTCGTTGCTCAAGCAACTGCACAGTTAATCTTAATAAAGCGATTCCAGCTCATCTCTGGGCTGGAATCACTATGGAAAGACTAATCGACCATCAATTCATCGGTTCCGAAACGGTGTTCTCTTAACCGCTCGATACCCATCGCGTCGTAGCGCTCAAACGGTGCTTGCGAACGTGCTCGAAGTGCTCGTGCGTTTGCTCACGCCCATCATCAGCTTCACGACGGAAGAGGTGTGGCAGAATTACCCGAAGGGCCTGGCGGAATCGCAGGATCATCCGATCAGCGTGCAGCTTGC
>CAJMEC010000067.1 GCA_905212345.1 uncultured Sutterella sp. | reverse complement strand
AAAATGGTGGGTAACTCGTCAACCTCTTTTGCTTTCTCTTCCCTATCCAAAGTGCCACTCAATAACCCTTGGGGCTATATGAGTATCGGGCATATCGCATAATTATTCCTCTCTATAACTGAAAAAATTAAGTTCTGAAATTTTCTCAAATCAAAAAATGACGATCAAGAAAATTGATATTTAGTATTAACCCCTAATAATTTAGCATTACCAATCGATAACATTATGATTTTTAATAAAAAAATAAATACGTTTGTTCGATAGAAAAAAGTCGACCATTTTAAATTTTGATTAAACGCAAAATAGGCGACTTTCAACCGAAAATCGCCTATTAGTAAAAATTACGAAATGGCTATCTAGAGAACAGAAGCAAAACTTCTCGCTACGTACTTCACATTCTTTTCATTTAATCCGCAAACGCAGATCCGTCCGTTTCTTACCGCGTAAATTCCAAATTCATTTGCCAGCTGGTCAACTTGCTCAGGCGTTAGTCCCGTAAACGAGAACATACCGGCTTGTTGTGTCACAAATGAAAAATCCCGCTTAGCACCAATGGTTTTCATTTCATCGGCTAGAACTTGTCGCATCGAAAGAATTCGGTTTCTCATGCCGGCCAATTCCGATTCCCAACGCTTAAATTTTTCAGGATCCGCTAAGACGCTTTCTACAATGCGGCCTCCGAACGTCGGCGGATTGGAGTAATTCGCCCGTGCGCAGGTTTTTAGATGAGTGGTGACCCGTTGGGCTTCATCTTCAGATTGCGTCACGACTGTCAAAGCGCCGATTCTTTCTCCATAGAGATTAAACGATTTGGAAAATGAGGAAGCCGCCAGGAAATTAAGTCCTGAGTCTGCAAAAAGGCGGATGGTTTGAGCATCCTCGTCCAAGCCTTTTTTAAATCCCTGATAGGCCATGTCTAAAAATGGGATCAGGTGACGGGCGCGGCAAATGTCAATGACCTCCAACCATTGATCAGCAGATAAGTCATAGCCCGTCGGGTTGTGGCAGCAGGCGTGCAAAATAACGAGTGTTTTTTCAGGCAATGCCTTTAAGTCTTCTGCCATTGCGCAAAAGTCCACGCTGTTGCTAGATGCGTCGTAATAGCGGTAACCCGTCACGGAATAGCCGGCAAGCCGAAGAATGTCATTGTGATTGGTCCAAGTGGGTTTTGAAGTCGCCCCGACATTAAGACCGCAGGCCCAATGCATTAAATCAACGCCGAGTTTAAGGGCTCCGGTGCCACCCAACGTTTGCACGGTGCAGGCGCGTTTGGAGGAAACAATTTCACTATCTTTCCCGAAAATCAGTTCCTGAACCAATCGGTCGTAGAGAGGAAGCCCTGTTTGAGGAATGTAAGTGTGGGGGCGGTGTTCTGCGGCAATGGCCAGTTCAGCTTCACGGACGACATCAAGAACCGGCGTGACGCCGTTTTCATCCAAATACATTCCGACCCCAAGATTGACTTTACAGTCACGGGGATCGGCAAGAAACTTACCTGTAAGACTTAAGATGGGGTCATCGGGAACTGCGGTCACCGTCGAAAAAATGGATTTGTTCATCAGCATTCCTTTCACAAAAGTTTACTTTCTCCAATATAAATTAGGCTTGTGAAGTGCGTGATTGAATTTTCTAAGTAAAAAGCGGTAAATAAGGTTGAAAATTTATCGTTATCTACGTGCTTTTCACTAATGAAGATAAGAATTGAATCCTGAATAGACGAAAAAGGCGAAGCCTTTATGACTCCGCCCGGGCACAAAACGTAAATTAGTTTTGTGTTTACTTTTTCATGGCTTCAATAGCTTTTTTCACGCTTTCTTGTGTCGGACGGAAAGCCGTGAGGCGCTGTTGAATGATAGCCGGAGCTTGGGCAATCATGGTGTTGTAGCGATAGCCGCCCTTGACCAGCGTCTTTAAAACATTTGCAAAGTCAAAATAGCAGTCTTCGCGCTTAACCTTGGCGGAGTGTTGCAGGCCCATGAAGTCCGTCCAGGTCACTGTGTAAACCACACCCTTGTCGCTCACATCGCAGTGCGTGACAGCCACAGCGTCACAAACCCAAACGTTCGGTTCCTGTTGTTGGACGGTTTGTTCCTTTTGGGGTTCTTTCTTATCCATTTTTAACCTCATGATTGATAGAAAAGTTTAAGAAGCAGCGGCCTTGCGAGCTTTGTTCGCCGCTTCCGTCCGTTTAGTGTAAATAGTAGCGCAAACGCCGGAAATAATAATCATGGCCATGCCGACTAAGCCCAACATGGTGACCGTTTCACTAAAGAGGGCGAAACTGACCAGGGCCGAGAAGGGAATGGCGGAAAAGCCCAGGCAGGAACTTAAGAGCATGTTGCCGTAGGCATAGGAGCGGGTGGTGCAGATTTGGCCCAGGGTAGCGCAGATGCCCATGCCGACCAAGTAGGCGCCGGACTCCAGTGTCGGCATATGCATGCCGTCTTCAAAAATGTAACTTCCCAATACGCCGAAAACCACGCCGAACATGGAAAAGTAAAACACGATGCGCCAGGAAGGCTCCTTGAGATTCCCCAATTCTTTAATTTGCCAGTACACAACCAAGTCGATGAAGGCAACAAAAAGACAAATCAAAGCGGGGATGAGGTAGCCTTCATCAAAGGTGGGCTGAAGCACGGTGGAGACACCTGCAAAGCCAAAAAGGATAGCCAGAATAACACCCCAGGGGGCTGATTCCTTTTTAATAAAAGCCAGAATGATGAAATTGGCCGCCATAAATAGCGGGGTGGTGTAGATCAAGGTCATGTTGGTGCCAAGCGGCATTTCGCCGATGGTGAAGAACCACAGACCGACAGAAATAGTGCCTAAGACTGCGCGTTTGATGTGTCCGCCTAAATGTTCTGTACGAAGCGATAGGCCTTGTGAGCGCACAAACATGGAAATGGTGACAATGCCGATGAGCGACCGGTAGAACACGAGTTCAAGGGATCCGAAATGGCCGCTGCAGAGTTTTACAAAAACCGCCATAAAGGAAAAACAGGCGGCCGCCGCCAGCGCCCAAAGCGATTGTTTCATCATAAATAAAGAATCCTTTTCTTTTTTGCGCAGTTAAGTCCTGACATTGTATGCCTGTTATGTCTTTACCGAAAGGTAGTGTTTGCTCGGATGTTTTAATTAGTTTTTGACGGATTTCTTTCAGCACTGGATTGCCTCTCTATAATTTTGGCTTCTTCAAAAATAAAGCAAAAAGAAAGGCAGGTCTTTCATGATCAGACAGTCGGCCCTTTTAGGACACAGTTGTGCGGCAGGCGCCAATATTATTTGGGGCATGATGGCGCCGATTGCCAAAGTGGTGATGGTCGGAGGCCTGGTGACGCCGCTTGTTTTAACCGACTTAAGAATTTTCGGGGCGGCGGTTTTGTTTTGGCTCGCGTCCTTTTTTGCACCGTATGAAAAGGTGGCTAAAGCGGACTTATTCAGACTTTTTCTGGCAAGCCTTTTCGCCATTATTTTTAATCAGGGCAGTTATGTTTTTGGCGTTGGTCTGACGACACCGGGTAACGCCACCATTCTGACTTCGACGATGCCCTTATGGGCGATGGTGCTCGCCGCGATTGTCTTGAAAGATCCGATCACTTTGAAAAAGCTCGTTGGCATTATGATGGGAGCTGTCGGCGCTTTGACGCTTATTATGTCCAAAACGGATGTCGCAGCTAATCCCGCCATCGAAAGTAATATTTTGGGCGATTTGCTCGTAGCCAGCGCCCAATTGAGTTTTGCTTTTTACGTTGTGCGGTTTAAAGATTTGGTGACTCGCTACAACCTATTTACAACGATGAAGTGGATGTTTACATTCGCCTCTCTTTGCATTTTTCCGTTTTCATTTTCATCATTAACCTCGACTCCTTGGTTTTCTCTAGACCTAAACGAATGGCTAAGTGTCGCCTATGTGGTCGTCGGCGGTACCTTTTTCTCTTACCTCTTGATTGTCGTGGGCCAGCGAAATCTAAAGCCTACCGTTGCAGCCATGTATAACTATGTACAGCCCGTTGTAGGGTGCTTAGCCGCTGTTGCGATGGGACTGGATTCTCTGTCATGGTCAAAGGCGTTTGCCGTTGTCTTTATTTTTGTCGGTGTTTATTTGGTTACTCACAGTGTTAGCGCGAAAGAACAGGCTGCGATTCAGAAGAAACAATTGGAGGTTTTGGAAAGACGCCAATCAAAATGAAATTAATATGATATTAAATTAATATTAGATAAATTCTATTAACATATTAAAGTTGTTTGTTTTTCTAATTACTGTGAATAATCGGATTGACTTGAAAGCTTTGGTTAAGAAAGCACTGGAAAGAGGATAGTAAGTCACGAGTTTTTCCCGATCAGGAATATTTTGTTGTTCTGTCACAATTCTCCGATATACTAGGAAACGCAGGTAGAGAAAATACGACAGGCGTGATTGAAGGGACAAAAAGAAAAACGCTTAAATAACCATTTTCCGTGATTATTTAAGCGTTTTTGGTGCCCGGGATCGGACTCGAACCGATACGTCTCGCAACGCCAGCACCTGAAGCTGGTGCGTCTACCAATTTCGCCACCCGGGCTTATGGATCAGGCATAATGCCTGAAACAAGAATCGCAATTATATACGAAAGAGAAACGAAGTTGCCAAATTTAAAGAAAACCCCGCGTCCTAAAATCGTTAAAGAAAAAAGAGCTTCTTCTAAGAAATCAAAAGGCTCTCAAGGACGGGTAAAAAATTACGTCATCACCGAGCTTGTCCAAAAGGCTGTTGAAATTCTTAACCAATCGGCGGCGGATCTGGATACGTCAGAGCTGTATGTGCTTTTGTCGCGTCAATACAGAAAATTAAATGAAGGTCTTTTTGCTCAGGTTTTGGATCGCTTAATGGGGGATAGCCGTGTGCGGTTTGATTCCCAGAAAAAGTGTTTTACTCATAAAGCTAAAAAGGAACACACGGGGATTGTTGTATCGCCCGCGCAAAGCACACCTTACGTAGTCGATGATGATACAGGTGAGCGTTTTTCCATTGCTCAGGAGTCGGCCAAACTGTATTTGCCCGGTGACGCTGTGATTTTCCGCTCTGCGCACTCTGCCGAGCCTTGGGATGATCCTTACCTTTATGCCAATGTCACTGAAGTTGTTGAGCATTCTATCGCCGAAATTGTGGGTGAAGTTAAAAAAACAACCTCTAAACACGGCAAGGTGACCTATCACTTTAAAAAATACGATCCGAGACTTTGCAATTTGAGTGTGAAGTTTTTAGATCCTGAAACGGTTTTAGAGTCTTGGGTTGATAAAAAGGCGATCGCCGTCATTGACCGTTACCCCTCTAAAGATGATCCTCGAGTCTACGTTCGCATGGATCGTGAACTTGAAGTGGACAGCGATGCGGATTTAGAAATCGAATTGGCCGTCCGTCAATTTAACCTTCCGCATGAATTTTCTCCGGCAACTGTTCTTGAAGCCGAAAAATTGCCTAATAAGGTATTAGCGAAAGACAGAGCCCGCCGGGTGGATTTGCGTGACGTTGCGTTTTGCACCATTGACGGTGAAGACGCGAGAGACTTTGACGATGCGGTGTACGCTCAGGCCGAAGGCAATGGCGCTTATCGATTGCTCGTGGCTATTGCCGACGTGAGCTACTACGTCAAGCCCAATTCAGATATCGACCGTGACGCCCAGCTCAGAAGCACCTCGGTTTACTTCCCGCGCCGAGTGATTCCGATGTTGCCTGAAAAGCTCTGCAATGGTCTTTGCTCATTAAATCCGGGAGTTGATCGCTTGTCCATGGTTTGTGACATGGTTATTGATTCGCTCGGAACGGTGAAAGCTTATCAGTTCTATCCGGCCGTTATCCATTCTCACGCCCGTTTGACCTACACCAATGCGTGGAAATACCTTTCTAACGAAGCTGTGACGGATGAAGAAGTGCCGCAGGTGGTAAGGACAGGTCTTGATACTTTATATGATCTCTATAAAGTCCTTAGGCGGGCACGCAGCATCCGTGGCGCCATTGATTTTGCAACACAGGAGACATTGGTTAAGACCGATGAAAAGGGCAACATTGTTGCCATTGTTGCTCGGGAATCAAACGATGCGCACCGACTGATCGAAGAGTGCATGTTGGCAGCCAATACCTGCGCGGCTGATTTTATAGGACGCCATAAAAAGCTGAGTTTATACCGTGTGCATGATTCGCCCTCGGTTGATAAGCTGCTGGAATTGCGCCGCACACTTTCAGGCTTCGGGCTAACGCTATTGGGAGGCAATAAGCCAACAGCGGCCGATTATGAAAAGGTGGTTGAAGCCGTTGAAGGCAAACCCTATAGTGATGTCATTCAAACGGCGCTTTTGCGCTCGATGCAGCGCGCTGTTTATTCTCCGGACAATATCGGTCATTATGGTTTAGGTTACGAGGGTTACACGCACTTTACTTCGCCTATCCGACGCTATCCGGACCTTTTGGTTCATCGGACAATTCGGGGTATTCTCTCAAGGCGTACTTACAGGCCGACAGTCTATCCGGGCAGTACTTCGGTGCTCAATAGCTTAAGTGGAATGAACTTAAAGCGCACGCTATTGGCGATGCCGCAACCTGAAAAAACAGAGGTTGGGGCAACGGATCCGTCCCGCGGTGCCTGGGTGGAACTTGGCAAGATCACGA
>CAJMEC010000066.1 GCA_905212345.1 uncultured Sutterella sp. | reverse complement strand
TCAATTAGTTTTCAATTGGACACGTACGGTATTGTTGCTCTGGTTTTGATCATTCTTTTGGGAACGATTGCCGCTTTTATGCTCTATATGCAAGGTGTCGCGGACTTAGGCAGCGTCAAAGCAAGCATGATTGCATGTGTTGAACCGATATCCGCGGCCGTCTTCTCTGTTGTCTTTTTCGGTACGCAATTTACATTGATGGATTATTTGGGCTTTGCCTACATCCTTGCTACCATATTCATCCTTGGCAGGCGTTAAAAGGTTTATCGGTATGTCCAAAAGTATTTTGTTGATCCCGGCAGCCGGGGTCGGGGAACGGATGAAAATCGGTTATCCCAAGCAATATTTCCCTTTGCTTGATAGCACATCCTTGCTTGAAGTGACCGTGAATCGGCTTCAAGATATGCACCTTTTCGATCAGATTGCGGTTGTGGTCTCCCGAAACGATTCCTACATTAAACAGTGTCATTTTCATGGTGATGTTTGTATCTTCCCTTGCGGGGGAGAAACTCGGGCGGAATCTGTTTTAAACGGTTTGGTTGCACTAAATCCTGATGATAATGATTGGGTGTTTGTGCACGATGCGGCCCGTCCTTGTCTGGATCGCGATTCGGTCGAAAGACTCAAAGAGGCAATTGAGTCGGAAGCTATCGATGGGGCAATATTGGCTATGCCCGTTACCGATACGATTAAATGGGTCAGCTCTTCAGGTCTCATCGAAAAAACCATTGACCGTTCGCATTGCTACCGGGCGCAAACGCCGCAGGTATTTCGAGCGGCTGCTTTGCGTGCGGCATTAAGCCAAGCAAAGGGCGCTGTAACAGATGAAGCAAGCGCAATGGAAACGCAAAATGCCAAAATCCGGATTGTAGAGGGCTCTGCTTTTAATATTAAGGTCACTTATCCGGACGATATAGAAATTGTCAGGAACTATTTGTTGAATTCAGTGCAAAGAAAGGATTACTGAAATGAGTTTTCGTATTGGACAAGGTTACGATATTCACCGCCTGGTTGAGGGACGTCCTTTAATTTTGGGCGGTATCACGATTGACTATGAAAAAGGTCTTTTAGGGCACTCTGATGCCGACGCGCTTTTGCATGCTATTACCGATGCCTTGTTAGGCGCAGCCGGTTTGGGGGACATCGGCCGTCATTTTCCGGACACTGATCCTGCTTATAAGGACGCTGACAGCAAAATTTTATTGTCTGATGCGGTAGGTCTAGTGGTTAAGGCCGGTTGGGCAATTGTTAATGTAGACGCAACGGTCATTGCACAGGCGCCTAAACTCGCTCCCCACATGGATGCCATTCGGGAATCCGTTGCCAAAGCAATCGGCATTGATCTTCAACGGGTGAACATTAAGGCAAAGACCAAGGAAGGGTGCGATGCGGTTGGTCAGAAAGAAGCCATTGAAGTGCACGCCATCGCACTGCTTGAAGCTTTTTAAGCATGACCACAGCTTCCTTATAGACGTGGTTTTACGTGACCATGACTAAGAACGTTTAAGTTATGAGAATAAACCGAACGGTCAATCCGACTTAGACTGACCGTTTGGTTTTGTGAAGAAAAGATTACTTACGCGGTAAAAGTGTATCGGTTGGTGCCGTTTGTTCTTCAAGAACCGGTTTTTCGTTTCGTTTATTGGCAAGCGGCATCACCATTTCAACAATTAAACCGTGCGGGTGGTTGGAAGACAGCTTGATGTGACCACCCGAACGTTTAACCACACGAACAACAATGGCTAATCCCAGACCGGCACCCTTGGCACCGCCGCGAGCCGTGTCTCCGCGTTCAAACGGACGGACAATTCGAGCCATCTCTTCGGCTGGAACGCCGACCCCTTTATCACAGATGCGAAGCATTGCCTCGTCACCTTGGCGCAGAACCTGAATGTTTAATTCTAAAAGTCCTGACTCAGGGGTTCTGCCATAGCGGTCGGCATTGACGAGCAAATTTTGAATCGCGCGGATGAGCTCAGTCGGATGGGCCATCACGAAGAGATTACCCATCAGGCTCGTCTCAATCTTCACATCATCTTTGGTGCGCAGGCGCATGTCGTCGATCGTTTCATAAACCATGGCGCCAAGGTCAACACGTTCAAGGGGTTGCTTACTGCGTTTAGCATAAGCCATAAATTGATTGACGATGCTTTCCATTTGCTCAAGGTCGCTCACCATTGCATCGCGAGAATCGTCCGGCAAATCGGCTAATTCGATTTCAAGCCGCATGCGGGTCAAGGGCGTGCGCAAGTCATGAGAGACGCCGGCTAATAACAATTCCCGGTCATCTTCCATGCGCTCGAGTTCTCTGACCATATGGTTGAAGCTGTGATTGACGGCCTCAATTTCGGCCGTTCGTGTGTTTTCCGGCAGCAGATCCGGTTTTTCACCACGTCCTAATTTTTTAGCTGCTTCACTTAATTGAGCTAACGGCTTAACTGTTCGTTGAGTGAGAACCGTCGCACCGAGGGTGCCAACTAAAAAAGCTACAAATGCCCAAAAAACCCAAGTTGTTCCAAACGGGGGATCTAATAGGTCATTGCGGATCAGAAGCCAATAGTCATCGCCTTCTATAACCATGGATACCCAAACGCCTGTTTCGTCATTGACTTCACCGGCGACAATCGTGCTGTCGCCCAGAACTTCTTTCGTTTGACTGTCGATGAGTTCAGCGATATTGCCTTGCGCATGTAGGGGCTTCCACGTGTCGGTGCTTTCTTTAGGGATAATTCGAACACCCTCACGATAGGCGAGCACGTGCAGCAAATCGGGACGTGCATTGGGATCAGAAGAAATCAAGGCGTAACGCGTCAGATTAACAGTTGAAATAATCTGCTGCGATACGCCCTTTGAAAAAGGAACCTCGGATAAAACACGAAAGCTTTGAAGCCACGCCAGAGCGGTGATGATCAATAAGAGCATCAAGAGGGTAAAGGTCCGCCAAAATAAACTCGGTGACTTCAAAGACATATTGAGTTCCTATTATTGCTGATTAGATTGTCCGCCGTCGGGGATAAACACGTAACCCACTCCCCAAACTGTTTGCAGGAATCTCGGCTTGGAAGGATCAGGTTCAATCATTTTACGCAAGCGAGACACTTGCACGTCAAGAGAGCGGTCAAAAGCTTCGTATTCGCGACCGCGGGCAATTTCCATCAATTTGTCCCGAGACAAAGGTTGCTTGGGATGGCGGGCGAAAGCCTTCAAGACGGCAAATTCTCCGGTTGTAAGGGGAACGGGCTCGCCGTTTTTGCGTAAAACGCGCGTTCCGAGATCCAATTCAAACTCCCCGAATTTGACGACTTCGTCGGTCATTGAAGGCGCGCCCGGAGCGTCAGCGGCCGGACGGCGGCGAAGCACGGCATGAATACGGGCTAAAAGTTCTCTCGGATTAAAGGGCTTTGGAATGTAGTCATCGGCCCCCATTTCCAAACCGACGATGCGATCAACGTCTTCACCACGGGCGGTGAGCATAATGATCGGGGTTGTGTCTTTTTGTTCGCGCAGACGACGCAGAATTTGCAGTCCGTCTTCGCCGGGCATCATGAGGTCCAAAATCAAAGCATCAAAGCGTTCACGAAGCCACAAACGGTTCATCGTCACACCGTTATCGGCCACAAACACTTGAAATCCGTTTTCGCCTAAGTAGCGACGTAAAAGATCACGGAGGCGGGGATCGTCGTCAACGACTAATAATTTGGGTGTACGTTCTGACATGATATTTGTAACTCACTTTAAAATGTAATTGAAGAAAAAATCGTTTTTGTTACATTTATATTGTGATCATATTTTTGAGTTTGTAAAGGGGAAAAATGGCTTTTTTACACTCAATTACACAAAAGGAATGACATTAAAAATTCGTTTCACCTTTTTGAGCTTTTTATCCTTACTATCTGCCTTGTATAGAAAGTTGGCCTTTGGGCAAAGGAAATTTTGATGCAAAGACCTTGTTGTTTAAAAATGATCACGCTTGCATTGTGCGCAGGTGTTTTTACCTGTGCCTCTGCGCATCCATTTTTGACTCCGATAGCCCAACATCACGATTCCTCCAGCCCTTATTATGCAGCTGGTCCCATTGATCAGATGCTCTTTTCGATGCCTCAATCGGATGACAATCCCAAACTCTGGACAGAGATGAGTGCCAAGGAAAGGGCGGAGATATGGCCGTTTCTTTCTCCGAAGATGCAGCGCTACTATTGGCGGAGCATGACTGAACCTGAACGTCGTGCGATGCGCGCCGAATTTAGCCCTTCCATTAATGAGAAGTTTCGAAAGCGCTATGTTTCGCCGGCCGAGTGTGATGGTCACGTTGTCCGACACCGCCTTTCCCCTGAAGAGAGAGCTCAAATGCGCCAGCAAATTCGGGAAATGCACATTGAATACTATCGATTCCGTCATCAAAGAGCTCCGATGGTAAGCGGCGAATCTCAATCGGCTCAACCGTCCTCTCCCGCTCCGTAAATCAACCTTTTCAGACTTCTCGTGCTAAGATAGCCCATCATTTTTCATACTTACTGCGATGATGGGTGAATCAGTCTTATTGGCTTTCGATACAGCCACCGAATATTGTTCCGTTGCCTTAGCTTACAAAGCGCAGGTTTATTGTCGTACCGAAAAACTCGGTAATTCCCATTCCGAATGCTTATTGCCCTGGATTGACGAACTTATAAAAAATGCCGGTATTTCTTTAAAAGATATTGACGGTATCCTTTTTAGTTGCGGTCCCGGTTCTTTTACCGGTTTGCGTATTGCCTGCGGTGTCGCTCAGGGTTTGGGGTATGGTCTGGATAAAAAATTGTTGCCGACCTCCACACTAAACGCTCTGGGATATCACTATCGTGAACGCGCCAAGCGGGTTGCCGTGCTAAATGATGCTCGAATGAATGAGTGTTATGCCGCTATTTATGAAAATATTGACGGTCGTTTTAATGTTCTTCAGGCTGAAAGATTGGTTAAACCGAAAGAAGTGCAAACGTGGCTCGAGCAAAATGAAGTAACCTTTGTGCTCGGTACCGCTATCGGCGTCTATGACATGAATCTTAAGGTTGAGCATCTCTATGCCCATCCTGATGCCTCTTATATGATTGAGTGGTTCAATGGATGTCGAGATACAGCCGATCAGCTTTGGGTTGATCCCGATAAAGCGGCACCCATGTATATTCGTGATCATGTCGCGCTCACAATTAATGAACGATTGCAAGGAGCAAAACTTTGACGTTGCGTTTTTGCTCGGCCACAGAGACAGATCTGCAAGCCATTAGTCAATTAGATGCGAGGGCTTTCGAGTTTCCCTGGAGTTTTGCGGATTTTGAAGGATCTTTAAAAGCCGGACATCAGTTTTTATTATTAAAAGACGATGACAGACTTTTGGGGTTTGCAGTTTACATGCAGATCTTTGAGCAATCTGAACTTTTGACTATCGCTGTTACACCGTCTGAACAGGGAATGGGGTATGGCAAGTTGATTTTAAATGAGGTAATTGCTCGCTTAGCTGCCAATCAGGCGGAGAGCTTATTTTTAGAAGTCCGTCTCAGCAACACTCGCGCCCGCGCTTTATACCATTCGGTCGGTTTTCAAGAAATTTCTTCTCGAAAAGGTTACTATCCGACTCGAGATGGTCGAGAAGATGCAATCGTTATGCAAAAAATATTGGGGAACTAATGGCCGGCTATTCAAAAGAAACTGCACGCCTTTGGATGGCGATGGACATCGGACCGCTGTGGATCGGACGGGACGAGGATGATCCGTTGTCTCCGCATTCGATTGCAAAAGACAGCACGGCTAAAGAAGTAACTCTTTCCCCAAAAAAGCTTGTGGAACAAAATCCGATCAATTCACTGGGCCTCAAACCATCTTCAACATTAAATACGAGGCAGCCTCACGAACACTCGCTTTTGACCACGCCGGAATCGCATAAACCAAAGGTTTTTGAATTAAAACCGATTCGTCGAACTTTCGCCGAACCCGGCATTGTGGAAGTTGATTCCGAATTGTTGACCCATGCACAAAATGCTGACTGGAAGACGTTACAGACACTGGTCTCTCAATGTACGGCGTGTAAGGCTTTGAGTCAAAGCCGTCTTTCGACTGTTTTTGGAACGGCAGAAAAGACTGCCAAGATGGTGATTGTTGGGGAAGCGCCGGGGCGCGACGAAGATCTGCAGGGTAAACCATTTGTTGGTAAAAGCGGTGAGTTGCTCGAAAACATCCTCCGCGCTCTAGGATTAAGGCGCGGAGCTGATGTGGCCATCATTAATGTCTTGAAGTGCCGCCCGCCTAATAATCGTGATCCCCATGACAATGAGATTGCCGCCTGCGCAACATTTCTAACCCGGCAGCTGGAGTTGTTGGATCCGAAGGTCATCCTTCTGTCAGGCAGAATTGCCTCGCATGCGTTGCTCAAAACGGAAATGTCTACCGGTAAACTTCGTGGACAAACTCATCATATAGAAGTTAACGGTAAGCTGATCCCGGCGGTTGTCACCTACCACCCGTCGTATTTATTGCGTTCGCCAACAGAGAAAATATGCGCTTGGCGGGACTTCAATCTCGCTAAAAAGTTGCTTCTTGAGCTTTCTTAAATAGAAACTAATATTTAATGACGCTTTTCTTCGCCGATCAGGTGAGTGGAGTCGTATTCGCGTTGGTTACGGAAGTGTTTGTAGATAACCAAAAGCATTGAAATCAGAACAAACAGTCCGAAAGTTACCATGGTGGCCGGTGCGCTCATGCCGAAATTAATCAGAAGCGAATAAATTCCAAGCATGATCAGAATTGAGAGGTTTTCATTGAAGTTTTGCACAGCGATAGACTTACCGGCACTCATCAGAACATAGCCGCGGTGTTGCAACAAAGCATTCATCGGAACAACGAAAAAGCCTGCGCAGATGCCCACTGCAATCATGATGCAAACTGCAACCGACACAGCCCATGTAATGTGAATGCCAAAAAGCTCAAAGCCACCTACCGGAACCATCGATTGATTGAAATAGGCCGAGCAAGTTACGAGCGCCCCCATAATGACACCCATCCAAAGAACCTTGA
>CAJMEC010000065.1 GCA_905212345.1 uncultured Sutterella sp. | reverse complement strand
CGGGTATAGACATAATCTTGAACCTCCTTGTGTCCAAGATTTCCATACCAGTCCAAAGAAAAACAAAATGAAAAACCCTTGACCGAGGCCAAGGGTTTTTGCACTGAAAATTCAGTTCGTGTGAATTACTTCACGCGAGAGCGGTATTCACCCGTGCGGGTGTCCACTTCAATCTTGTCGCCCGTTTCAACGAAAGCGGGAACTTGGAGCACGTAACCCGTGGTGAGGCGGGCAGGCTTCATCACCTTGCCGGAGGTATCACCCTTGACAGCCGGTTCCGTGTATTCGACTTCGCGAACGAGAATCGTGGGCAATTCAACGCTGATGGCGCGGCCTTCGTAGAACACCACTTCAGCGGGCATGCCGTCTTCGAGGTACTTCAAGGCGTCTTCCATAACGTCGGCTTCAACTTCGTATTGGTTGTAGTCGGCGTCCATCCAAACATAGTGCGGGTCAGCGAAGTAGCTGTAGGTCACTTCCTTGCGATCGAGCACGAGGTCTTCAAACTTGTCATCGGCACGATAGACGGTTTCAGTACCGGCACCGGTGAGCAAGTTCTTCAACTTCATCTTCACCACGGAGGCGTTGCGGCCGCTCTTGGAATATTCAGCCTTCAACACAACCATCGGATCCTTGCCGATCATGACCACGTTGCCGGCGCGCAGTTCTTGTGCAATTTTCATCTTAAATTCTTCCTCTTTGAATCCTTTCACTCTAATTGGATTCGGGAGCGACCCGAACTTTTCAGACTGAAGGGTTCATTAAAAACAGATAGGGAATAAACTCCCAAAGAAACGTTTCTCTTTTCGCTCTTTAGCGAAAACGCAGTATTTTATATTTTTTTTATCTGTTCGGAAAGTTTTTCAGACAGAGAGCCTATCGCCTTTATTTTCTTACTGAAACACTCCGACGCTTTTTTCCATTGATCAAGCCCATCAATTAAGTCGGAAAAAAGTTCAGGGTTAAAATCGCCCTCATTCATCGCTTCTTGCAGTTCACACCACTTTTTAAAAAGTCCCTTATCTTCAAAACAACTTTCAAAACGACTCTCAAGAGCGCGCAACTTCAACATATGAACATCATCATCTTGATGATAAATGTGCCACAAAAAGGGGACTGCGGCGATCATCGCTCGGGCCGCACTGTCTTCACCTCGGATAAATACGATGTCCGATGACCAAAGTAAGGAATCAAATTCTTTTTGCGAGACAAAAGGCAGACAATTCACGGTGACGGGTGAGTTTGTTCGCTTGCTGAGAGCTTTTGCCAGCAATTTGCCGGCTTCGCATTGAGTGACCGATAACTCAATAGGGGGTTTTACGTCACACAATGCCTGCGCAATTTTTTCAATGGGGCCATAGGGGTAAGCAAAAAAGAGAACACGAAGCGCGTTTGGGTTTTTAAGTTGCTTGGACAGAAACAGATGCTTACTGTGTTCGTAGTCTTTTTCAATAATAAGTCCGCCTGATTTTTCTGTAACGCCTGGAAAATAATTGGTTTTAATCAACCCACTGGCCGGATCGATTGAGGGGACAAGATGGCAATCTTCAATCCAATCTTCCGCGCTGAAATAATCAATGTTGAACCAGGCGGGAGTGGTTTTTGCCATTTTTGCCTGGTAGTCTGGCGGCAGTCTGCAGGCAAAGCCTTCTATCACCACGCTAGCCGGAAGCAGGGGGCAGGAGGCCGTATCCCAGTCTTTTTTCCATAAACAGACTTCAATGGACTCATCGGAACCAATTTTTTCGGTCGGGGTCTGAGAAGCGCAGCCAGCCAACGCGCGCAATGTGCTCGGATCGTCAATGATGAGTCTGACAGCATAGCCCTCGGCGCGAAGCGCCCGTGCCAACCGCCACATGACGCCGGCATCGCCGAAGTTATCTATAACGCGGCAGAAAATATCAACATCAAGGCAAGTAGCGGCTTTTTGCACGGCAGGCATAAACAATTACAATGTTTCAAAATTAAAAAAGACAGTGTAAGCGAAGCGAGAGAAAAATGGCGTTTGATGCCAAACCTATTCTTAAAAATCTTCCCGGTTTGCCTGGTGTTTACCGTTACTTTGATGAAGCGGGCCAGTGCCTGTATGTGGGAAAGGCCCGCGATTTGAAGAGACGGGTCTCAAGCTACTTTCAGAAAAACGATCTAAGTCCCCGTATTGCCATCATGGTCTCCCAAATCGCCCGGATGGAAACAACGGTTACCCGCTCCGAGGCCGAGGCCCTTTTACTTGAGAATAATTTAATCAAGACGCTTTCTCCTAAATACAACATTCTGTTTCGCGATGATAAGAGCTACCCTTACCTAAAAATCAGCGCCGAAGATTTCCCGAGAGTGTCGTATTACAGAGGAGGGGTGGATAAAAAAAGTCGTTTTTACGGCCCCTATCCTAATTCGCAAAGTGTGAAAGAAGCCATTCAAATACTGCAAAAGGTTTTTAAGCTTCGCACTTGTGAAGGCCCTGTTTTTAAAAACCGTTCCCGAGTTTGTCTGCTAGCGCAAATCGGCCGATGTTCCGGACCTTGTGTGGGGGCGATCAGCCAAGAGGATTACGCCCGTGATGTAGCCCGCGCTGAACAATTTTTGGATGGAAAGTCCGAAGATCTTTTAAGTGAAATGCAAGGGCGCATGTTGCAGTTTTCCGAACGGTTGGAGTTTGAAAAAGCGGCTGTTGTGCGTGATCAAATCGCAGCTTTGTCAAATGTCTTGCACCGCCAAACGGTTGAAACAACAGGCTCAGACGTGGACGCAGACATTATTACAGTGGCCTCTCAAGGCTCGAATGTGTGCGTTAATTTGGCCATGGTTCGAGGCTCCAGACACTTGGGCGACAGGGCCTATTTCCCCAATATTCCGAAAGGTCAGTCTGTTGACAAGGTAGAAGTCTTCGAAGCCTTTGTGAGTCAACACTATGAGTCTATGCCGGTACCGACTCTGATCATTACGGATGTGCCGGGACAAAAAGAAGAATTGGAAAGCGTTTTGTCCGAGTTGTCCGAGCGTCGGGTGACCGTTGTTCACTCTCCAATCGGCGTCAGACGTGAGTGGCTCAATATGTGTAAGACAAACGCCGATATCGCTCTTGCAAGACATTTGGCATTGGAAGGCTCTCAGCTTTCACGCTTAAAAGAATTGTGTGAAGTGTTGGAGATCTCGGTTCCCAATGACGATTGGATGAAGGTCAGACTTGAATGCTTTGATATCAGCCACACATCAGGAGAGGCCACGCAAGCTTCCTGCGTTGTCTACGAAGGAGCGGGAATGGCGCACAATTTATATCGACGCTTCAACATCACCGGAATTGAGCCCGGAGATGATTATGCGGCGATGCGTCAGGTGATTGAAAGACGCTATTTGCCTGTTAGCCGAGGAGAGGCTCAGCTACCCACGGTTGTGCTCATCGACGGAGGAAAAGGGCAGGTAAAAATGGCTAAAGACGTTTTTACCGAACTGGGGTTAGATACTTCGGTTATTGTCGGCGTGGCCAAAGGCGAGGGAAGAAAGGTCGGATTGGAAACACTGGTTTTTGCCGATGAATCCAGAGAGCCGCTCGAACTTGGTCGGCAATCTCAAGCATTAATGCTTGTAGCGGAAATTCGTGACGAGGCCCACCGTTTTGCCATCACCGGAATGAGGGCCAAGCGGGCCAAAACAAGAAACACATCAAAATTAGAGGATTTTGAAGGCATCGGCCCTAAGAGACGTCAAAAATTATTGAGTCGTTTTGGGGGAATGCGCGGATTGAAGAACGCAAGTATCGAAGATATTGCTACAATCGAGGGGATTTCGCGAAAGCTTGCCGAGCGGATCTACCTTCAGTTGCATGGGCAAGCGCCTAAAGAGTTGTCAGAAAGCGATGAGTCGTAAACCACTACCGGTGAATGTGCCGATGATTATGACGTGGGCGCGTATTGCGCTCATCCCGTTGATTATCGGGGTGTTCTATATTCCAGATCATATTCTTTCGCCCTTCATGCAAAACGTGTGGGCGACCGTGATATTTATTGTGGCGGCGTTAACCGATGCCTTTGACGGTTATTTTGCCCGACGCTACAACATGGAAAGCGCTATCGGCGCTTTCTTGGACACTTCGGCCGATAAGCTGATGGTCTGTGCGGCGCTGATTATTTTGCTCGACTTTAATCGGGTCGATATGCTGGTGGCTTTGATCATCATCGGTCGTGAGATCACGGTGACAGCTCTTCGTGAATGGATGGCCAAGGTGGGGGCGGCCGCCCGAGTCAAAGTGAATTGGTATGGCAAGATTAAAGCCATAGCCCAAATGGTTGCGATCCCGATGCTGCTTTTTTACGAAACGATTTTCGGTATTTCCATGGCTTGGTTGGGAACGATCCTGATTTACATTGCGGCAATTTTGACGGTTTACTCCATGATTGTTTACCTGAGAGCCGCCGGTCCTTATTTGAGCTCAGAACCTAAGACCAAACAAGATAATTAAGATTGCTTGAGTGACGATAAAAGGCTTGGATGAAAATCTGAGCCTTTTTTATTTTTTATCATTGAAAAGTTATATTGCTACCGGTGGAGTTTTTTTTCATCGAATTTCAAAGGCTTAAGTCTTCCATCGGGATAATCTTTTGTTACAATTAATCACTTCACTTTAATTTTCTAAGAGGAATCCTCAGAATGGATCCGTTTAATGCAGGTTGGCTATCTATTTTGCCGCCGGTGATTGCCATTGTTTTGGCGCTCTGTACCAAGGAAGTGATCTCTTCTCTTTTGATTGGTATTTTATCCGGCACCTTCATTTATGCCGTTGGTATGGATCATACCAACCTTTTGATGGGGACGGTTCAAACGACTTTCAAACTGATGAGCACCAAAGTGGACTTCAATATTTTGATGTTCTGCACGATGTTGGGCGCTCTGGTTTATACCATCAGCATGGCAGGCGGAAGCCGTGCGTACGGTGATTGGGCTATTCGTCGAATTAAAAGTCGTAAAGCATCTCTTTTGGCTTCCGGCGGGTTAGGAGCCTTCATCTTTATTGATGACTATTTCAATTGTCTCACGGTCGGCACCGTTATGCGTCCGGTTACCGATACGTATGGCGTTTCCCGCGCTAAGCTTGCCTATATCATCGACTCCATGGCAGCTCCCGTTTGTATCATTGCGCCGATTTCTTCCTGGGCGGCGGCCGTTGGAAGCAGTCTGAAATCAACCGGTGTGTTCGAAAGTGATTTCTCGGCATTCGTCTCAACGATTCCCTATAACTTCTACGCTCTCACCTGCATTGCCATGGTCTTTATCCTCTGTTTCTTCCAGTTGGACTTCGGACCGATGCGCCGTACGGAAGAACGTGCCCAAAAGGGTGACGTAGGCAGCATGGATACTGCAACCGATCAAATGCGTGTGAGTGAAAAAGGCACGATTTGGGATATGGTAGTACCGATAGGCGCTTTGATTGTCTTTGCCGTCTTATGCTTAATGTACTCGGGTGGTTATTGGGGCGATGATCCGGCTTATCATTCCTTTGCCGCTTCTTTAGGTAACAGCACTGCATCTGAAGCTTTGGTATGGTCTTCTTTCGGTGCCCTAGTGGTGGCTTTCCTGATGTTTGTGCCCCGCAAGGTAGTCTCTTTCCGCGACTTCATGGACGGTTCAGTGGAAGGCATGAAGATGATGCTGCCGGCCAATATCATTTTGGTGTTGGCTTGGACGATTTCCGGTGTGTGCCGCGACTTGCTTCAAACGCCGCTTTTTGTTGAATCGCTTGTGACAACGGGTGGATTCTCCGCTATGTGGTTGCCCGCTGCCGTGTTTGCCTTGGCAGCGTTCCTGTCGTTCTCAACCGGTACCGCTTGGGGTACATTCGGTATCTTGATTCCGATTATTGTGCCGGTGGCTCAAGCTTTGGATCCCAACTTGGTTGTTGTGTCGTTGGCGGCTACTTTGGCCGGTTCTGTATTCGGAGACCACTGCTCGCCGATTTCAGATACGACTATTTTGTCATCGGCCGGCGCCGGCTGTTCGCACATTGAACACGTGGCCACGCAGTTACCCTATGCTTGGGTCTGCGCTATTGCTTCTTTTGCCGGTTACGTTGTGGCCGGTTTGACAGAAGCTAACGCCTATGCCAGTTTGGCGACGTCTTTCGTTACCTTAATTGCCCTAATGGTGATTTTGCACTTCTTGGGGAACAAGCGGACAGCTCAAATCGCATAGTAACTGAAGTATTGCCAGTGCAGAAAAGGCCCTTACGGGCCTTTTCTGTTAGCTGCTGTCGCCTTGGGTGAGGCTATTATTGAAGACGTTTGGCGTCAATCACATCCAATTCAATTGAGACGAGGTCTTTGTCCACTTCCGCCACAATTTCCATCAGTGCGTCTTTGTGTATTTGAGACCAGTTTTGATCATCATCGAGTTCGGTGACAATCTTGTCTCCCTTGGCGTCAGTAAACTCGAACTTTTCTTTGCTCAATTGTTTGGTGAAGCGGCCTTGTAAGGTGACGAGCTGATCATCATGAGCTTCTTTTTTCAACTGCGCAATAGAATCCATTTTCTGGAGGGTAAAGCCTTGCGGGGCACCGGGGCGTTCCTGAGCTCCGAAACCGGTCGGACCAGCTGCCAGAGCAGCAAACGGAACGGCTAACGAACATAGGGCGGCGGCTAATGTGGCTTTCTTCAACATGGTGTATCTCCTATTGTTTTAATCTTCGTTTTTCTTGACTAGCAGTTTAGATGTGCAAACTTAGAACAAAAATAGGAAAAACTTAGCGCTTCCTAAGTCAGTGCAAAAATTTGCAACAGAAAATGGAGAAATGATTTGATTGCGGGTATAGGAACAATAAAAGTTCGATATTTTTCAGGCTAAGACCATTCATTTGTTGTACTCAACTTGGCTCTTTCCGCTTACGCCTTCTCGCTGTTTAAAAGAACCTGTTTTTAGTAGATTGGATGAAAAATCGGTAGACATCGTACATATAAAGTCCGTCACAAATTGAAACGGCATACGGGTTGATTTCCTTTTCGGCCAACAACCCAAGGAAATTTCTATTTTTCTCTTGACAAGGCAAGTCCCATCATTAAAATAACAAATCTCTTCGACGCGGGAATAGCTCAGTTGGTAGAGCGCAACCTTGCCAAGGTTGAGGTCGCGAGT
>CAJMEC010000064.1 GCA_905212345.1 uncultured Sutterella sp. | reverse complement strand
TTCAGGGCTTTTCATGGAAACGCACCCCGATCCCCAATGCGCCAAGAGCGATGGCCCGAATATGGTCCCGCTTTCACGTATGCGTGAACTTTTGACCGGTTTGGTTGCCATTGACCGTGTGGTCAAGGGGTTGCCCTTGTTAGAAAACACGTTTTAACCGTCGCGACTGAAGTGCCCGTACGGTACAATAGCGACCGAGAATCAGCGCAAGCCGATTTCGTTATATTTTTCAAGCAAGGTGGCCGCGGGGTCGCGACCATCGAAATCTATTTTTGAGGAACTTCCGATATGTCTACGATCAATGCCATCGTCGCTCGTGAAATTTTGGATAGCCGCGGCAACCCCACGGTGGAATGCGACGTCTATCTCGACAGTGGTGTGATGGGCCGCGCCGCTGTACCGTCCGGCGCCTCCACCGGTATCCGTGAAGCGCTTGAATTGCGTGACAAGGACGCTCGTTACGGCGGCAAGGGTGTCATGAAGGCAGTGGAAAACATCCACGCCAAGATTCAACCCGCATTGATCGGGTTTGATGTGACGCAGCAAGCCTCCATTGATGCTCAAATGATTGAAGACGACGGTACGGAAAATAAGAGCAATTTCGGTGCCAACGCCATTTTAGGTGTTTCCATGGCTTGCGCTCGAGCAGCCGCCAACTATGTCGGCTTGCCGCTTTACCGCTATTTGGGTGGCATGGGGGCTGTGCAAATGCCTGTGCCGATGATGAATGTGATCAACGGCGGCGCTCACGCTAACAATAACTTGGATTTGCAAGAATTCATGATTATCCCGATCGGCGCGCCGAGCTTCCATGAAGCCGTGCGCTATGGCGCGGAAACGTTCCATGCTTTAAAGAAGATCATCAACGGTCGCGGCATGAGCACCGCGGTGGGTGATGAAGGCGGTTTTGCCCCCAATATCGATAGCCACGAAGAAGCCATTGAATTGATCATTGAAGCGATCAAAGCCGCGGGCTACGAACCGGGTAAGGATATCGCCATCGGTTTGGACTGCGCAGCCAGCGAATTCTACGAAGACGGCAAGTACATTCAAAAGGGTCAGGGCAAGACCTATACGGCCGAAGAATGGATCAAGGTTCTCGAAGGCTGGGTGGCCAAGTATCCGATTATTTCCATCGAAGACGGCATGGCTGAAGTCGACTGGGAAGGTTGGAAGAAGTTAACCGATGCTCTGGGCCGCCGTGTGCAGTTGGTGGGCGATGACCTTTTTGTAACCAATCCGAAGATTTTGGCCGAAGGCATCCAAAAGGGTGTGGCCAACTCCATCTTGATTAAGGTTAACCAAATTGGTTCGCTTTCTGAAACGCTTGCTGCCATCGAAATGGCTAAGCGCGCCGGTTACTCCGTGGTGGTCTCTCACCGCTCCGGTGAAACCGAAGACAGCTTCATCGCTGATTTGGCCGTTGGCGTTAATGCAGGCCAAATTAAGACCGGTTCCATGAGCCGTAGCGACCGCATGGCTAAATACAACCAATTGCTTCGCATTGAAGAAGAGTTGGATGACCAAGCTGTCTATCCGGGCCGTGATGCGTTCTACTGCATCAAGGAATGGTCATTCTAATTGATGAGCGTGAAGGTCAGAGCGCATGATTACGCCCGATAAGATCATCAAGGTCTTGCTGATCTTGTTGCTTCTGATGCTTTGGCCTTTAATCGGCGGTCAGGGGGGATATATCCGAGTGGTTTCTTTAAGTGAGGAGCTTGCCGATATTAAGGAGCAAAATGCCCTTACTTTTGAA
Source organism: uncultured Sutterella sp. (assembly GCA_905212345.1). GTDB lineage: Bacteria > Pseudomonadota > Gammaproteobacteria > Burkholderiales > Burkholderiaceae_F > Aphodousia. Next base: position 5,623 of record CAJMEC010000064.1, on the reverse strand, counting down.
GAAAACCAACGCCTGGCCGCTGAAGTCCGCTCCCTGGTGAGGGGAGCTGATGCCATTGAAGAGCGCGCCCGCTACGATCTTAATATGGTCCGACCCGGCGAAGTGCTCTTTCGTATCCAAAGACCTCAAAAAGTTCTCCCGGGAAATGCTATTCCCGCCGATATTCTGAACGATCCTTTGTATCGTCCTGCTCCCGTTACGCCGCCCGCTAAAGAAGGTGGAAAATAGGGCGAAGCGATTATTTCCTCTAGAATTTTTCCGATATCTTTTCTTCAGATAGGCTATAACTGAAGGCATCTGTTTTTCATTAGCGAAGGATTCGAAATGATTGATGCCGTGATTGTTAAGCCTGAACAAATGCTTGAGTGCGCCGAGCGAGCCGCGCAAATTCGTCACTCGATTCACTGCTACCCTGAAGTGGGTCTCAATTTGACTCAAACAGAAAAAACGATTGTCGAAGCACTCAAAAGTTTTGGGTGTGAGACGATTGAAACGAGAGTCGGAGGAGCTGATGTGGCCGGTGTGGTTTGCGTCATTAAGGGTGATCAGCCCGGACGTACTATCGGTCTTCGTGCCGATAGCGACGCTTTACCCTTAAATGAAAATACCGGCCTGCCCTATGCAAGCACCCGCGCCAAACATATGCATGCTTGCGGGCACGACGGTCACGTGGCCACACTCTTGGCGGTGGTGAAGTATTTCATGGAGCATCGTCATTTTGCCGGTACGTTGGTGGCGATTTTCCAGCCCGGAGAAGAAGGGTTTGCGGGCGCCCGCTATATGGTTGAAGACGGTTTGGTTGAACGTTTCGGAATTGATGAATTCTATGCGCTTCATGCAGAACCCTCGCTTGATGTCGGCTCTGTTGGCTTTGTGCCCGGTTATGCCACCGCCAATGCCGATGCGTTTGAAATTGTTTTTGAGGGCCAAGGTGGTCATGGCTCAAGACCTCAGTTCGCTAAAGATTCTATCGTTGCCATGGGTGAGGCGATTTTGGCCTTGCAGACCATTGTCTCTCGTAACGTAGCGCCCAACTACGCGGCCGTGGTATCGATTTGCTGCGCTCAGTCCGGAGATCCAAACGGAACAAGTGTTATGCCGCAAAAGGCTCTTTTGCGCGGAACCACTCGTTCGTATGAACCTGAGGTTCAGGATTTGATTGAACGGCGCATGAATGAAATTGCTCAAGGTATCGCTCAAACGTATGGGATAAAGGCAAAAGTTAATTACACGCGCCTCTATCCTGCCATGTATAACACGCCCGAAAATGTGCAAGCCGCCCGTGAAATTGCCGCGCAAGCAATTGGGGCGGAAAATGTTAAAGAATTCTCTCGCACGACGGGCGGCGAGGATTTTTCCTTCATGCTTTTGGAGCGGCCGGGGTGCTTATTCCGTCTTGGGATGAAGGATGCCGATCACACGGCGCCGGTTCACAATGAGCAGTTTGACTTCAATGATAAGGCCATTGCGACGGGCGCGGCCGTTCTGGCCTCTATCGCGTTAACGCGCATGAAGATCTAAAAGAAAGGTCCTGTTTCACCGGCTTTGCGCGGTGAAATAGGACCTACTGAAATCCCATCGATTGATTGGCCTGAAGCGTTCGTTTTAATTGATCCATTTTTGGGTCTGAAGGACTTCATCGGCTTTAGCTTGTCCCCAAACCATTCTTCTGGCTAAATCAACGATTTGCTCGGGCGTGATTTTCTCAAGCGTCATTAAAGGCGGTTCGTTTTCGTTACTCGAAGGGGTGACGGTGTAGAGCCAGTAGTGGTGGCCATCGTGATAAACCGTAAGGTGTTCGGTCTTCTTTTCTCCGTCTTTAATGGCTCGAAATCCGAAAAGATGGGAAAGTTGCATAGTCACCGGCGGTTGTCCGGTCAACTCAAGCGTCACTTCTCTTTTAGGCATGCGCTCATCGGGATTTTCCAATAGAGACATAAGATCCTCGAAGAGTTTTTCCGGGTCAGCCTGTTTAGCTTGATTGATAGGGGAGAGCTGAGGATAGCGGCCTGTGAGTTTGGGCATCACCTTATTCATGAAGCGCTCAAGAATCTCATTTTGATCATGCTCAATGAGGTCGGCTAAGGCCGGATCGGCTTGGTAAACCCGGACATTCAACGATGCTTGCTTATCGTCCGGAATGAGGCATAAAAGGAAATGTTCCACCGGTTCAAATGCCCAAACCTTGTTCGCTTCAGCCTTTACGTAAAAACCATCAACTTCTTCTCCGCCTTTAACTTGCGCAGGTAAGAAAGAGTCTAAAACTTCTTTGAGGTTTTGATGTGTGACGGTGAACTCTCCCGTCTGAGCATTAATATTGACGGAATAAATCAAGCATTCTCCATCAATGATGAGCTTGAAAACCCAAGCAATGAGGCCCTCTTTTTTTCCGGTATTTTCCAAAAAATCTCGGGTGATGTCACGAACCTTCGCGACCGCTTCATCCTCGGTGAGGTTGCGGATCGGATAAGGACCGTTGAGGGTTGCCAGGATAGGATTGCCCATCAGGTAAAAACCGCCCTGCAGCCCTTCGTGGCTAAAACCCATGACGTTCTGATTTTTGCTGTTTTTAAAAATGGTTTTCATACTAGTTGTTCTTTGTGACTGAACCATCGTCAAAAAGTTTGACAACATCTTCAGCGCTAAAGCGCTCCGTGCGGCCGCAAAAATCGCACGTGACTTTAATTTCACCTTCTTCTTTCACGATTTGAAGGGCTTCGACTTCGCCTAAATTGCGGATCATCGCTTCGACTTTTTCGCGCGAACACGTACAGGCAAATTTAGGTTCCGCCGGTTCAAAATAGTCCGGCGCCTCTTCCCAGAAGAGACGGTGGGTGACTTCTTCGGGCGTAAGCTCTAAAAGCTCATCATCGGTGATAGTTGAGGCTAATGTTTCAATGCGGTTAATACTATCTTCATCGTTTGTGATGTTTTCATCTTTGCCGCCGAAATCCGGCATCTTCTGAAGCATTAAACCGCTTGCCGCGGAATCATCAGCCGTAAGCCATAGCTTGGTGTGGATTTGTTCGGACTGCTCCATGTAGCCCATCAGCGCCTCGGCAATGCTCTCGCCGGTGAGCGGTACCACACCTTGATAAAGCGGCTCGCCCTCACGTCTGTCTTTAGGGTCAAGCATGATTGCGCAGCGGCCGCGTCCGTGGGCGTTCAATAGCTCTTTCATCCCCATGGCATCGTTTACCTCTTCGCCTTCGTGCATTTTCACGGTGGCACGGACTAAAAGACCGTTTCTGACCTCAACAATGGCAAGGCGCACGGGGCCGTCACCTTGCACCTGCATGATCAGGGCACCTTCAAACTTCAGGGAACTGGCCAAAAGCAGTGACCCCGCGGTCATTTCGCCCATCAGTCGCGTAACACTTAACGGCCATTTTTGATATTGCCGCATGGCTTTCCAGGCTGTTGTCAGTCTGACAGAAGCGCCTTTCACGGGTGTGTTTTTAAAAATAAATCGAAGCAGCGTGTCGTGTTGAGTCATCATTTTTTATCCGGTTTAACCGATTTGTTTCTTCTCGGTTTGATAACGATTTTTTTGTTCAATGTAGTGTCGGGCGTTTTCCCGAATTTTTTCTTTTTCCTCGGGGGTTAATTCTCGCACAACGCGTCCCGGCCGTCCGATGATTAACACACCATCGGGGAAAGTTTTGTTTTCAGTGATGAGCGTTCCGGCGCCGACTAGGGATTCTCGCCCGATGACGCTGCCATTGAGAATGACCGCGCCCATGCCGATTAAAGAAGCCTCTCCCACTGTGCAGCCGTGCAAAATGGCGGAGTGCCCCACTGTAACGTAGTCACCCACCCGGCAAGGTTTGCCGGGATCAGTATGAAGAACAGCGCAGTCTTGGATGTTACTGCCCTTTCCCACAGAAATCTCGGCTTCGTCACCGCGAATACTGGCGCCGGGCCAGACACTAACTTCTTCGTCTAATGTGACCGAAGCGGTGACCGTAGCCAATGGATCCACGTAAGCCGAATCCGCCACGGTCGGAATCTTGTCAGAAATTGAAAAAATAGCCATCTTTAGAACGCTAAATCGTTTAAAGTTTGAGGGTAGATTGTAGCGAGTTTAAATAGTGAAATGAGAATAGATTTACATGTGCATTCAAGCGCAAGTGACGGTGTTTTTTCTCCTGCCGAGGTGGTTCGCAAGGCACACGCCAACGGCGTCGAAGTGATGGCTTTAACCGATCACGACACGGTCTCGGGACTCAAAGAAGCCCGCAAAGAGGCCGAAAAGCTCGGCATGCGCTTTATCGACGGGGTGGAATTATCTGTTTCGTGGGGCGGTCGGACGATTCATGTTGTCAGTCTCGGACCTAAAAAGTTTGAACCCTATCGAGAGCTTTCTGAAAAACTCAGTAAACAGCGTGATCTGAGAGCGCGAACCATCGCCTCGAAGTTTGACGCCATGGGTATCTATAACACCTACGAGCAAGCGTTGGAGCTTGCGGGCAATGGACTTAATCTCTCGCGCAGACACTTTGCTCTGGCTCTTGTACAGAGGGGGACCGTTGGCACTGAGGACGAAGCCTTTGAGAAGTATCTCAGAGACGAAGGACCGGCTTTTGTAAAAACGCAATGGATGACGTTGCCTGAAGCGATGCGTTTTATCCGTGAGACCGAGGGAGTGGCCGTGATGGCTCACCCGGGGCGATACAATTTTGCCGCTCCAGTGACGACCATTGATCTTTTGGAAGAATTTAAAGCGCTCGGGGGCGACGCGATTGAAGTCACAACAGGTAGCCACTTTGAAGCCGAAAATGAGCGCTATACAAGGGTCGCTTTAAATATGGGCTTTTTAGCGAGCACCGGCAGTGATTTTCACGGTTGCAAGCCCGGCCGTCCGGAGCCGGGCCTTCAGGAACCGTTGCCGGATTATTTACCCACTGTCTTGGATTTATTGAAAGACCGTTAACCATGAATTTTCTTTATGACCTCGCGGTATATGCGATTCCTTTGATTTTTGCCATTACGATGCACGAAGCGGCTCACGGCTGGATGGCCGAGCGCTTTGGCGACGATACGGCATCCATGATGGGACGCGTCACTCTAAACCCCATCCCTCATATCGACCTCATTGGCACAATTATTGTGCCGGGTATTTTGTTGTTAGGCTCGGCCGTGACCGGCTTTGGGGGAGTGCTTTTGGGATGGGCCAAGCCCGTTCCCGTCAATACGCGCAATTTGAGACCTTTTCGTCAGGGGATGTTCATGGTGGCCTTGGCCGGTCCTTTGAGCAATCTCTTGCAGGCGCTCTTTTGGCTGCTGATGCTTAAGCTTTTTATTCTGACAGGCTTTTTGACCCAGTCGTTACTCGATTTGACTATCGCGGGTGTGATGGTGAATTTTTACTTGATGGCTTTTAACCTTCTGCCGCTGCCGCCTTTGGATGGCGGACGGATCCTCACGATGATTTTGCCTTATGAAGCGGCGGTGAAGTTTTCTGAAATTGAGCGCTACGGGATGGTGATTCTCGTGGTTTTAATTGTCTCGGGCTTTTTAACCTATTTCATGCACCCCTTTGTCTGGACGGCCAGACGTTTGTTGACATGGGTTTTGATTTGAGATTTGTTTCACTACTGTCCAAAATAATTTGATTTCTAAG
>CAJMEC010000063.1 GCA_905212345.1 uncultured Sutterella sp. | reverse complement strand
GATAGTCCATTGTGCGGGTCAGCAGCAGGAACCCATCGAAGTGATCAGTAGCGCGAGCCACTGACACCGTAGGGAATCCTCGTCGTTTACGGCGAGGAGGATGTCAACACCATTGGGATAAGTTGGTTGAGCTCTGTGAGGGGGGACTTCCGTCATTTCTTGGTAAAACGCTTGAGCGGTGGTTCATCAGTTCGTATTTGGAAAGTGGCCAATGGTCTCCGGTCGGTTCTTGGTGGGATAACAAGGGCCTTCACGAAATTGATTTGATCGCCGTTGACGAAACAAACAAATCGTTTTCGGAGAAGCCAAACTGAACCCCGAAAAATATGACAAGAAAAAAATTGGAGCAATCCAGTCAGGCGTTTTTATCTCAACATAAAAAATAGCCGATTACTCCAAAAAATTGGTCGGACTTTTCCCAGAAAATATGTAATCGATCAACAACGAAAAAGGGAGGTTTTTTTCCTCCCCAAGTCTTGTCAGAATTTAGAGTTTAGTTAATTTAGCCAGAGACAAAAGCAACTCTTTAGTTCCAACATCATCAAATTGCACACGGATACGCGCATCGTCACCCAAACCTGTCAGACCCACCACAGACCCATCGCCGAAACGGGCGTGGCGAACGCGATTGCCAATGGAAAATCCTTTGAATTCTGCTTTTGCAGCCATTTTCTTAACAGCGGGATCCATTTTGGCTCGTGCAAAACCGGTGGAGCCCCCGTAGGCACCGGCGCGTCCATACCCGGAAGAAGAGCCTTGGCGACTGCCGTATCCGGCCGATGAACGAAAACCCGCCGAACGGCCATAGCGGGATGATGAATAGCCCTCATTCCAACTTAAGGACTGATCCTCATCTTCAATAGCCATGGAACGTTTGCGGTCATAGAGAAAGAGTAAATGCTCCTCATCAATTTCATTGATAAATTGGCTGGGACCGGAATCCATGTACTGACCTCTGAGCATTCTTGAGAGGGCAAAACTTAAGTGCAAGTTTTTTCTTGCTCGGGTAATAGCCACGTACATTAAGCGGCGTTCTTCGGCCAGTCCTTTGGGGTCATTGGCACTATTGGCGTGCGGGAAAAGCCCATCTTCAACGCCGGTAATGAAGACAATGTCAAATTCAAGACCTTTGGCGGCGTGAACCGTCATCAGCTGCACGGCGTCTTCGCCTTTTTGCGCTTGGTTATCCCCCGCTTCTAAGGCCGCGTGAGACAAAAAGCCCGCCAATGAAGTCATCTCATCATCAGCTCCGTCGGCTTCCACTTCGTCGCTTCGCGCTTCAATGCTGATGCCCTCTTCTTTGAGGTAGGCCTGAGCCGCATTTTGAAGTTCTTCCAAGTTTTCAAGGCGTTCCTGCCCTTCACGGTCTTTTTTGTAATGATCGTTGAGTCCTGAGCGATCCGTCACCGCGGCGATCATATCGGGCAGAGGCAAACACGAATACTCAAAGCGCATCGCATCAATAAGCTGGGTGAACGCGCGAAGCTTGGTTCCCGCCGCGCCTTCAAGACTTTGCGTAGCTTCATAAAGACTTTCATTGGCTTCAATGGCTTTTTGCTGCAACGTTTCAATGCTCTTAGCACCGATTCCGCGCATCGGAAAATTCACCACACGCAAAAAGGCCGTGTCATCCTTCGGATTTTCAATCAAACGCAAATAAGCCAAAGCGTGTTTAATTTCAGCTCGATCAAAAAAGCGCAATCCCCCGTAAACCTTATAAGGGATACCCGCCCCCACAAGCGCCTGTTCAATCACACGGCTCTGGGCATTGGATCGATACAAAATAGCGATTTCGTGTTTTTTAACACCGCGCCCCACGGCCTCACGGATCTCCTGCACGCAATACTGCGCTTCATCGCGATCATCGCTGGCACGAAACACTCGAATACGCTCTCCGTCTCCGGAGCTCGTCCAGAGGTCTTTGCCCAGACGGTCGTCGTTGTGGGCAATCAATTCATTGGCAGCGTTGAGAATGTGACCGAAAGAGCGGTAATTTTGCTCAAGCTTGACAAGGTGACGGATCTGAAAATCCCTTTGAAAATCCATCATATTGCCAACATTGGCTCCACGGAAAGCGTAAATTGATTGGTCATCGTCGCCCACAGCAAAGACACAGTTGCCGTCAAATTCCCGGACACCGGCGGGTGAAAAACCTCCGAGCAATTTAAGCCATTTGTACTGCAGGCGGTTTGTATCCTGAAACTCATCGACCAAAATAAAACGGAAACGGTCCTGATAGTGCCTGCGGATCATTTCATTTCGAGCCAATAGCTCATAGCTTCTCAACAACAATTCACCGAAGTCGGCCACGCCTTCACGATTGCACTGCTCTTCGTAGAGCGCGTAGATTTTGGCCATATTTTCTTTTTTACCGAATTCCGCGGTCATGTCGCGCGCCCGCAACCCCTCTTCTTTAGCGCTGGCGATATAGTTTTGCACGTCTTTGGGCGGGTACTCATCGACGCTGATACCGTGCGCCTTCATCAGTCGTTTAATCGCCGAGAGCTGATCGGTTTGATCCAGAATCTGAAATGTCTGCGGCAACCCCGCTTCCTTAAAGTGACGCCTGAGCATACGGTTGCAAAGTCCATGAAACGTCCCCACCCACATGCCGCGAGTGTTCACGGGGATGGATGCCTGAATGCGAGTGAGCATTTCTTTTGCCGCTTTATTGGTAAAAGTCACGGCGAGAATTTCCATGGGACTGGCCATTGACTGCTCAATAAGCCATGCAATGCGTGTTGTGAGCACGCGGGTTTTACCCGATCCGGCACCGGCCAAAATCAAGGCGCTCTCGGCGGGAAGCGTTACGGCTGCTTTCTGTTCAGGATTTAATTTATCGATAAAACTCACCATCTTTACTTCTCATTAAACTGGCAATGAAAAGGCAGTATTGTGCCAAAAAAAGGCAGGATAATTCTTAAAAATTTTCGCTTTGGCGCCAGGCAAAAAATGTCTGCGCCAATTGATCTTTTTCTGAGACGGTCAAGGGACCGACATCGGGCCACTCAATGGCTAAATTGCCATCGTTATAAACAATGGCCGCCTCATCTTCGGGATAATAAAAATCCGTGCAGCGGTACCAAACTCGAGCCACGTCAGATAGCGTTAAAAAACCATGGGCAAAACCTTCCGGAATATAAAGCTGACAGAAATTCCTCTCTGACAAGGTTGTCGCAAACCACCGCCCAAATGTCTCAGATTCTTTCCTTAAATCCACCGCCACGTCATAAATCTCACCCTGCACAACGGTGATCAGTTTGCCTTGAGGATGTTTGTTTTGAAAATGCAGTCCTCTGAGTGTTCCTTTTTTAGAAACGGATAAGTTATCTTGCACAAAGGTCAATTCCGGCCACAAATCTTCATAACGGACTGCCTGCCAAACTTCACAAAAAGTGCCGCGGTTGTCCCGATGGAGCTCGGGGAAAATTTTGACTAAACCTTCAAACGCCGTTTTTTCAATTCTCATCACCGTTTCCCGTAACGTTTTATCCAATCCGGATACACACCGCTTTTGACAGAATCCAGCCAGGCATCATTTTCCAAATACCACTGCAACGTTCGGTGAAGACCTTCGATCAGGCGCACTTTCGGAGCAAATCCCAATTCGCGTTCACTTTCCATACTGTCCATGGCATATCGGAAATCGTGTCCCGGTCTGTCACTGACAAACGTGATCGCTTCCTCATGAGGCAATAACCCCGGACAGGCTGAATCCATCAACGTGCAAAGCGCGCGAATCAGCTTGATGTTCGGCACTTCTTCACCGGTTCCGATGTTGTACGTTGCTCCCGCTCTGCCCTTTTTGACGATCTGCAAAAGAGCCGCCGCGTGATCGGTCACATACATCCATTCGCGGATATTTTCTCCATTGCCGTACAGGGGTAAAGTCAAACCGCTTCGGGCCCGATCAATCATAAGCGGAATCAACTTCTCGGGAAATTGTCTCGGCCCGTAGTTATTGCAGGCGTGCTCCACAATGACGGGAAAACCAAACGTTCGCCAATAACTCAGAGCAATCATTTCGCCTGCGGCCTTACTTGCCGCGTAGGGGCTGCTCGGTTGATAGCGGCTCGTTATGGCAAAAGGAGAATCGTTAGCCTGAAGAGACCCGTACACTTCATCGGTTGACACATAAATAAAACGGAAGGTCTCTTTTCTTGCCCCTCGCATCGCCTTCCAGTACGTGCGCGCTACTTCCAACAATTTTTGTGTAGCCGTCACATTGTTTTCAATAAAAACCGAGGGATCATCGATAGAACGATCAACGTGCGTTTGAGCAGCCAAGTGGACAATAGCGTTTGGTTTGAAACTTTTTATCGCTTCAAGCATTGTGTCAGTATCGGCGACATCGGCCTGAAGAAACTTATGCGACTTGTTTTGAAGTGCTTTTTCAAGATTGAGCAGGTTGCCACAGTAGTCCAGTTTATCCACCGTTAAAACACTGTAACCCGCAGCCAAGGCTGCGTCCACAAAGTGCGAACCGATGAAACCCGCCCCGCCTGTCACCAGTATTTTTTCTTTTTGCATCATGGCCTATAGTTTGCGTTACTTTTCGGCAATAAATTTTTCAATTGAACTGAACGGATTGTATTACACTTGGTTGTGGCGAAGCGAGTAATTCCGACCGCAGGTTGGTTTTTGCGCGATAACTTTATTACGAGAAGTCTGTTGAGGAGCACTCTATGACCCAAAAGAAAACACTAGGCATTGTGGCCGGCTTGAATCGCCGCGCCGCCATGGAAGTTAAAACACAACTGCTTGCTATGGGAGATGACGATCTGAGTGTCGTGATGACCGAAGATAATTTCAAGATCGATCCTGATCCTGTTTTCGCTGTCAGCGACCGAAAGATTTTCATCTTCAATGAATCGGAACTTTTAGCCGAAATGGGCGCAGATCTCATTTTGGTACCGGACTTCAAGTGCGGCTCTTACATTCATGAAATCCAGCGCGAAATTCAAACGCCGATTCTTGACATGAAGAGCGCCCTGATGAGCCAAATGGGCGCAGAAATGCCCGTTATGGGAGTGCTTGATGCCGGCAATGCGTCGGCTTGCGTGGACGGCGCCTGTGATCTATCTAAACAGATGAAGCTCATCTTCCCCTCGGAAGAAGAAACAAAGGTGCTCGATGAGCTGCGTGAAAAGATTCGCGCTGAAGGCGCAAGTGATGAAGCGGCTCAAACGCTGGCTCCTATTTGCCAACGCATGGTTGAAAAAGGAGCTCAGGTTATCGTCCCTAATTGCACGCAATTTGCTTTAAATGCAGCAGCATTAGTGAAGATGGGCTTGCCCGTCATGAACGTCTTCGAAATGTTTGCCAAAGCCGCTTTGGCCCACTGCACGAAAAAGCTTCCCAAACCCTTTAAGCTTGGTCTTATCGGCGGTTTAGGCCCGGCCGCGACGGTTGATCTTTACGACAAGATCGTCAAGGCGACGCCTGCCAAGAACGACCAAGAACACTTTAAAGTGGTGATTGAACAAAATCCGCAAATCGATGACCGCACGGCTTGCCTCTTAAATGGCGGCCCCGATCCTACAATCGCCATGTATAACTGCGCCAAGCGCCTGCAAAAAGACGGTTGCGACTACATCATCATTCCGTGCAACACCGCCCACGCATTCTTGCCCAGATTGCTTCGCCATCTGGACGTCCCCTTCATCGATATGCAACAAACCATGCTCGATGAAATCCAAGCCAAGTTCGGCAAAGATGCGCGCGTGGGCTTAATGGCCACCAGCGGCACAATTGCCACCGGCATTTATGGCAAGAAAGCGGCCAAGATGGATATGAAGATGTTTACACCTGATGAAGAACATCAAAAGCGCGTAATGAGCGCTATTTATGGTCCAAAGGGCGCCAAGGCCGGCTACACCACCGGTGAATGCTATGACGATCTCTATAGCGCTGCTGAATACCTGGTGAAGACTTACGATTGCAATGTTTTGATTTTAGGCTGCACGGAATTGCCATTGATTTTCCATGAAACGGATAATTTCGAAGTGGCTGGCAAGACCGTCGCTATCGTTGACCCGACTGCGACCCTCGCCCGCAAGTGCGTGCAGATCGCCGAGGCGACCATAAAGGAACGCGGTGTTCGCTAATCGTTAATCATTAGACAAAAGGCGCTTGAGAACTCTCAAGCGCTTTTCATATAGGGAGTCCGAGATGGACAAAGTTTATGAAGCATGTGATCCTAAAACTGTTGCTTTCATTGGATTAGGAACCATGGGTTATCCCATGGCGGGTCACCTTGCCCGTGCGGGTCACCGTGTTACGGTCTATAACCGAACAGCTCACAAAGCCCAAAAGTGGGCTTCGGAATATAACGGTCTTTGTGCCTCAACACCGAGAGAGGCCGCTGAAGATGCGGACTTTGTTTTCACCTGTGTGGGCAATGATGATGACCTTCGCAGCGTTGTCTTGGGTAAAGACGGTGCTTTTGTCGGCATGAAAGCCGGTGCGACTTTGGTGGACTGCACAACTGACAGTGCACAAGTTGCCCGTGAGTTGGCACAGAAAGCCCAAGAAATGGGTCTTGGGTTCATGGATGCTCCCGTCTCTGGCGGTCAAGCCGGAGCTGTCAACGGCGTACTCACCGTTATGTGCGGAGCTGAACAAGCCACTTTTGAGGCCGCTCGTCCCGTTATCATGGCCTTTGCACAAGCTGTCACCCGCATCGGTGAAGTTGGTTGCGGACAATTGGCCAAAATGTGCAATCAAATCTGCATCGCCGGCATCGTTCAATCGCTGTCTGAATCCATCGCATTCGGTTTAAATGCCGGTCTTGATATGAAACTTGTTTTGGAAGTGATCGGCAAAGGAGCCGCACAAAGTTGGCAAATGGACAATAGAGGCGGCACGATGATCGATAACCAATTCAATTTTGGTTTTGCAATTGATTGGATGAGAAAGGATTTAGGGTTGTGTCTGGCTGAAGCTAAGAAAAACGGCTCGAGCCTACCGACCGTCGCATTAATTGATCAGTTTTACGGAGAGCTACAAGCCAAAGGCGAAGGCAGAAGCGATACCTCCGTTCTAATTAAACGACTTCCTCATTAATCTTAGTGGCCGAGCGAGACACCTCGCTCGGCCAAATTTTCGTCAAGGTTTTAGAACTGTCAATGGAATGACAAAAACTCCATCCTTTCTTTGATAAGCAGCATTACTCATGGCCGTTAAAACGATCAGTTGGCTGGGGATGGAACTCTACGGATCCGCCTGCAACTTTTTTTATTTTTAGTAGATTCTCAGCAGCAACCTCAATTTGATTAGCGCTTAACTTAATTTCTATCGCTATCCATTGACCATTTTCCATAACAATGACGGCGTCAATTTCTTGGTTGGAGTAATCATTGGTAGTGAAAAACAAGCGTATTAAGGTCGTTCAATAACTTATCTTCCGTTGCATGCAATAATGAACAGGTCAAAGATGGATCCACAAAGTGCAATTTTTCTGATTGCTTCAAGCGCATTGATGAACGTAAACCAGATACAGAAAACGGTTCTAGATTATCAGTTAAAAAAAGTCGACTAAAGATATCCAACCGTTTACTGTATTTTGCGTCAGATCCAGCTCATCTCTTTGCAAAACATCTTTAATGAGAGTCCTTTTTGTTGCCGTCGTTGATTCATGTCGCGCCCAAAACAGACAAACATTTTTGAACGGTTTTATCAATAATTTTAGGCAATTATTTCTATTTCATTTCAAATAGTTAATTAACTCATTGATTTTAATTTTGTTATTCTAATAACACTACTGTCCAAAATAATTTGATTTCTAAGACACCCCATCAGACTTTTCAGTCA
>CAJMEC010000062.1 GCA_905212345.1 uncultured Sutterella sp. | reverse complement strand
TCATGTGTGGCCTGATCCTAAGTATTTTGACAGTCCCAATATTCCCGTGGAGCAGCTCACACGCTTATTGCGCTCTAAAGCTGTGTTAATGCCCGGCTGCGAAGTGGTATTTAATAACGAAAAAACCGGCAACACGCAGACTTGGAAGTTTGAAGGCGGACTTCGTGAGTATTTACTCTCTGAGATGACGGCCGAACCCATGATCGCTCCTTTTGAATCGAGCGGCTATGCGACTGATGAGTCCATGGGCTTTGCCGTTGGCGAAGGCGCAAGCTGGGTGGTGGCCTGGCAAGAAGAGGGGGTGCCGGTTCGTGAAAGTTACGTCAACCTCATTCCGACCCCCGCGGGCGGCACGCACGAATCCGGTTTGCGTGAAGGCCTTTACCTTGCAATGAAGGCTTTCATTGAGGCGCACGGACTGATGCAAAAGAATGTGAAGCTTTTAACCGAAGACGTTTTTGCACGTGCAAGCGCCATTTTGAGTGCCAAGGTACTCGATCCTCAATTCCAAGGTCAAACGAAAGAGCGTTTGAATAACCGAGATGCGTTGCGTTTGGTGAGTAATTTTGTGCGTGCTCAGTTTGAGTTCTGGCTCAATGGTCACGTAGAAGAGGGTAAAAAATTAGCCGAACTCGTCATTAAGCAAGCTCAGGCCCGACAAAATTCAGCTAAAAAGGTCACAAAACGCAAAGGCTCAAGCGTAGCCGTTTTGCCCGGTAAGCTCACTGATTGCGAAAGTGAAGATATCAGTAAAAATGAACTTTTCTTAGTCGAAGGTGACTCCGCCGGTGGTTCTGCTAAAAAAGGCCGCAACAAAGACTTTCAAGCGATTTTGCCGCTACGAGGCAAGGTTTTAAATACTTGGGAAGTGGATCGTGACCGTATTTTTGCCAATAATGAAATTCACGATATTTCGGTGGCAATCGGCGTCGACCCGCATGGCCCTGATGAAGAGCCTGATTTGTCCGAACTTCGTTACGGCAAGATCTGCATTATGGCCGATGCCGATGTGGACGGCTCTCACATTCAAGTGTTGCTTTTGACGCTCTTTTTCCGTCACTTCCCGGCGTTGATCAAAAAAGGTCACATTTTTGTGGCCAGACCGCCGCTTTTCCGTATGGATGTTCCGAAAACGGGAAGAAAGCCCGCCAGAACCATTTACTGTCTGGACGAAAGAGAACTTGCCGTTGAGCGTAAAAAACTCGAAAAAGAGAAAGTCAACATGGAAAAAGTGTCCGTGTCACGCTTTAAGGGTTTGGGGGAAATGAGCGATAAACAGCTCTGGGAAACGACCTTAAATCCCGAAACCCGCCGATTAATGCCGGTGACGTTTGGAGACATGACATTGTCGGAAAGCCGGGAAATGTTTGATATGTTGATGGGCCGTTCGGAAGCCGCGATGCGCCGAGCATGGATGGAAAACAACGGTGATCAGGTTGAAGTGGATATTTAAGGAGATCGGACGTGAGCAATAAGCATACCGATGATTTGTTTTCGGCTGATCTTTTCGGCGAAGAAAACGTTGAGCAAAACGAAGAACAAAAAGCGCAGGAGTCAGTCACAGAGGAACCCGCCGAAGACGTTGTTGTGACTGAGGAAAAGGACGAGGGTGTGAGCGGCGAAGAATTGTCTTCGGAAAAATCTTCAGTTGAATCTCTTCAAGCAGAAAAAGCCGAGGATCTCGAAGACAAAGAGCAAGAAAACGAGCCCGAGGAAACGCCAGTACCCCTTGAAGCCCGCCCGGTGCTCTCAGGTGACGATGGTGAGCAGTTGACGCTTGCCCACTTTGCAAGCCACGCCTATCTCGAGTACGCCATGTCGGTGGTGAAGGGCCGTGCGTTGCCTGCCATCGGTGACGGTCAAAAACCCGTGCAGCGCCGCATTCTTTATGCCATGCATGAGATGGGGTTGGGGCGTGCGGAAGCCAAAACGGTAAAGAGCGCCCGTGTGGTGGGTGATGTGTTAGGTAAATTCCACCCGCACGGCGATACCGCTGCTTATGACGCCATGGTTCGCATGGCGCAGGACTTTAATATGCGCTATCCCTTGGTGTTGGGCCAGGGTAATTTCGGCAGCCGAGATGGAGACGGCGCGGCGGCTATGCGTTACACCGAAGCTCGTCTGACCAAGATTTCCCGTCTGCTTCTCGACGAAATTGACGAGGGCACGGTGGACTTTATGCCCAACTACGATGGTGCCTTCCAAGAGCCGCAAATGCTGCCTGCGCGCTTGCCTTTTGTGCTTTTGAATGGATCAAGCGGTATTGCCGTCGGTATGGCCACGGAAATTCCGCCGCACAATATCAAGGAAGTGGCCGCAGCCTGTCTGATGCTTTTGGATAAGCCCGAGGCAACGCTCGATGATGTCATGACGGTATTGCCCGCACCAGACTTTCCGATGGGCGGACAAATTATCAGCAAAAAGGACGATATTCGAGATGCGTACCGGACCGGACGCGGCACACTGAAGGTTCGCGCACGTTACACGTTTGAAGAAATGCAACGCGGTCACTGGCGTTTAATTGTGACGGAGTTGCCGCCCAATACATCTGCTCAACGCGTGTTAAATGAAGTGGGCGAAATCACCAATCCGAAGGTCAGGCCCGGTAAAAAGACTTTGTCTGCCGAACAGCAGCAGGCTAAAGCCGCCATGTTGGCGCTTTTGGATACTGTTCGTGATGAAAGTGACAAGGAAACCCCCACGCGACTTGTGTTTGAACCGAAAACCAAGAACGTGGACCGCGATGAGTTTGTGAACGCCCTTTTGGCTCAGACAAGTCTTGAGAGCAACGTTTCCATCAATCTTGTCATGGTGGGCTCAGACGGTAAGCCGCGTCAGAAGGCTCTTATCGACATTCTTAACGAATGGTTGGCTTTCCGCGTGCAAACGGTCCGTCGGCGCACGCAGTTTAGACTCACGAAGACCGTTGAACGCATCCATATTTTAGAAGGCCGTCATTTGGTGTACCTGAATTTGGATGAAGTGATTGCAATTATTCGTGAAGCCGATGATCCCAAAGAAGCCTTGATGGCGCGTTTCCCGTTAAGCGAAATCCAAGTCGAAGACATTTTGGAAATTCGCCTGCGCCAATTGGCTCGGTTGGTGGGTATCAAAATTGAAGCCGAATTGGCAGAACTCAATAAGACTAAGAGTTCACTTGAAAGACTGCTTGGTTCCGAAAAACTCATGAATAACCTCATTGCCAAGGAAATCGCTCAGGATGCCGCTGAATATGGCGATGAGCGTCGTACCTTGGTCGAAGAGGCCGCTCGTGCGGAAATGGGCCAGTCGGTGTTGGATGAACCTGTGACAGTTGTCATCAGTCAAAAGGGCTTTGTCCGCTCGCGCACCGGTCATGGCCATGACGCGACGGTGATGACTTATAAGATGGGTGACGCTTTTGGAGTGGCGTTCGAGTGTCGCACAACCGATCAAATGGTGGCGGTGGCCGACAACGGCCGCGTTTACACCATAGCGGTTTCAGATTTGCCGAGCGCTCGAGGTGACGGTCTGCCGGTTAACAGTTTCATTGATCTTGAAAAGGGAACAAACATCATCGGTTACTGCGTGGCTAAACCTGATGATCGTGTGGTGATGGCTACCAGTGAAGGGATGGGCTTTATTTGTCAGTTTAAAGACCTCTTTGCTCGAGTTCGTGCCGGTAAGAACTTCATCAAGGCACCCGAAAAAGGCGTGAAGATCCTGCCGCCTCAGGTGGTTGCCAACGGTCAAACACTCCTGGCTTGCTTGTCTGAAGAAGGCCGACTGCTCATTTATGACATGAATGAAGTAAGAACGCTTCCGGGCGGCGGCAAGGGCGTTGTTTTCATGGATCTTAATCTGACAGAAACGCTTCTTTTGGCTAAACCCATTGATGCAGAGGGTGTGCTCGTCACCGGAATCGGCCGCGGAGGCAAGGAAAGAGAATACGCGGTGAAAAAGGCCGTGCTTGAGTACCACATGGGTCACCGAGCCAGAAAGGGTAAACAGTTGGATATCCGCTGGAAAGCCACGGATTTGAAACCTTTACCAAAGAAAGAAGCTCAGACTGAGGATAGTCAGGATACTCCGCAAGAGCCATCCGAAACACTCTTTTAACGAAACTATAGGGGGCTCCGGCCCCCTGAATTGTCTCTAGAACAGGTAACTGCCGTTAATTCCGATTTCGTACTTTGGTTTGACTACCTTTGAAGCAAACGCTGAAGCCTGTGCGCCGATGGCGAACTGTCGGTCTATTTGCCATTGACCGGAAAGTTTCAGATACCCCCAGGACTCCTGCAGATTCTCCGTCTTGAAGGTTTCAGCATTTCCATTTTCTTGTCCTTTAAGGGTCATGGATTGACCGAAGCGGTGAACCCAAGCAGCTTGGGCGTAAAGCGAAAGGGGAGCGCTGCCTGTTATCCGGTGGCCGGCCGTGACACCAATCTTCGTGATGGATTGATGCTCCTTTTCTGTTTGAAAAGAGACGCCTTCAAATGTGTTGGTGGGATCTCTTTTTATCCAATAGGTGTAGCCGCTTACAAACGGTTCAAAAAACCATTCATTGGAGAGTTCCGGATGAACGAATCCGAAATAAAGTCCAACGCCATAGGTTTGAGTATCCTCTTTAAAGTGGGAGCGTTTTCGGATTAGATCCGTGCCAAAAATACCGTCGGACGTGATCGAATGGTCCCCAACCCCATAATGCCCCAGAAGGATTAATCGGTAATTGTCCTCTGTAATACCGTGAAGATAAAAACCGAAAGCGGTTTCATTAATTTCTCCACTTGCCGCCTCTAAATCGGAATCGGTTTGGCTGTGTGAGAGCCAAAGACCGGCGATTCCTTCGTTCATAACCGGCAGTTTGACATTTCGATCATAGCCAAGGGTTAAGGCCTTTGTGTCAATGCGATGAGAGCGAGAGCGGTGGTCAAGATTAAGTTCGGTCTCCTGAATTCTGACATCTGTCCAGAGACCTCGATTTTGGCTTTGTGAGAGACGATCGCTGACGGAGGAGAAAACTCGGTCAGCGTTTTGCTCATGAGTAACGGTTGCGCCCGAGGTGAAATCCAGAATATTTTTTACGAGGCCGGATGCGCCAATGCGATCTGTCACCATGGAGGTGATCACAAAACCGTCACGTCCGTCTGTGCCGATCGCTCCTTGAGTTTTAAAGGAGCCGAGCGCCGTTTCGTAATAAGAAGGCAAAGCTTCGGCAAAAAACTTACTGTGACTGTCGTCAACATTTTCAACGGAAATCAACCCCACATTGATTTCATCGGTCGTTTTATCGGTTCGTGAATCAATGATTTCGACGAAAACGCGAGAGCCGTCAGAAGTGATGGGGGAGACTTCGCCTAACTCGAGTTTATAGTGATTGGAGCCAATGTCGGAATCTCGGATATTCACACGCAAAATAGCACCGTTCTCAATCCGAGTGGTTGAGGTGCAGTCGCTATTGAGGTTATGGTTATTGATCCGAACAGTGTCTTGCGCATGGGTTAAGTCAAGGATGCCGTCTTTTTTCCAGTCAAACCGATTAAGAGCGTTATCACCATGGGTGACCCATTTAGCCGATGAAGAAAGCACAATATGAGACTGAGTGCTTTCGTATTCGGAGTTGACGATGCGTCCTTCAAAAAGATCGCTCGTATTAGATAGGTGAAGGTAAAGTTTTGAGTTTTTGTTTAGGCTGACATCTCCTTTTATGACAGAGTTTCCTGAACTTTCAAAATGAAATTGACTGCCATAAAGTTTTAACGCATAGACTTTTTCATTTTTATCGAGATCTTGGGCGGATAATCGCAACGTTCCTTTGTAGTTCACGGTCGACTCTGACACTTGCAGGGCATTGGCGATCGCATCATCAGCCAGTCCCTGAGTTTGCAGTTTGATGTCAATGACTTCAGGCAATTGCTCATTTGTTAGAACACTATCGTTAATAGCCCAAGTCACGGCATTTTCCAATGTTCGTGATGTTGAGTAAGCGTTAAGGGAGAGCTTTAAATAGTGGGAATTTTGGGGAATAAAGCCATCAATAAAATTACTTTCCATGCCCACGGCAGATTGAACATTTTGAGCTTTAAGCTCAATGGATAATGAATCCGCTGAATTGAGTCGGCCACCGCTTTGACGAAAAAAGACGGTTTCAAGCCATTCATCTTCCTGAACATCGTTTATCGCCGAATAGTTTTCAAATTCAAGCCTGACGTGTCCATCGGTTGCGAGCGTTGCATCGCCTTCAATGTCTTTATAGACAAAAACGCCGTCGTAGTCGGTGAAGTCGTGGATTGTCAGTTGTTTGGAAGAAAGATTGAGGTGCGTGTGAGCAAGACTCGCCGGTAGGTGAGCATTGAGAAGAGCCAGCACGCTAAAAGAGAGGAGGTGGTTTTGGATAGTAGCCACTTCTTATCCTTTCATTTAGTGGGAGGTTATACAAAGGGCATTGATTCTATCGGGGGCAGTCGGTAAAAATTGATGAGAAAAATCAAAATTATTTTCTTATCGTTATGCTATGAACTGCCTGTAAATTAGGCGTTCGGCGCTAAAATAATGCAAAAATTTTTATCTGCCTTGCCATGAAAAAACACCGTCACGACACCGATCCCTGTCCCAATCTCTTTTTCTCCGAAGAGGAAGGCTTTCGTTACCTGCATTTTGGTTCGCCTTGGATTCAGGGCGCCATGAAAGTCGGCCGACCTTTTGAATTAGTATTGGAATACCCGAGACAAATGATGGCCTGTGGGCTTTTCTACCCAGAACCCGGTCAGATTGTTCAACTGGGCTTGGGGGCAGCGTCGCTTACCAAATTTTGTTGGAAATACACCAAGGCTCGGATTGATGTGGCGGAGATTTCACCCAATGTCGTGATGAGTGCTCAGCAATGGTTTAAATGTCCGATGCCCGATGAGAGACTCGACATTCATTTGGCCGATGCGAAAGAATTCATCGCGGCCCGTAAGGACTTTAATCCTTGTGACTGGCTGCAGGTGGATATTTATGACGAACAAGCGCGTGGACCGGTTTACGATGATGTGGACTTTTATCGCTTGTGCCGCCGCGCGATGAACAAAAAAGGATCGGTTGCCAGTTTTAATCTTTTCGGCAGTCGTTTTGATAAAAGTTTTGAAGCCATTAACGAAGCTTTCGCCGGCCGTACACTCGTTATGCCGGAAATTGACGAGGGCAATCGGGTGGTATTGGCTTTTGCTGGTGACAAGCTTGAGACCACCGTCGATGAACTCTACGAGCGCGCCCAAATGCTTCGAGCCCGGTGGAAGCTTGGATGCATTCGTTGGGTTAATGGGCTCAAAGCGCTTAATCCTACGTTCAAAGAACCTGTAATTTCTTTATAATCAAACATTTCAACACTTTTATTTCTTCAAGGGAAATATGGACGCTGAGCGTATAAACCAAATTGAGGCCAAGATCTCTGACCTCACAGCTCGATTGGTTGAGCTGAGGGGGTATCTTTGACATCGACCGACAGGAACGCCGGTTAGAAGAAGTCAATCGCGAAATGGAAAATCCTGCGCTTTGGGACAATCCGGAAAACGCGCAAAAAGTCAGTAAAGAAAAGAAACGTCTCGATGACACGGTGGGCGCTTTCAAAACGCTTACAGCCGGTGTCAATGACGCGGCCGAACTCTTCGAGTTATCCATGGCCGAAGAAGATTATCCAACCGTTGAAGCGGTGGGCGGAGACGTTTTCGAGTTAGAAAAATCTGTTGAAAAATTGGAATTCCAGCGGATGTTTAATCAGCCGATGGATTCTGCCAACTGCTATTTGGAAATTCAGGCGGGCGCCGGCGGCACCGAAGCTCAAGATTGGGCGAGCATGCTCGAGCGCATGTACCTGCACTACGGTGAGCGAAAAGGCTTTACGGTTGAATTGCAGGAAGAAACCGAAGGTGAAGTGGCCGGTATCAAGGGCTGCACGATTTATATTCAGGGCGATTACGCTTACGGGATGCTTCGCACGGAAACGGGTGTGCATCGTTTGGTGAGAAAAAGCCCCTTTGATGCCAATGCTCGTCGTCACACC
>CAJMEC010000061.1 GCA_905212345.1 uncultured Sutterella sp. | reverse complement strand
GTGACAGACGTGACTTATGTTCCTTACTACGAACAAAATGAATGGCATTGGGGTTACCTGTCATTGGTTCAAGATTTGTTTGACCGGTCAATTGTTTCTTGGGTTTATTCAAAGAAACAAGATAATGCGTTGGCGAGACGAACGCTACAACTGTTGTCATTTTTGCCACTGGATAAGGAGGCGATGCTGCATAGCGACCGCGGATCGATTTACACAGCCAATAGCTTTAGAGAGATTCTAAAGGTGATGGGGGTTAAGCAAAGCTTTTCAAGAACGGCGAATTGCCACGACAATGCCACAATGGAATGTTTTAACGGAACGTTTAAAGTTGAGGCATTGTATAACCCGTTATTTAGCAAGCAACGTCCCAGCTTCATGGAACAGAATGATGTGATTGCTCGTTATATTGACTTCTATAACAACGACCGTCCTTGTTCCATTGTGGGTAACTTAACGCCGGTTGAATGTCGTACAAAGTACTTTGAAGCCCATCAACCGGCGGATATCTTATAATCGAAAAATTTTTTATTAAACTGTCCAAAAAATTAAGACCAGTTCATTCTTTGCTCCAGTCAATAAATTGATTAATAGCGGTACTCCACTTGAGCTTTACCGCTTATGCCTTCGCGTTGGCCGACATAGCCTCTTATTTTCAAATCAACAACCCAGGGAGAATCCCCCGATTTGTATCTAAGGCCTAAGGATCCGATGCCCATGGAACCACGCATCGAGGCAGCATCGGCAATTTTTTCTCCGTTCGCTTCAACGTGCACATCCGGCGTAAAGTCATATTGGTAGGCCAAACCTGTATATGCCCAGAAAGAATTCTGAAGCGGGAAATAGAGACGTCCGCCCACACGGATGCGAGAGCTTTCGACAGAGTCGAAATCAAATTGATTATTGACGCCGTCGGCAAAAATATCCGTGCTGTCGCTTGGCAGATAGGTATAGAAGTATTTCATAAAGAGGTCGGCTTTCATACATTCTCCGACATCAATAATGCGACCGGCGCCAATATGAACCCCGAAATAGTTGCCGGAGAGATCGTAGCCGTGAGCTACGCCGTTACCATCAACCAATCCTCGGCTGATTTCTGTTTCGGTTTTACCGGCTCGCAACGAACCTTCCGCATACCATCCGGCCGTGTTTTTGATTCGCGCGGAGATTCCCGCGCCGTAATATTTCACGTCACCGCTAAAACGCCTATCAATATTGAGGTAGGACATTTCTTCTTTGTAGTCACCGTTACCGGTTTCTACAAAAAGGTTTAAAAGCAGGGGATTGCCGTTTAGCATGAGTGAATTAGCCCAACCTGCGGCAGCCGTAAAGCCATGAACATCAATATGTCCGTGTGTGCTGTAATTACTTTGAACGCCGTCAATGGATGCGAAAGTTCTCAACCCCCAGTGATAATCACGAGCGGTTGCATCCAGATTATCCAGAATCAATTCTGCCCCATGGTTAACAAAGAATAGGCTCATGTTTCGATTATTGGAGACAAGCTTTAATTGTTGACTAGGCGCTGTCCCCTGAAGTTTGAAATCGACAGAGTTTTCCTTTTGGTTATTCTCAATAATGCCGATTGAGTCTTGAGTAATTGTTGAGGGTATGGCCACTTCTTGCCCATTGTCGTAGAACGGATTGAATTGAATTGCGCCCCTACCTTTAATAAGAGACATTTGTTTTCCGAAATGATTTTCTAATCGATCATCAAAATGGATATTGTTTACATCAATTTTTAAGGAAGCAGAGGAGATATCAGTCTCTCCCCGTACATTTAAAATAGTTTCTCCATTCTTCCATTTGAAATCGGTAAATGCAATGGAGTCAAATTGCTCTAGCCCACCGATAACACCCTTCCATTTAAGGACAACCAAAGTATTGTTGTTTGCCTTTCCAAAAGTATTGTGACCTAAAAAGATTGCCTTAGTTAGTTCATTTGTATGAAAATCGTCTGATAAGGATTCAAGAATAACCGTGTTATCAATGACGGATACATCCGTGAATATGTCCGATCAGCCTGCTGAAATTGTAAGGGGACCTTCGCTATCTTCGGCAATTTTTACATCAATAAGATGTATGGTATTGCCGCTCACAGTAGCGGATGACAACCATGAGTCTCCTCCCAGAATGTAAGCTTCGTTATCAGGATGGAGCGTTGTATTTGAGATTAATATAGTGCCGTTGTGAATACTTCCGGTTGAATTGAAAGAGGTCGCTATTTTCTTGAAATGAATTTCAGAATTGTCAATGAAAACAGCATTACCATCTGCGTTAAATACTCGGTCTTCTTCAAAATCACTGAGATCCAGGTATCCGCCTAAAATTTTGGTCGCATAGAATTGACTGTCAACAATCTCGACGCGATTATCTGAAACATTGCCACTGGCCGCTTGCCCACCTACGATATTTTGAAAAACCGAAATGTTTTCATTCTCTGTCGAAGAACTTTTCCCAAACGAGTTAATTTTGACCCCATTGTGGTGGACATCGGCGGTATGCAATTTGGCTCCGTACAAGCTAGGGGCGATCAATGATTCTTTTTCACCTTTAAATGATGGTAATGAGTTACTGGTTCCTTCTACCACGACGAGATTATAGGAAGCCACCTGATTCGTGTCAGACTGGTCATTTGAATAAGCGCCGATGATTTCCGTATAGGAGTGAAATACACCGCCTGTAACGACGATTTTGTTGCCATACATATTGGCGCTGTCAGACTTCGCAGCAGCAATTTTCCCGGCACCCTCATTGTCACTGTCGGATAATGCTTGAGGATAAAACTCGCCGCCTTCCATATTCAGTGTGTTGTTATAGACATCAGAGTCGGCTGAAAAGGCGGCAAAAATATAGACATCGGTACGATTTGTTAATGTACCGATATCGCCTTTCACCCATGTCAAAGTATTGTTGCCAACTTCAGCATTTTTATCTTTGGTATAGGCAAAGTACAAGTGAAGGGCGTGATCTATTGGCTCACTAAGATTAACTTCATATTGGTAACCCGAAAGATCTTCACTGAGCTGAAGCTCATCGTGGGTGCGAAGTTCGACAATGTATTCTTTTTCTGATTCTTCAATATTAGTGAATGTCGTCTCGGCCGATACACATTGAAAACTAAGAGCTCCCCAGATACCGAGAAGAGCTTTAAATACGAGTGTTTTTTTCAAATCAATTTTCCTTCAAGGGAAGATATTTATTAAAGTAGACACTTAAACGAGTTAATCACTAATAAGAAAATAGCCAAAAGGATATAACCGGTTGAAAATGTCAAGCTATTGGGTAATAGCTTTTTTAGATATGGTGAAAGACAGAGTGGACGTGTTTTCAGAATATATCAAGCCGGATGTAGCACCTTTACGTTAAAAGCGAAAGTTTTTTCGTAAAAAGCGAGTACTATTTCCAAATTCATTGATTAACAATAACAAAGACTATGATTTTCCTCATCATCACTTTGGCGATGGTTATCACGCTCTTTTTGTTGCGTCGTCGCCAACCTATTGGTATCGCTATTTTGGTTGGCGGTATTTTCATCTGGTTGTGTACCGATCCGACTTTCAAAGAACTCAAAGACGCTGTTGTTCAAATGGCGACAACTCCGAGAAGTTACGACTTGGTGGGAGCTCTTTATTTAGTGATCTGTTTGGAGATTGAATTAAGAAAGAGCGGTTGCTTAGCCGGCATGGTTGAGGCTCTTTCAAGGATGTTTTCCAGTCGCAGGTTTACGTTAGCTGTGATGCCGGCCTTTTTGGGGCTGTTGCCCTCCATTGGTGGGGCAAGATTCTCTGCCCCGATTGTGGAAGAAGCTTCAAAAGGTTTTGAAGCCAAACCGGAAGACAAAGCGGCCATCAATTTCTGGTTCCGTCATATTTTTGAATTTTCCAGCCCCTTGGTGCCGGGCATGATTTTGGCTTGCGGCATCGCCGGCGTCAAAATTGGTGATCTGATTGTGCACTTGGGTTGGCTTACCATCGTGGCTTTTATTCTCGGCTGGTTTGTCATGGTTCGGGGATTAAAGCAGACTGTAGCCACTCGCACGGAAGTTTCCAATGAAGAAGCCAAGCGTCACAACATGGACTTTGTTCTGTCTCTGACACCTGTGATTGCCAACGTGGTTTTGATGGTGGCCTTTGGTCTTCAGGCTTCTGTTTCCATGATTATCGTTGTCGTGGCCATGATTCCGCTTTTAATGTTCTTTAATCGCCATGTCAGTGTCAGGGAAGTTTTCATCGGCGCTTTGGACTACAAGATGTTTGCTAACGTCATTTGCATTTTGTTGTTCATTGCCCTTTTGGAAAGCACGGGTGTTTTGGCGCTTTTGGTTGCCGCTTTTGAATCGTCTCCGTTGCCGATTCCTGTGATCATTGGTTTCTTGAGTTTCATTATTGGGTTGCTCACGGGTATTTCTCAGGGGCACGTTGCGATTATGATGCCGATCGTTGCCGGCATTTCCATGGGAGATTTGGATTTGGTGGGCGTAGCCATGGTCTTTGGTGTGGCTGGGCAAATGGTAACACCGACACACTTGTGTCTGACCATTACGGTGGACTACTTTAAGAGTGATTTCTTTAAGACCTTAAAGCCTGTTTTGTGTGCTCAAATTCCGCTTGCCATCATCTTTATCGCGGTGTCTTACTTTACTTGGGGAACCGGTTGGTTCTAGCTTAAGCAGAAATTTTTCAGTTAAAAAAAGAGCACGCTTTACGGTTTTCGTTGCGTGCTCTTTTAGCTACCGGTGTGCCTTAATCAATTTTATGAGCATTGTGAAGGTTAAGTTCGGCCATGATGGTGGCGGAGATTTCTTCAATGGAACGGCTCGTGGAACTGAGCCACTTGATTCCTTCCCGGCGCATCATGTTTTCCGCTGCTTCAATTTCCTGTCGGCAGTTTTCCAAAGAGGCATAACGGCTGCCCGGACGGCGTTCGTTGCGGATTTGAGACAGACGCTCCGGTGAAATGGAAAGTCCGAAAAGCTTATCGCGCTTATCTTGGAGGACTTCAGGAAGTTCACCACGTTCGAAATCTTCGGGAATGAGCGGATAGTTGGCAGCCTTCACGCCAAACTGCATGGCTAAGAAAAGGCTTGTTGGTGTTTTACCTGAACGGCTCACACCGACCAAAATGACATCGGCTTCATTTAAGCCTTTGTTCATTTGTCCGTCATCGTGCGCGAGTGAATAGTTAATGGCTTCGATACGGCGGTTATACCGTTCTTCATCCTTGATCACATGGCTTCGGCCCATGGAGTGCGCGGATTTCAAACCCGTTTCCTGTTCAATTTCTTTAATGAAACTGCGGAAAAATTCGATGCGGAAACCCTGGCATTTTTCGGTGAACGTTTTGTGGATGTTCACATCGACAAAGGTTGAGAAGACCAAGGGACGGACACCTGAGCGGATGTACGCGTCATTGATCTTTTGGGCTGCCAAAACAGCCTTTTCGGGAGTATCGATAAATGGAATACGAACTTGATCGTATTGCAGATCGGTAAATTGGGTAAGCACCGAGTGCGCGAGCGTTTCAGCGGTAATGGCTGTGGCGTCCGAGACAATAAACACAGTGCGCTTCCCGCTTTTATGAGCGGTTTCGTCTTTTTCAAGAGTATTGAACATAAAGGGCCTGAGATTAAAAAATTACCCGAAATGAATCGGTTGTCGCTACAATTCAGATATTCTAACAATCCAATCCTTTTTGGGGGAAGAAAATGCCGCAAGGTCGTTATGTATTTCCGTTTAGCCAACTGCGTATGACCGACGTCGATCGCGTTGGTGGTAAAAACGCCTCTTTAGGTGAATTACTGAGCCAACTGACGAGCGCCGGAATCCGGGTTCCTGACGGTTTCGCCACGACTGCCGAAGCGTTCCGCTTGTTCCTGACAGAAAACAACCTCGAAGAACGCATCAATGATCGACTCAAAGATCTCAATGTTGAAGATGTGAAGGCTCTTGCACAGGCCGGTGCAGAAATCCGTAAGATGATTGAAGAAGCACCCTTCCCCGCAGAGCTGGAAAAGGAAATTCGTGAATTCTACGAATGGTTAAAGGACGGCCAAGAAGAAATCAGCGTGGCCGTTCGTTCTTCTGCGACCGCCGAAGACTTGCCGGATGCATCTTTTGCCGGTCAACAGGAGACCTATCTGAACGTGGTCGGTATTGATCAGGTCTTGAGCCGTATGCGCGAAGTTTTCGCTTCACTTTATAACGACCGCGCCATCAGCTACCGTGTCCACAAGGGCTTTACGCACTCTGAAGTGGCTTTGTCAGCCGGCGTGCAACGCATGTGCCGCTCCGACAAGGGCGCCGCCGGCGTGATGTTCACGCTTGACACCGAAAGCGGTTTTGACCAAGTGGTCTTTATCACGGCCAGCTACGGTTTAGGTGAAACAGTGGTTCAAGGCGCTGTGAACCCTGATGAATTCTATGTTCATAAGCCCATGCTTGCCGCGGGCAACTTCCCGATCATTCGCCGCACGTTAGGCAGCAAACTGATCAAGATGGAATTTGACACCGATGCCAAGAGTGGCCGCAGTGTTCGCACGGTTGATGTGAGCGCTGAAGACCGCCGCCACTTCGCCATCACGGATGACGATGTCATTGAATTGGCCAAGTTCGCCACGATCATTGAAAAGCACTATGGTCGTCCGATGGATATCGAATGGGGCAAGGACGGTATCGATGGCAAGATTTACATTTTGCAGGCTCGTCCTGAAACGGTTAAGAGCCGTCAGAATACGGCTGACGTCCAACAACGCTTTACCTTAAAGAGCAAAGGTCGTGTGTTGGTGACCGGCCGCGCTATCGGTCAAAAGATCGGTATGGGTCCGGTGCGTATCGTTGAAGATGCAAGCGAAATGGAACGTGTTCAGGCCGGTGATGTTCTGGTTACAGATATGACCGATCCGAACTGGGAACCGGTGATGAAGCGCGCCAGCGCTATTGTGACCAACCGCGGCGGTCGTACCTGCCACGCAGCCATTATTGCTCGTGAATTGGGTATTCCGGCTGTGGTCGGTTGCGGCGATGCAACCGAACGCTTGGCCGAAGATATGGAAGTGACCGTTTCTTGCGCCGAAGGCGATACCGGTAAGATCTACGAAGGCCGTCAAGAAGTTCAAATTGAAGAAGTCAAGCGCGGCGCCTTGCCTGATATTCCCGTGAAGATCATGATGAATGTCGGCAATCCGCAATTGGCTTTTGAATTCCAATCCATCCCCAATAAGGGTGTGGGTCTGGCTCGCTTGGAATTCATTATCAATAACAATATCGGTATCCACCCGAAGGTGGTTCTCGATTATCCGAACGTTGATGGTGAATTGCGTGACGCGGTTGAACGTTTGAGCGCCGGCTACAAGAGCCCGGTCGATTTCTTCGAAATGAAGATTGCCGAAGGTGTGGCTACGATTGCCGCTGCTTTCTGGCCGAAGAAGGTGATCGTTCGCTTGTCCGACTTCAAGAGCAACGAATACCGTAAGTTGATCGGCGGTGACCGTTACGAACCGGATGAAGAAAATCCGATGTTGGGCTTCCGCGGCGCCTCCCGCTACATCGCCAACAGCTTTGCCGAGTGCTTCCGTATGGAATGCCGTGCGATGAAGTTTGTCCGCGATACGATGGGCCTGACCAATGTTGAATTGATGGTGCCGTTTGTTCGTACGCTCGATGAAGCCCGTCAAACGATTGAAATCATGGAACGCAACGGTCTGAAGCGCGGTGAAAACGGTTTGCGCGTCAACATGATGTGTGAAATTCCGTCTAATGCTGTTTTGGCTGACAAGTTCCTTGACTACTTCGACGGTTTCTCGATCGGCTCCAATGATATGACTCAGTTGACATTGGGTCTGGACCGTGACTCCGGTCTCGTGGCAGCCAGCTTTGACGAACGTAACGAAGCCGTGAAGGTCCTGCTTTCAATGGCAATCCGTGCCTGCCGTGCTCGCGGCAAGTACGTTGGCATCTGCGGTCAAGGTCCTTCTGACCATGAAGATTTAGCTCAATGGCTCATGGACGAAGGCATTGAATCCATCTCCTTGAATCCGGATACGGTGGTTGATACCTGGAGACGTTTGGCTGCCTCCAAGTAATCGATAAGACTGCTTGTTAATAGTCAAAAGGGGGTGTTGATAAAGTCGGTAACAACCGACGGAGTTTAACACCCCTTTGT
>CAJMEC010000060.1 GCA_905212345.1 uncultured Sutterella sp. | reverse complement strand
CGTGAATGTGAATTGATAAAATTTTTCCCGTTAAATCCTTGAATGATGAGGGGGTTTTTATGTCTGAATTTAAATGTTCCCGCAGCGCTTTTTTAAAAACAATGGGAGGTATTATGACAGGTGCAGTTTTAAGTTCGCTTGCCAATGCCGCCACCAGCCAAACACAAGCACCGGTTATCGGTAGTAAAAAAGTGACAGCCGACTTCAAGGGCGAAAAGGCCAAAGTGTTCTTCACTCGCCACATTGATGCCGAGCATCTCAAAAAACTGTACGCCTTGATCAATGATGAAGTAAAAGGCAAGGTCGCTATCAAATTACATACCGGAGAGCGCAACGGTCCGAATATTTTGCCCCGTGACATGGTAAAAGCGTTCCAACAAAGTATTCCCAACAGCAACATTGTTGAAACCAACACGCTCTATATCGGCGATCGGGACACCACTGAAAAACATCGTAAGACCTTGGAAGTCAATGGCTGGACTTTTTGCCCGGTTGACATCATGGATGAAGACGGCACCGTCATGCTTCCTGTAAAAGGCGGCAAGCACTTTAAAGAAGTATCCATGGGTAAAAATATCGTCAACTACGACTCCATGGTTGTTCTTACGCACTTCAAGGGCCACGCCATGGGCGGCTTCGGTGGCTCCATGAAAAATATCGCCATCGGATGCGCTGACGGCAAAATCGGGAAGGCTCAAGTTCACGCCGTAAAGGATATCAATGCTCCTTGGGATGAATGGCCGGCAAAAGAACACCTGATGGAAACGATGGCGGAATCTGCTAAAGCTGTGTGCGACCATTTTGGCAAACACATTGTTTTTATCAATGTCATGCGCCGCATGTCTGTGGATTGCGACTGCGCGGGGCTGAGCGCCGCAGAACCAACCATTCCTGATATTGGCATGGTTGCCTCCACAGATATTTTGGCAATCGACCAAGCATGTGTGGATTTAGTTTATTCGTTAGGCAAAGATAAAAACCACGATCTTGTTGAACGAATTGAGTCACGCCACGGTTTGCGCCAGTTGTCCTACATGCATGAACTCGGCATGGGCAAGGATAACTACGAGCTCATCGACATTGATCTTTAACTTTTAGCCTTTCATTTAAAAACGGGGATATGCCTTTTGGGCACTTCCCCGTCTGTTTTATTGAATACAATCGGCGCTTAACCTCTGATTTGCCCGTTTCCTGTCACTAAGTACTTATAGGACGTTAATTCAGGCAAAGCCATCGGACCCCTGGCGTGAAGCTTTTGCGTGCTGATACCAATTTCTGCCCCAAAACCAAACTCAAAACCATCTGTGAAACGAGTTGAAGCATTGACATAAACAACGGCCGCATCAACTTCAGCTTGAAAACGTTGAGCATTTTCCATGTTGCTCGTAACGATACATTCCGAGTGGCGAGTACTGTATCGGGCAATATGAGATAAAGCCTCATCCAAGTCACGAACAATTTTCACAGACAAGCGCAAATCACCATACTCTGTTGCCCAATTCTCATCTGTGGCGGCTTGAATTCGGGAGTCAAACTTTTGAGTCTGCTCGCAACCGAAAATCGTCACACCTGCGTTGAAATAATCCTCCAACATTTGAGGTAAAAATTCGTCGGCTACTTTTTCGTGCACAAGCAGTGTTTCCATGGCATTGCAAACCGAGGGTCTCTGCACCTTGGCATTAAAAGCAATTCGTCGGGCCATATCGCAATCGGCAGACTCATCAACGAAAGTATGGCACACCCCTGCACCTGTCTCAATGACCGGCACAGTAGCGTTTTGAACAACAGCTTGAATCAGACGAGCACTGCCTCTCGGTATGACGACATCAACCAAACCGTTCATGCGGATTAAATCAGTTACCGCCTGGCGATCCGTCAGATCGATAAATTGAATAGCGCCTTCCGGCACTCCCTCTTTTTGTGCGGCCTGAGAAAGAATAGCGGCGATGGCCCTATTAGAATGAAGCGCTTCGCTTCCTCCTTTGAGCACAACCGTGTTGCCCGATTTCAGGCACAAGCCAATAGCATCAGACGTAACGTTCGGTCTCGCTTCATAAATAATGCCGACAACCCCAATGGGCACGCGCACCTTGGTCAAACTTAACCCATTGGCCAGCGTGGAACCTCCAATCACCTCCCCGATTGGATCTTTCAACTGAGCAACCTGCCGCAACCCTTCTGCCATTGACTCGATGCGCGCAGGCGTCAAGCGAAGACGATCTTGCATGGATTCACGCATTCCGTTGGCCTGTGCATTGAGCATATCCTTTCCGTTGGCTTCAAGAATCTCGTCGCTATGACTCAAAAGCGCAGCCGCCATGGCAAGCAAGGCTTGATTTTTCTGTCCGCTACGAAGCGTTCCCATCCTGACGGCCGCATCGTGAGCCGCCTGAGCTTTTTGACGAACCAACTCCTCTGTCGTGCTCATAGATAGCTCTCCTAATTCAAAATGACTAAATCGTCTCGATGAATCACTTCATCAAAAGCTTTATGTCCCACTAGACTTTCAATTTCTGCACTTTGGCAGCCAATAATTTTTTCAAGTTCTTCAGAAGAATAGTGACACAAACCACGGGCGATTTCCCGCCCTTCTCTGTTTTTAACACTTACGGTATTGCCGGCTTCAAAGTTACCTTCTGCGGCCACAATGCCGACGGGCAAGATGCTGCAGCCACCGGCTTTTTTAATAGCCTTTTCACAGCCTTCATCCACCGTCACACTTCCCATGATGCGGGCACCGAATGCCAGCCAGCGTTTGCGAAACTGCAATCGGTTTTCACGAGAAACAAAAAGCGTACCAACCTCTTCACCTTCCAGTATTCGACTAATGGCGTCTTTTTGTGATCCGGAAGCAATAATTAAATTGATGCCCGATGTCGTGGCATTTTTAGCCGCTTGAATTTTTGTAAACATGCCGCCCGTGCCCACGCAACTGCCGGCGCCTCCGGCGCTTGCTTCAATTTCAGGCGTAATCTCTTCAACCCGAGAAACCAGTCGGGCATCGGGATGCGTTTGCGGATTGGCTGTATAAAGACCATCTACATCGGACAGAATAATGACCAAATCCGCGTCAACAATACTGGCCACCAAGGCACTCATATTGTCATTATCCCCGATCTTTAATTCATCGAGCGCGACAACGTCATTTTCATTGACGATGGGGATGACGCGGCGCTTTAGCAACTCCATAAATGTATTGCGGGCGTTGGTGTAACGATGTCGATCAATGGTCTCCATTCGGGTCAGGAGCACCTGAGCCACCACTTGCCCGTATTCGGCAAAGATTTTTTCGTAGGTATGCATCAAAATACCTTGACCCACAGCGGCCGCAGCCTGTTTACCGGGAATAGTTTTCGGCTTTTCCGACAGGCCCAGACGATCCACACCAACAGCCACAGCGCCAGAGGTAACCAAAATCATTTCCTTGCCCTGGTTTTGCCAATCGGCCAATTCACGGGCCAATTTATCAATACGGGCAAAATCGCATTTACCGTTGGCATGGGTAATAGTACTGCTACCCACTTTCACCACGATGCGCTTGGCATCTTTCAAATCTTTGCGTTCAATTAACATCTTTTGCTTATTTCGCATCAATAAAAATTTTTATTATACGTGCTGCAGACGCGAAAGCCCCGACCATCAGGCCGAGGCTTTCGCGTCTAATCAGTTTGCCAACGTTTTCTTAGTCATTAAGAAAGTCATAAGCCACTTGCACGTGAGTCATCGCTCCGTTGATCAAAGCATCCTCATCCACTTTATAGCAACCTGAGTGCTGCGCATGAACAGCATCACAAGCGGGATTGCCGACGCCAAACAAAGCCATCACGCCCGGCACTTTTTGTTGGTAGTAAGCGAAGTCTTCTCCACCCATCGTAACCGGATAGTCGAAGAATGAGTCGTCCCCCAAAATTTTCTTGGCGCTCGCCCGTACACACTGAGCCAATTTGACATCGTTAATAGTGGGTGGCACTAATTCTTCATATGTCAAAGTTGCTTTACCGCGCATAGCCTTTGCGGTTTCTTCCACGACTCGCTTCATGGCTTCAGGGAATTGAGCGCGCACTTCGTTGCTGAAACAACGGGTTGTTCCAGTTAACTTCGCTGAACCGGAAACGACGTTCCAGCGGGTACCGCCCTCAATCGTACCTACTGTCAAAACTGCCGTTTCAACTGGGGAAATTTCGCGACTAACAACCGTCTGCAGATTTTGAACAATGGCCGCACTCATCACGATAGCATCTGCACACAAATGCGGTGTTGCCCCGTGACCGCCCTTACCTTCAATGTTGATTTCAAAGCGATCGCACGAAGCCATCGAGGCGCCTTCACGAACAGAAATTTTTCCACTCGGAATATCAGACCAGACGTGCATGCCGAACGCGGCATCCACACCGTCGAGCGCGCCTTCTTCAATCATGGAGCAGGCACCTTTACCGATTTCTTCAGCCGGTTGGAAAGCACAAACAACGGTGCCTGCCAATTCATCTTTGATGTCATTGAGCATTAAAGCGGCAGTCAGTAGTATGGAGATATGGCAGTCATGGCCACAGGCGTGCATCACACCGGGATTTTTACTGGCAAATTCATAGCCGGTTTCTTCATTCACGGTTAATGCGTCAATGTCACCTCGAAGCAAAATGGTTTTACCGGGTTTAGCCCCCTTAATCGTAGCGAGCGTTCCTGTCTTCATCCCACATTCGCGCCATTGAATACCATGCTTATCCAACTCTTCACGAATATGTTTGGCGGTACCGAACTCCTGTCCGCTTACTTCAGGATAAGCGTGAAACCAACGACGTTGTTCAATTAGATAGTCGTGGTATTTCTTACCGAGTGCTTGAATATCCATTTTGTCATCCTTTCAAAATCAACCAAGGCGCCTGTAAGCGCCTTGGTAACAGGTAAATTAGAACATATTCACAAAGAAGCCGGCCAAGATCACGGAAGTAATGGTTACAGTGACAAAACCACCGATGATCATTGAGGGGAACATCTTGCTCATCAAAAACTCATGTTCTTCAGGTGTCTTAGCCATCGCCTTACAAGTAGATTCCGTAATGATGGCGTTAAACGGGAAGCCATAGAGCGCAGTCAGACAATTGCAGAAACTCAACGGGAAGGATAGCTTCATGACTTTGGCAGCGATCCAAGCAAAAACCGCCATACCGAAGACACCAACAACAACCAACCCAACCATCGGCAAGATGATGGAAGTTAACATTTCAGGTGTGCAATCTTTGAGACCTTCGAAGACGAACATTGTCAAGGCAAACATCAGAATGTTAAAGGAATTGCAGCGGTGCAAAATATCGGTTTCCAAAAAGCCCAAAGAACAGAAAACCACACCGAAAATCAAAGCCCACACAGCACCGCTAATACCGGTGAAGCTACCCACCATCATAGATAACCAAGCCACCATGCCAATCTTGGTAAGCATCACAATCGGGCTATTCAAGGAGTCGGGCAAGGCCAAAGGTCCTCGGCGTTCACTGGAAGGTAAGGAGGTCACATTCTTTGCAGCAGAAAGCTCGTCCTTCGAGACGCGTTCACCCGAGCGATACTCCCGCAAGAGCTTGGCTCCTTCGGCCTTCATGAATATAGCGGTCAAGGGGTAACCGGCAAACCCCTGAACACAATACATCGTAATAGCAAACACAGCCGCAGATGTTAAACCGTGCTCAGTAGCCGCTTGCTGCATAATCGTTGCAGCAACGATACCACCTGTAAGCGGAGGAAGACCTGCCACAATATAGTCCCAATCCATAAAGAGTGGGCATAAAAGCAAGGCAAAAATACACATGCCCGCCAAGCCCATTAGACACATCGCTACCGTTTTCCATTGTTCCATCAAGGTCTTCAGACTGATGACCGTGCCCATGTGAACAATCAATAAGTAAATACCCAAAGTGGCGCCGAAAGGCGTCAAGAATGAATCTTTAACCAAATCATGGGGAATGACGGTCCAATAACCTACCAACAACAAGCAGGCTGAA
The DNA here is from genome assembly GCA_905212345.1 of uncultured Sutterella sp. GTDB lineage: Bacteria > Pseudomonadota > Gammaproteobacteria > Burkholderiales > Burkholderiaceae_F > Aphodousia. The sequence goes on along the minus strand of CAJMEC010000060.1, from coordinate 2,759 downwards.
ACGAATACTGACGGAACCCATGCTTTGGTCCAGGAAGAAACAAGTTCACCGATGATCACGATGAAACCACAAATACAAAATGCAGCTAAAAAGTTGTACATAACAGACTCTTTCAATAGTCAACCAATTAATGAGGCATCTGTCATGAAGCGATGCCCTCGTTCCATTATATGTGAGGGCACTTGCCCTGTTGGCGGGCTTTCTAGTGAAATTAACCTAGTTATGAAGATTCTCTAAGCATGATCACTTAGAAAAAATTCTGAATAGAGGCAGAAAAGAAAGGCAAATAGAAAGAATTGTTGTCACATATGGAAAGAGGATTCCGGGAAACTCCGAAATCCTCTATCTGAACTTAGGTTGACGTGGAGAAACGTTTAAGCTTCTTGCACTGCGCCGTCCACTCGCAAACGCATCTCTTTGCCCGCTTTAAAGTGCGGCACGTATTTTGCCGGCACCACCACGCTCTCTCCACTCTTGGGATTACGTCCCAAGCGTTCTGGGCGGTAGTTCAGGCAAAAACTGCCGAAACCGCGGATCTCGATGCGGCTACCCGTGGCCATAGCCAAAGTCATCGCATCAAGAACCGCCTTAACGGATTCGTCAACATCACGCGCAGTCAACCGCGCGTTTTTACTTGCGAGCCGTTCAATCAGCTCGGATTTCGTCATGGCATCCACCATGCTTCTCCGATTACTTTTGTTCGAGCTTAGCCTTCAACAAGGCACCCAAGTTGGTCGTACCGGAAGCGTCTTGAGCGTCTTGGTTCATGCGATCCAAGGCTTGGCGAGCTTCGCTGGCATCCTTCGCTTTAACAGACAATTGGATGCTACGGTTCTTACGGTCGATGCTGATGATTTGAGCCGTCACCGTATCACCTTCCTTCAATTGCGTCGTAGCGTCTTCAACGCGTTCGGAAGAGATTTCGGAGGCGCGCAAATAACCTTCAGTTTCATCGCCCAAGTCAATCACGGCGCCCTTGGCGTCAACGCTCTTGACCGTACCGGTAACAACGGAACCCTTTTCATGCGTGCTCGTGAAGTTGCTGAACGGGTCACCGCTCAATTGCTTCACGCCCAAGCTGATGCGTTCACGTTCGGTATCAATGCCGAGCACAACGGCTTGAACTTCGTCACCCTTCTTGTACTTGCGAACAGCTTCTTCGCCTTGTTCGGTCCAAGAGAGGTCAGACAAGTGCACCAAACCATCGATGCCGCCCGTCAAACCAATGAACACACCGAAATCGGTGATGGACTTGATTTGGCCGGTAACCTTGTCACCCTTCTTATGGCTTTGAGCAAATTCTTCCCAAGGATTGGGTTTGCATTGCTTCATACCCAAGGAAATACGACGACGTTCTTCGTCGATTTCGAGAACCATCACTTCAACGTCATCGCCCAATTGGACAACCTTCTTCGGATCGACGTTCTTGTTGGTCCAATCCATTTCGGAGACGTGCACCAAACCTTCGATGCCGGCTTCGATTTCAACAAAGGCACCGTAGTCGGTGATGTTGGTGATCTTGCCGAACAAGCGGGTTCCCTTCGGATAGCGGCGAGCAATGCCGATCCAAGGATCTTCGCCCAATTGTTTCAAGCCCAAAGACACGCGGTTCTTTTCTTGATCGAACTTGAGAACCTTGGCTTCGAGTTCTTGACCGACTTGAACCACTTCGCTCGGGTGGCGAACACGACGCCAGGCGAGATCGGTGATGTGCAACAAGCCGTCAATGCCGCCCAAATCAACAAAGGCACCGTAATCGGTGATGTTCTTGACGATGCCCTTAACAATGGCGCCTTCCTTGAGCGTATCCATGAGCTTGGCGCGTTCTTCGCCCATACTGGCTTCAACCACGGCACGGCGAGAAACAACAACGTTGTTGCGCTTGCGGTCGAGCTTGATGACCTTGAATTCCATGGTCTTGCCTTCGTAGGGCGTGGTGTCCTTAACAGGACGGGTGTCAACCAAGGAGCCTGGCAAGAAGGCACGGATACCGTTGGTCATAACCGTGAGACCGCCCTTGACCTTGCCCGTGATCGTACCGGTAACGAGTTCTCCGGATTCGAGGGCTTTTTCAAGGTTCATCCAAGCGGCAAGACGCTTGGCCTTGTCGCGAGACAAAATCGTATCACCGTAGCCGTTTTCGACTTGTTCAATCGCTACAGCCACGAAATCACCCGGCTTCACGGTGACTTCACCGCGATCGTCCTTGAATTCTTCGATAGGCACATAGGCTTCGGACTTCAAACCGGCGTTCACGACTACAAAGTTGTAGTCCACGCGCACCACTTCAGCCGTGATGACTTCGCCTTGGCGCATTTCTTGACGAGCTAAGCTTTCTTCAAAAAGCTGAGCAAAAGACTCGGGTTGGTTAATATTTTCAGACATGAGTTAATTTAAAAATACAGTGCTCTTCCGTTTTGAGGAAAATACACCGGGTTAAAAAACCGGGCCGGCCCTATTGCCGGTTTGCCGGGCGGTTGGTTGTTAGAGCCAACCTATTCGGTAAGAGACCGGTACCACTGCAGCACCTGTCCTACCGTTGCTTCAATCGTCAATTCTGACGAATCGATGATCTTAGCATCTTTTGCGGGCGCAAGAGGGCTCACGGCACGCTGCATGTCGCGCCGATCCCGCTCCTCCAGATCCCGGGTAAGGGTGTCGATATTAGCAACAATTCCTTTTTCTTTCAACTGATGAAAGACTTCTTTGACAGATTCTGGGATCAATCCAGTTTCTTTTGCACGTAATGTATCATCAAT
>CAJMEC010000059.1 GCA_905212345.1 uncultured Sutterella sp. | reverse complement strand
TGAGGCAACCTTTTTGTAGCCCTGTATTTATTGGAAACAGGACCATCAAAGCAGGTTATGCACATTTTTAATTTGGTCAGCAGTGGATTCTGTACGCGCGTGCTGCAAATTGATTTGCATAACTAATTGATTTATGAAATAATCCGTCTTTCCACGCATGAGTAGGTGGGGTTTGTCCTGCCGATTAACTATAAAAAGGTTTCGCAGACAGTGCGTTGGCTGAGCGAAACGGGCGAGGTAATAAACAATGTACGCAATTATTAAGACCGGTGGAAAGCAATATCGCATTGCTGCCGGTGACACGATCAAGGTTGAAACCTTGAATGCCGAAGTCGGCTCCCAAGTGACCCTTTCTGAAGTCTTGGCTGTTTCCGATGGCAATGAACTTAAGGTCGGTGCTCCCTTCGTTGAAGGCGCCAGCGTTACGGCCACGGTTGTTTCTCACGGCCGTCACGACAAGGTTCGCATCTTCAAGATGCGTCGTCGCAAGCACTCCATCAAGAGCGCTGGTCATCGTCAAAACTACACGGAGCTCAAGATCGACTCGATCGCGGCTTAATTTGGACTTTTCTAAGAGAGTAAGAAAATGGCACATAAAAAGGGCGGCGGTTCTACCCGCAACGGTCGTGACTCCCAAGCTAAGCGTCTTGGTGTAAAGGTTTTTGGTGATGCAGCTATCAATGCTGGCGGCATCATTGTTCGTCAACGTGGCACGCAATTCCACCCCGGCGACAACGTCGGTATGGGTCGTGACCACACCTTGTTTGCCAAGGTTGACGGTACGGTGAAGTTTGAAGTCAAGGGACCTCAAAATCACCGTTTCGTTAAGGTGATTCCTGCTTAATTTGTAGCAGCACCGCTCGGTTGAGTAAGCTCAATCGGGGAAATGAATTTAAATTTGAAAAGGCCATGTCGATGACATGGCTTTTTCTGTGTTAAAGTCTAAAGTTGTCCGGATTTGTCCGCGCTAATTTAGACATTTGAGGTAAATAGGCATGAAGTTCGTTGATGAGGCACGTATTGAAGTTGCCGGGGGTAAAGGCGGCAATGGCGTAGCGTCTTTTCGCCGTGAAAAATTTATTCCTAAAGGAGGCCCTGATGGCGGAGATGGTGGCCGAGGCGGCGATGTATATGCGGTCGCTGACTGTAACATTAATACGTTGATTGATTTCCGTTATGCCCGTAAGCACTTTGCAAAAAATGGTGAAAATGGTCGGGGATCGGACTGCTATGGCGCAGCCGGCAACGATATCGAACTTCGTATGCCAGTTGGCACGTTGGTGACAGATGCTGATACGGGAGAGCTGGTTGCCGATTTGACTCGCCATGGCGAGCGTTACCTTTTGGCTAAAGGCGGTAAGGGTGGATTGGGCAACTTGCACTTTAAATCCAGTACTAACCGAGCTCCTCGTCAATGCACACCTGGTGAAGAAGGTGAACATCGTTTTCTGAATTTGGAATTAAAAGTGTTGGCTGACGTCGGTCTCTTGGGTATGCCCAATGCCGGTAAGTCCACTTTTATTTCCGCGGTCTCCAACGCTCGTCCTAAGATTGCGGATTACCCCTTTACAACTTTGCATCCCCAACTGGGCGTAGTAAGAGTGGGACCCGAGCAAAGCTTTGTGGTTGCTGATATTCCCGGATTGATTGAAGGGGCGTCAGAGGGAGCTGGTTTGGGACACTTGTTCCTGCGTCATTTATCTCGCACGAAACTGTTGCTTCATCTCATTGACATGGCTCCGTATGATGAGACTGTCAATCCGGCTTCAGAAGCCAAGGCAATCATCGAAGAATTAAGAAAGTACGATGAAGCGCTGTATAACAAACCTCGCTGGCTTGTTCTCAATAAAGTGGACTTGATTGCGCAAGAAGAACAAGACGATCGTATCAATGATCTATTGGATGCATTGCAGATTCCTGAGGATGAAAGAGTTTTTGTTATTTCGGCGGCTACTCGTGAGGGTTGTCCGGAATTGGTTTCAGCCATTGCTCAATATTTGGATGAAGAACGATGTCGTGAAAACCAGTACAAAGACGACGAACGAATTGATCTTAAAGACGATGAGATTGAGTTGACTGAAGGATAGGCTTATTGTTTTTCTCTGCACTCAAAAGGAGCGATTTCGCTCCTTTTCTTTTAGAATTTTCTCGTTTTTCAGCCACAAATAGGTGCAGAAATGGGTCAAACAATGCAAAAACAACTCCCGAAATGGACATTGGAAGATGCTTACGGGACTGTTGTAGACAAGCGCTTTCAGGATGAATTACAAAAGATTCTCTGTGAAATAAAACAATTACGGGATTTATTGCCTAAGAATCCAACCAAAGAAAATGTATTGCAATGTCTTCCTATTTACGAAGATGCTGTTGAAGGGATTACTTCGCTAATTTCTTTTGCCTACTGCGCTTCCAGTGCCGATATAACGGATTCGGCGGCGGCCGCTGCTTATGCGCAAACACAAGCTCTATATGCTGAATTAGAATCCATTGCTTCGCCCCTTTTCGCCAAACTAGGTTCAATAGCGGATGAAGATCCATTTTGGAAAAATTCTACTGTTTCTCATTGGCAATTTAATGCTCGTGAAAAGCATAGTTCCTGGCGTCAGGGTTTGGATTCAACCACAAACGAGATCATTAACAAATTTGCTGCGACGAGTTTTTATCCTGTGGATGCCATGTACAAGCGGTTAAATAAGTCCATGCGAGTACAGGCTCAAAACAGTCAAGGAGAAACGCTTTACCTTACGCATTCTCAGTGTGTTGGGGTTTTGAAGGGGGCTGATGATCCTGTTTTGAGAGAAACAGCCCAGTTGGCTGTCAATGATTGGTACAAAAAGCAAGCCGGCTACTATGTGGATTTATTAAATCTTTTGCATGGCTTCCGTAAAGTTCAATTTTCATTGGCGGGTTTATCAGATTGGATGCAACCCAGTCTTGAACAAAACCGCATCAGCAAAGAAGCTCTTCAAGCCGCTCTGGGTGCGATTAAACACCGACAATCTGAAATACAGCAGGCTATAACTGTCCGCGCACCTTTTTTTGGACGAAAGGTGATGAAGGCTTGTGACTTTTTTGCACCGATGCCTACTCAGTCGGATAAAGAATCGCCTTACATTCCGTATGAGCAAGCTATCCAAACTGTTAAATCCTCCTTGCAGGAAGTTAATCCGGATATTCCCGCCTTTATTGACATGATGCTTGAAAAACATTGGTTGGATGCCAAGGTTGATTCTAAAAAAGCGGGGGGAGCCTTTTACTCTCGTTTCAATCGTTTAAAGCAGCCACGGGTGTTTACGACCTATTTAGGCAGTTTTGGCTCTGTGCTGCAGCAAGCTCATGAATTGGGACATGCGTTTCATTATTGGGTGATGCGTGATCTGCCAACTAATCAAACCGAATTCCCGATGACTCTCACAGAGGTTGCCAGTACGTTTAATGAAGCGAACGTGAGACGATACTGCGCGCAACATGCTCAAAATGATGAACAACGCTTATCAATTTTGTGGCAAGAATTAATTAGTTGCGCAAACTTCTGTCTGCAGTTGCCTGTGCGGATGGGATTTGAAACGCGGTTTATTGAAAAACGTCAAACGGGACTTGTCAGCAAAGAAGAAGCTGAGGCGATGATGCAGCAGGCATGGCACGAGTATATGGGAGAAGCTATTGAGGACAGCGATCCATATTTGTGGTGCTATAAGTTGCATTTTTACATGACCGATCAATATATCTACAACTATGCCTATACGATCGGTTACTTGATATCTCAGGGACTATGTCTAGAACAGAAAAAACGAGGAAAAGATTTTCCTGAGTTTTATCGAAATTTCCTGAGAGATACAGGACGGATGACAGTGGATGAATTGATTAGCAAGCACATAGGTCTTGATGCAACAAAGGAAGATTTTTGGAATTTGTGTTTGGATCAGGCTTGTGGATACATTAAAGAATTTAAAACATTGATCAAATCAAAAATTTAGAATTAAAAGGGCCTTTTTTGTTTAAAGCAAATAGGCCCCGTTTCACCTAAACCGCGATGCCCTTCTTAATCCAGTTGGGGCGTTTAGCTTCGTATTGCGCGATAGCTTCTTCGTGCTCAAGTGTCAAAGAAATAGCGTCTAGCCCTTCAAGGATGCAATGTCTTCTGAAGGGATCTATTTCAAATGAGTAGTGCTTATCGTCAACGGTTACCTTGCAATTTTCAAGATCAACTGAAATTTGCATGCCGGGATTAGCTTTGAGCACTTGCATAATCTCATCGATTTCTTTTTCACTCAAGCGGACAAGTAAAAGCCCATTTCCTAATGAGTTATTGGAGAAAATATCCGCAAACGAGGAAGCAATGACAGCTCGAATTCCGAAGTCAAGTAGTGCCCAAGGCGCAGCCTCACGACTGGAACCATTGCCGAAATTGTGGCGGGCCACAATGAATTGTGCTTTTTGGTAGCAGGGTTTGTTGAGGATAAAGTCCGGATTGGGCAGATTTTCGGCTTCATCTAAATAGCGCCAATTATGAAAAAGATGTTTGCCAAATCCTTTACGATCGACTGCCAACAAAAACTGTTTGGGAATGATCTGATCGGTATCAATGTTGGAGGCGTCCATCGGAGCAGCCACCGCTGTCAAACTTGTAAATTTATGCATGCTGCTCTCCTTTATTGCAGGTAATCTCGAACATCAACAATTTTCCCGTTAATAGCTGCCGCTGCTGCCATCGCGGGACTCATTAGGTGAGTGCGGCTGCCTCGACCTTGTCGACCAACAAAGTTGCGGTTGGAAGTGGAGGCAACGCGAGAGCCGGGAGCGGCAATATCGTCATTCATCCCCAGACACATGGAGCAGCCGGGAAGCCGCCACTCAAAACCAGCGTCTTTAAATATTTGGTCTAATCCCTCTTTTTCTGCCTGAGCCTTTACGGCCATTGAGCCGGGCACCGCTAAAGCACGGATACCTTGAGCGATGTGTCGGCCGCGCAGAACTTTAGCCGCTTCACGAAAATCCTCAATTCGTCCGTTTGTGCAAGATCCGATAAAGACGGTATCAATCGGGACATCCTTGATCGGTTTGCCAGCATCAATTTGGATGTAAGCTAAGGCGGCTTCAATGGAATGACGCTCTTGCTCATCGTCGCACAGCTTAGGATCGGGGACATTGTCAGTGATGTGGCAGACTTGACCAGGGTTGGTTCCCCAAGTAACCATGGGGGTTAAGTGACCGGAGTCAATCGTCACTTCTTTATCAAATACTGCATCTTCGTCGCTGGCCAAAGATTTCCAGTAGCGAACGGCTTCATCCCAGTCTTCTCCTTTCGGGGAATAAGGGCGATCCTTAAGATAAGCAAACGTTGTTTCATCGGGCGCAATCATGCCCGCTTTAGCACCGATTTCAATAGCCATGTTGGAGAGCGTCATGCGTGCTTCCATGGATAGAGAGCGAACACCGTCGCCTGCGAATTCAATAGCGTATCCAGTGGCGCCGGCCGTTGTGAGAACACGGGCGATTTCCAAAATAAGATCTTTGGCATAAACACCCTCGGGGAGCTTTCCGACACAATTGATTCTCATGGTCTTCAATTTGGTCTGTTTGATCGTTTGTGTAACCATGACGTGTTCAACTTCACTGGTGCCGATTCCGAACGCCAAGGCACCAAAAGCACCGTGCGTCGCGGTGTGGGAGTCGCCGCAGACAAGTGTTGTTCCCGGTAAGGTAAAGCCTGTTTGTGGACCGATGATGTGTACGATGCCTTGATTAGGATGACCGAGACCAAAAAGCGTCACACCAAAATCTTCGCAATTTTTGATCAACGTAGTCACCTGCTTTTTGGCTACGCAAGAACAGGCGTCAATGGTCGCTTTTTGAGTGGAAATGTCGTGGTCCATGGTGGCCATCATCAGTTCGGGTCGACGAAGAACACGACCGGCTTCCCGTAATCCGGCAAAGGCTTGGGGACTGGTTACTTCATGGACGAGGTGACGATCAATATATAAAAGCGGCAGCTCGCCCTCGGCCTCATAGACAACGTGAGCATCGTAAACTTTTTCGTATAGTGTTTTTCCCATGGCTATTCTCCTAAACGCTCAATGATGGCTTGTCCCATTTCCACCGTGTTGACCACTTGAGCATCAGGCATGGCACGGGCTAAATCAGCGGTGATAATCTGATCCTGAAGGGTACGGGCGACCGCATTTTCGACGTCTTGAGCCGCAGCATTTTCACCAAATGAATGTCTCAGCATCAACGCCATTGACAGAATCTGCGCAATGGGGTTGGCAATACCTTTGCCGGCAATGTCGGGAGCAGAGCCACCTGCGGGTTCATAAAGACCGAAAGTACCGGAAGCCAGCGAGGCGGAGGATAACAGTCCCATGGAGCCGGTAATCATTGCGCATTCATCGGAGAGAATATCTCCGAACATATTGGAGCAAAGCACAACGTCGAATTGAGCGGGATTTTTAATAAACTGCATGGTGGCGTTATCAATGTAGAGATGCTCAAGCGTTACTTCGGGATAGTCTTGAGCAACCTCCGTGACGACTTCGCGCCATAAAACCGAACTAGCCAAAACATTGGACTTATCAATAGACGTTACTTTCTTTCTTCGTCCCATTGCCACTTTAAATGCAACGCGTGCGATTCGTTCAATTTCTTTGCGGCTATAGACTTCCGTGTCGAAGGCGCGTTCATCCTCACCTTGTCCTTCACGTCCCTTTGGAGCGCCGAAATAGATGCCGCCGGTAAGTTCGCGAACGACAATGGCATCAAATCCTTGAGCAGAAATATCTGAACGTAGTGGGCTTAACGCGTTTAAGCCTTGGAAAATTCTGGCCGGTCTCAAATTGCAGAAAAGACCGTAGCGTTTGCGCAGTGGCAAAAGAGCTCCTGCTTCGGGGCGTAAATGATGCGGAAGATGATCCCATTTGGGACCGCCCACACTGCCAAATAAAATAGCTTGCGCGTTGTCACAGGCTTTAACAGTGTCTTCGGGCAAAGGCTTGCCGCAGTGATCTATGGCTGCGCCTCCAACTAAATGTTGATCGCGTGAAACGGTGAAACCATGTTTTTTGCCAACGGCATCCATCACTTTGATAGCCTCGGCCATAACTTCAGGGCCGATGCCGTCACCGGCTAAAACAGCAATGTGGTAATTCTTTGACATGAATAAATCCTTTCGATAAATGTTCGTTTTAAGCCTGTTGTTTTTCGCGTTTCTTTTCAATTAAACGGGCTCGTTCAATGATGTTGCAGGCGTCAATTAACGCAAGAGCGGATGCTTCAATCACGTCAGTAGAAAGTCCCATGCCGTGGAAGATTCGACCTTCGTAATCAACGTTGACATTAACCTGCCCCAAGGCATCCATGCCGGCGCCGTTGGCCTTGATGGTGTAGCTTGTCAGCTTGCAGCGAATACCGGTCAAACGAGTGATGCAGTTATAGACCGCATCCACGGGGCCGTTCCCAATACTGGATTCCGTGCGAGTACGTTTGCCCACTTTCAGGCGAACGCTGGCTGTCGGAATGGCGCCATGGGCGCCGCCACTCATGACATTGATCGTGTCAAGCTTGAAGTAACTTTCATTGGCTTCATCACGCTTTTGGAAAAAGAGCAGGGCTTCCAAGTCATAATCGAAAACTTGCCCTTTTTTGTCAGCCAGTTGCAGGAATCGGTCATAGATGTCATTAAGATCGTAGCTGTCGTCAGAGTAGCCTAAGTTTCTTAAGCAGGCTCGGATCATGTGGCGGCCGGAGCGAGCTGTCATATGCATGGTGTTGCCAGTAAAGCCCACGCTTTCAGGTGTCAGAATCTCGTAGGTTTCTCGGTTCTTCAAAACGCCGTCCTGGTGGATACCGGAGCTATGAGCAAAAGCGTTAGAACCAACAATCGCCTTGTGAGGCGGTACTGGTTCGTTGCAGATTTTGGAGACAAGAGTGGACGTTCTGGCGATATTCTTGGCAACAATGTCGGTATAAAGCCCTTTAAGGAATTTTTCTCTTAACTTAATGGCCATAACCACTTCTTCAAGAGAACAATTGCCGGCGCGTTCTCCTAATCCGTTCATGCAGCATTCGATTTGTTGAGCGCCGTGGCGGATGGCGGTGAGGGAATTGGCGGTAGCCATTCCCAAATCGTTGTGACAATGCACAGAAATAATGGCCTTATCAATATTGGGTACACGGTTAAAGAGGTTGGAGATAATGTCTCCGAATTCTTCGGGTAATGTATAGCCGACAGTATCCGGAATATTGATGGTTGTTGCGCCGGCATCAATGGCGTTTTCAACCATTCTGCAAAGATAATCTATTGGGGTGCGCCCTGCGTCTTCACACGAGAATTCAACATCATCGGTGTAGTTTCTGGCTTGTTTTATGCAAGCGGTAGCCATAGCCATGATGTCATCGCGACTCTTTTTTAGCTTGTCCTGTACGTGTATGTCTGACGTAGCAATAAAAGTATGAATACGGAAATGTTCGGCATCCTTCAAAGCATTTCCGCAGGCATCGACATCTTTGGGAACGCAACGGGCAAGCCCGCAGGGAATAGCATGTTTGAGGTTACGGGAAATTAACTGAACGGATTGGAAGTCACCCTCTGAAGAAATCGGAAAACCGGTTTCGATCACATCAACTCCCAATTGATCCAGAGCCATGGCAATTTGAAGTTTTTGCTGCGAACTTAAACTTTGCGGTAAAGCCTGCTCGCCATCGCGCAAAGTCGTATCAAAAATAATAATTTTATTGGGATCGTAGTGTTGAGCCATAAATTTCCCTCGATACGAAAATACGAAGTTTTGTAATGAGAAAAATCTACGACTTCAGAGTTTTTGTGTCAATAAGCAGAATGTATTAGTCTATTTTTTACAATAATAAGATATTGAAAAT
>CAJMEC010000058.1 GCA_905212345.1 uncultured Sutterella sp. | reverse complement strand
AGTTTGTCTATTAACAATGTTCTCGGGTTCGCTTCAGGCGCAATCGACCACAAAAGGTGGGCAAAAAGAATCGCTTGCAAGTATTCAGGAAACTTCGGTAACGCCAATTGCATCCGTTTTAGAAATTTTGAATCAAAGACTGTATAAGCCTTCTGAACTCAAGGAGCTATTGGCGCTAATTCAATCTTTTCCAAGACCGGGAATTGGACAGGCGCAGATGGCCGAACAGCTAAATGCCTATGGAATCAACGCCTTTAATCAAAAAGACTACAAACTTGCCGTTAAACTCTTTCAACGCGCCGCAAAGGCCAATCCCGCAGAAACATCAATATGGTGCAATCTTGCTGCCGCCAGTCTGAAAACAAAAGACTTTGCGACGGCACAGTCTGCCGCTCTTCAGGCTCTGATATTACATCCATACAAAAGAGACATTTGGAAATTAATTGAGCAAGCCTGTGAACAAAACAATAACGACACCTGCAAACAAAATGCAGAAATAGTTCTAAAGGCAATGAGCCCTTCACCATAACTCAGATGAACTGAGCACCGATTATGCCCGCCAGCATAAGTGGAATGTTGTATGCAATGAAGGTCGGAACACAAGTATCCCAAATATGATCATGCTGGCCATCCGCGTTTAAGCCGCTCGTCGGCCCAAGCGTCGTATCTGAGGCCGGTGATCCCGCATCACCCAAAGCTCCTGCCGCTGACATTAGAAGAATAGTCGCGGGCAGAGAAAATCCAACAGCCTGGCACAAAGGCACGTAAATCACAGCCAAAATAGGAACTGTGCCGAAGGAAGTACCGATCCCCATAGTAACGATCAAGCCGATCAAAACGATAATGGCGGCTGCCATGACCTTATTGGTATGCAGATAAGGAACAACACTTTCAATTAATTGTCCAACCGCACCAGTTTCCTTGAGGATGGCTGCGTAGCCGCCGGCAATCAGCATGACAAAGGCAATAAATCCCATCATGGAAATACCGTGGGCTATATGATGATCCAATTCAGAAAAACTAAAAGCCCTGCCTAAAATCATGACAATCAGACCAAATAAGGCCGCTAAGGGCAAAGATTGCCAAATAATCTGAACCACTACCGCCAAAACAATGGCAATTAGCGCAGCCCAATGTTTTTTCTCAAGTTTTGAAATAACCTCAGTCTTTACCTCAACCGCAACTTCAGAGTCTTTATACTTTCTCGGCTTGCGGTAAAAGCCGAAAATCATAATTAAAAGACCGATAAACATTGAAAGACCAAGAATCCAATTGACCGACGCCACATCTGAAACCGTGGTTGTCATACCGCTTCGCGTCATGCTGTCCGCAACAATGCCTTGGAAAATAAGACCGAAACCAATGGGCAACGTAATATAAGGTGCTTCCAAACCAAAACTTAACGCGCAAGCCGCGGCGCGTCGATCCAACTGCATTTTGTTCATCAAAGTCAAAAGTGGCGGAATTAGCAGAGGAATGAAAGCGATGTGGACAGGTATAACGTTTTGAGACAAACAAGCAATAAAAGCTAAAACTATACAAAAAACCATCCTGCGTGACCCTAAATGCTTCGACAACCACGCAACCAACATCTGCATCAGTCCAGTATCTGCGATAGCAACGGCGAAGGTCCCTAATAAAATATAGGACAAAGCCGTTGTGGCGTTAGCGGAAAAACCGTCAGCCAACAAATTCATCGTTTGACCAATTTCAAGGTGGCCGGAGATACCGGCTGTAATGCCTGCAAATATCAAAGCTAAAAGTACATTGACTCTAACCAGGCACAATACACAAAGCACTAATACTGAAAGAATAATTGGATTCAAAATCAAATCCATCTGACACCTCAAATGTTTGAATGATTCGTTTTATACAATGCCTAATACGTCTGACTGACTCGGCTCATCCTACGCCTAATCAAAAAACAAAAGAAAATTCTTCTACAATAAAGTGCGTAAGATGTTCGTCTTAATTTAATAGAACCTAAACTCTCCAATACAACGCAACATAATAATAGTTATGTTGAATTAAGTCCGATTAAACTTATTTCCACAGCAAAGACATTGTTTATCTGAACGGTTACCTTGGCGACCATAAAATGCAAATCCACGCATAAAAAACCCTACCCTGACTGTATTCGTGATTGTAATCTTAAAAACTAATTTGCATTAGAAGAATTGCAGTCAAACAATTTTTGTATGATTAAGTTTTTTAATCTGAAGGAGAAAAAAATGAAAACATTGATTACAGGCTTTGAACCATTCGGCGGAGAAGAAATTAATCCTGCTTGGGAGGCCGTCAACGCTCTTTCAGAGATAATCGATGAGGTGGAAATTATTAAGATTCAGCTTCCCACAGTTTTCAAAACCTCAACTTTAAAACTTTTCGAAGCGATTGATCGGTACAAACCGGATGTAGTTATCTGTGTTGGACAAGCTGGCGGACTATTTAATTTCAATGTTGAGCGTGTAGCCATCAACATTGATGACGGACGAATTCCCGATAACGATGGTTATCAACCAATTGATGAAACTATCTTTGAAGATGGAGAAAATGCCTATTTTTCAAATCTTCCAATCAAGGCAATGGTTGAAGAAGTAAAAAAAGCCGGCATTCCTGCCGCTGTTTCTAACACGGCTGGCACCTATGTGTGCAACCACATTATGTACTCGCTTTTGTATTACATTAACAAAAATAAACTTAATATTCGAGGCGGATTTATTCATGTCCCCTATGCTGCAATGCAGGCCATCAAAAAGAAAAATGTTCCATTTATGGAATTGAGCTCAATTACCAAAGGCTTGGAAGCTTGCGTAAGAGCCATCAAAAATAATGCCGTCGATTTAAAAATAACCGGCGGCAAGGAGTGTTAATCGCTAGGATTCATTGGCTGAGTTTGGTCAATTATCGGCTCAGCAATGTTTCCGCACTTTTTTGAAGCCCCAACAAGCGCTTTAGATACTCCGCCCGATTAATAAGAGGATGCTCTCCTCCAGACCTTAGGGCTTGAATTTTGGGAATACGTTCTGTCAATCCAGTGGTAAATGGATGGGCTGTCAGATCAACACAAATATTTAATTGACTTTCCGCTAATCTTTTCATGCTGGCGATATAAGCCTTAGCCTGAGCAGGCGATTCGATAGCGTTTAAACCTTGGCCGCCAATTGTGACCGCGCGGTATCGCTTATCGTTCCAAATTGCGTCGTATGCGTAACTGGCTGTCCCCCAAGTATGTCCCCGCGTTTCCAAAGCCAAGAACGAATTCTTGCCGCACTCTATTACTTCTCCGTCTTTAACTACTTTGTCAATTCTTTCGAGCATTTTCCATTGACCCGGCTTACCTTGACTTTGTTTGGCTGATACAAATGCTTCGTCCCAACCTCGTTTGCTCATGACAAAACGAGCATTTTTAAAATAATCAGCCGCTCGATAGTAACCGCCGACATGATCAAAATGACCGTGAGTCATGAGAACCCATTTGATTTCTTCCGGTTTAAAGCCAAGAGCGCCAATATTTTCAAACAATCTGTCTACAAAAGGTTCATGCAAAGTATCAATAAGCACCAGGCCGGCAGATGTTTTGATGAGCCAAGAGGATACCCATCAGTACACATTATCGAAAACTTTGTAAGGCTTAATCTGTTGAATTTCTTTATCCCGAAGCCAAGCTTGAAGATCCTTCGACATTTTTCGTGTCTTGGTAAAAGCGTTCTTCTTTTCATTTGACCCCTCTATTTAATTGACTTTTTTGTATATTATTTCTATATAATCAATGAATAAATGATTAAATTTGAATAAATTGTTGCATTTTTAGAAATAATTAATTAAAATGCTGGATAAGATTAAAGCTATCGAACTTTTTAACAGGATCGCGGAACTGAAAAGTTTTGCGAGAGCGGCCGATTGTCTCCGACTTTCCCATCCAGTGGCTTCCCGAATAATTGCGCAGCTTGAAAAAGAGCTTGGCGTCCAGTTATTACACCGCACAACGCGCTCGGTGAGTTTAACCAGCGCCGGCGTGCTCTTTTTTGAAAAAAGTCAAAAAATAGAAGAACTTACCAATAGTTTATTTTCTGATTCCCCGCTTATAAACAATACCCCTCAAGGAAAAATCCGCATTGGCTGCAGCGGCTCCTTTGCTCGCTTTTATTTGCTAAATACCATTGCGCGCTTTCTCACCAAGTACAAAGAAATCCAAATTGAACTCATTATTGTTGATGGCGAAATAAAACTTTCCGAACAACGGCTAGATATTGCTTTCCAAACCGGAGGTCAAATTAACCCCAATTACATTGTGCATCACGTAGGACAATGTGAAAGTATTCTTTGTGCCTCTGAAGATTACTTCCAAACCCACGAAATGCCCCATAGTCCGGAAGATCTTCAAAAACATCACCTCCTTTCTAACCTTCACTTATCCCAAACTTGGTTACTAACCCGAAATAATGTCATTAAAGAAATTCCCATTAGAAGCGCTTTCGCCTGCAACAATGCTTCTCTCATTATGGATGCCGTACTTCAGGGGCTAGGAATTGGACTTTTACCCGATATCGCTTTATCCCATGCCGACAACATTAAGCGCCTTATCCCTTTGTTGACCGAATGGCACTTACCCTCTACTGAAATAATGGCATTGGTTGATCACCGCTATTTACCGTTAACTGTCAGAACTTTTCTTGATTACGTCAAAAAAGATCTTTCCGGCAGCAAAACAGTTTACTGAATAAAGATCTGACCTTTGCTTTTTCATTTCTAATTGCTTTCAAAGTGGCGCTATTTTTTTCTTCACCAGAAAGAGTTACTCCTTCGGGTACATAACCTTGAGTTCCTGCCTCACGCGCTACTGACGAATATGATCCCAAGCGACTCCGTCTTGTACGATGGCATCGGTATACTTGCTCACTGCAACTGAACCACTACCTATAGAATCCGACTGCCACACATGCTTCTCCATTTTGGACCTTTTTAATTTAGAAAAGAATTCCGTTTTTAAACTACGGAGTTATAAGTAATTAAGCTCACTCTCCCATCCAAGGATATCAATCGATAGCTCAATAATAAATTTGTTTAATAACTAATTGTTTTTTATATTTTTTTGAAGATTTAACATTGAAAAGCAAATTTTTAAGAATAATATGGGGGTATAAAACAAACTCAAATACTTTTTTAGATACGAAGTTATGCATTTTTAGCATAGTCACATCTGAAACCTGCCACTATGATCCAATCAAAGGCCTTGTACAACAAGGTTAATCCCCATAAGAACCATCGTAACCGAGAGAATAACCACAATAATCCTAGGCTTACTCTTCTTGGCAATGCGGGCTCCGATCTGGGCGCCAATCACACAACCGCAACCGATACAAACAGCCGGAACCCAGATAATATGACCCAAGGAAGCGTGGCTAACCGTCCCCACAAGAGAGCTCACCATCAAAATAAAGGTTGAGGACGCGGTGGCGATTTGAGCCGGGAAACCAAGAATAAAAACCATCATTGGAACATCGATAATGCCGCCGCCAATGCCAAAAATAGTCGAGATAAACCCAACACCAAATGTCAGGACTACGCCAAGCCAAAGGTTAAACGGGGCTGTCGCCGGATCAAAATCTTCGGGTCGCGCGGTGGCTCTTTTTGATTTGGATTTCCAGTACATGAAGCAGCCCAAAACGACAAGCAGGCAACCAAAAGCAATGGAAAAACTTGCTCCGGTGAAATATTTGGAGACGAAACTGCCGCAAAAAGCGCCGGGAATAGTACTAAGCGCAAACGGTATCGCCGCTCGGAACATAATGCGCTTTTGTTTCATATAGGCGTAAGCCCCGGAAACAGCGTTGCAAGCGACAGCAAAAAGACTGGTACCGATAATTTGCTGAACCGTGCTAAATATCATGGATCCATCGGGCGCGTACATCGTATACATAAAAAGCGGCACAAGAATCAGACCGCCACCAAGTCCGATAAGTGTCCCAAATGTCCCGACACAAACACCGACCAGCAAGAAGAATAAAAATTCCATGATCAAAAAAGCCATTCAAGAGGTACCTTCTTCTGGTTATATACTTTTCCAGATGGCTTATCAACAAGTATTTTTTCTTAGAAGAAGCATTTAACCAACGCGAAGAACGTCGGAAAATCGAGTGGTGTAAGAGGGACTTTTCATTTCTCGCTTCATTTTCCAATCTTCCGAATCGCGTTTAACAGCCGAAAAACAAATCGTGCCGTTTCCGTATTTGCTGTTTATTTGGTCCAGTGTTTCAGATAAACGCTCGCGCTTTCCCCTTCCAGCGACAAACAAGTCTTCAGTCGTTTCTCCTTTACGCCGAATATTTTCCAAAATAACGCCGGCTTTTTTATAAGCGACTCCCTTCACGTAATGTTTTTTTAGAAGTTTTACGGCGTTACTCAATATGCTTGGCGTGTCGTTTACGTACCTTGCCAAATCAACAGCGTCCATTACAGCGTACACAGGTTTTTCCGTCTTAAAGCGGTTTGAATAAAGAAAAATTCCGACACGGGAGGTCATCAGGCGCTCTTGCCGCAAAACCTGAGCGGCCTCTTCGGCATGCATGGTGATGGCGCTTAAAAGATCATCTATATCGAATACATCCTTGGAAAAGCTTCGGCTACGAAGAATTCTTTTTCTCGTTACAGGCAGGGGTTCAAATTCAATGGATTCAATCCCCCGAAGTTCACGAGCGGTTTGAATCACATTGATAGGAAAGCATTGCTTTAATAAACTTTCAGACGCTTGCGCCAAATCCAATGGCGTTTCAATCCCGAGTTTCTTTAACCGGGCAGCCAATTGGGAACCGATTCCCCAAATTTCCCCAACCTCTTGATAAGCTAAAGCTTTTCGTTGTCTTGATGAAGAAAGATCGTTCCAATTCAAAACCCCGTGAAGAGCCGGAATTTTCTTAGCTAAATGATTGCAGTATTTGGCTAGTGTTTTGGTGGGCGCGATGCCGACACAGGCCGGAATGCCTATCCATTGCCGGATACGCTCCCGAATGCAAAGACCTAATGTCGTTAAATTATCCAGCCCTGAGAGATCGGCAAAGCATTCATCGATGGAGTAAACCTCAATGGCGGGTACCAACCCGGCGATGATATTCATCATGCGAGAAGACATATCGCCGTAGAGCTCGTAGTTACTTGAAAATACTGCGACCCGGTGGCGGCGGATAATATCTTTAACCTGAAAAAACGGTATGCCCCTTTTTAGTCCCAGCGCTTTGGCCTCTGCCGTCAGCGTGACAATGCAGCCATCGTTGTTGCTTAAAACAATCACCGGACGGTGACGCAAATCGGGCCTAAAAACCCGCTCGCAAGAGGCATAAAAAGAATTCCCGTCAATCAGAGCATACATAGCTAGCCTTCGCTAGGCAGCAACTTTTCCAGAGACAGATTTGATCACAAAATTGACAACCCCGAATAGTTGCCACTCCTGACCTTCCTGCGGATAAATATCCGGATATTGGCCAGTAGAATTCTCTGCTTTTAAGTAAAAGCCCGAGGCTGTACGGACAAATCGCTTGACGGTATAGTCGTTGTCAATTTGCATAACAACGATGTCTCCATTCTTAGGACTGCGGGAACGGTCCACAACAATTAAATCATCTTCCGAAAGCCCCGCATCAATCATCGATTGACCGGAGACTCTTAAAACAAAGGTGGCCGCATCGTTATCAACTAACAGTTCATTAAAGTCAATCGTTTCCTTGTAACTTTCCGCCGGCGACGGAAAGCCTGCCTGCACAGAATATTCAAAGAAAGGCACTGAAATTTTTGAGTGCGGATGAACGGCCTTTATACCGACAGATGAATTCTTTGTAATGCTGTCAGAGGTTGTCAAAGTCTGTCGAAGCCACTTTCCGCCCCCTTTTTCCTGAAACACCCTTTTCTGATCCGCAGTCACACGAGCAATAATGGTTGCCTTTAAGGCTACATCCCCTTCCGGTTTACGACCTGCATTAATTCTTTTACCGCCACGCTGCTTTTTTAACATAACCGTTCCTTATCTTTTATTGAAATTGTAATACATAATCAATAAAAGTCAATTAAAGTTCTTGATGGACTTAAATCAGGTAGAGAGTAGAAATTTTTAGTCTAATTCCCCTATCCGGGTCAAAAATTGATGAACTTCCAAGGCGGTACGAATATTGAGTTTATGACAGGCGTTGCCGCGATGAATTTTGACCGTATGCTCTTGAATTTGTAGCTGATCAGCTATGACTTTATTGGATAAATTCTGAGCCACCAGTTTCAAAATCATGCGTTCACGATTTGTCAGCGCCTCATATTGCGCATGCAGCATCTGCGTCTCGTACTGTTTTCGTCTGGCCTGAAGATTTTCCTCAACTAATCGTGCAGCGGTTTCGCGCAATTTTTCCGGTTCAACGGGTTTTTCGTAAAAGTCTTTCGCTCCCCGCTTCAAGGTGTCAACCGCCAAACCAATGTTGCCATGCGCCGATAGAAAAATAATCGGCAGATCTATTTCTCGCTTGTTAATTTCCTGCTGTAGCTCAGGCCCACTCATCCCCGGCATTCGCACATCCAAAATAATGCAGCCGGGATATCGCAGATCATCTTTTTCCAAAAACTCTTCGGCCGTCGCATAGCAAGCCGTCTCCAATCCCACGACTCTCAACGTAAAGGCTTCAGAATTTCGAACCGTTTCCTCATCATCGATGATTCGGACAATGGGACGATAAAGATCAGGATTCACAAGAGCTTTCATTGTTTTTTCTATTACAGTTATCAAAGCTAAGTTTAACCATTAAACCGTGAGGATTAAACGCTTCAAATTGAAGACGAGTGGTATGCCGTTCGGCAATCACTCGGCAAATGGACAGCCCCAACCCCAGTCCTTCAATTTTTTCACTTTGACATCCTCCTCGCCGTGAACGGCGAGGATTCCCTACTGTGTCAGTGGCTTACGCCACTGATCACTTCGATGGGTTCCTGCTGCTGACCCGCGCCATGGACTGTCTCCATCCGCCGATTCACTTGAGCTCGGCCTACTTCGCCGAGCTCCCCACAGGCTGACATGCGCTGCCCGCGCACCTTTATATTTCTTGCCCCGACCACGTCGGCATTTT
>CAJMEC010000057.1 GCA_905212345.1 uncultured Sutterella sp. | reverse complement strand
CGGATTTCAGGATCCCAAAGCAAGCCCCTCCAAAAAACATACCGCAAATGGAGCTAGTTTTTAATTAGAAAACGCAGGTAGGGCCTACTTTTAAGGCAACCTTTTTGTAGTCCTGTATTTATTGGAAACGGGGCCATCAAAGCAGGCTATGCACATTTTTAATTTGGCCAGCAGTGATTTAAATTATAAAAGAAGTAACAAAATATCGATATTCTATTTTAACATTGTTCAAATTAACTTGGAGTTGCTGCCCTGGATAACAATGAAACGGTTGAATTGTTGATTTTGGCTCAGATCTCAAATAATGAGTAGCAAGAAACGCCGAATGCTACGTTCTGTTATCGATAAATCCAAAGGTAATCAATCCATAAGCTAGAGGATTATCTTAAAGAATACGAGCTACAACACTGTTACCGTCAACAGAACTGGATATTTAAGACGCTCTTGATTAGCTTTGTGAAGAACAGATTTTATTTTTGATGGGGCATGAATCTCCATATCACGGATTCCATCTATTAAGTGTACATGGATGACCGTGTTTCGACTAATGCCAAGAGCTTGAGCAATGGATCATTTAGACTCTCCTAGAGAGTGTCAATAACGAATTTCTTGTGGAATAAGTGGATCAATCTTATGTTGATTACTATGGTTTAAAATTGAACCTCTTCTGATAAGAGGACACTTGAGATTAAACCAGTTAACACATAACAAAAAGTTGGATAAGTCCCGAAAATATGGGTCAATATCTAACTCTGTTTTCGATTTATTTTTGGGGCTGAGTTGCACCTTTTTAAACGTCCGAATCAGCCTTACTTTAATACGGCCGCAAACAATTGACATAAATTTGTTCATAGTAAATAATTGAGTGACGATCTCGACAATGAGAGCTTCGTTAGAATTTTGTGGCTAGGCGTTAATTTGGGGGAGGGCTTTGCCTTCAATTTAACATCGAAGTTGCTTTGACCTGTAGATTGGTTGACTAGGGTAGGTTAATTATTAAATGTGAGGTATTATGAGGGTTACTGTTTTATCAAATTATCAAGATAATTTAGATAATCAAATCGAATATCAAGGTGTACCTATTGAGTGCGATATCTGGTTTGCAAAGGGGGCTCGCAACAATAAAATTTTGATTTCAAAAGGAGCAAAACTGAAAAAAATTACAGTACAAGTCTGCTGTAATAATGCGACCCTTACCATCGGGAATGTTGCAGATGGGAAGTTCTTTATTCAGTTGGGAGAGGATTGTTCTATTCATATTGAAGATGCGGTTACTTGTACAGGAGTAGTGCATATTTTTACAGCAGAGCATACTTCTGTCTCAATTGGAAAGGATGTAATGTTTGCTACAGGCGTGAGAGTTAAGACTCATGATCATCATCCAATATTTGATGTTAGGACGAAAAAAAGAATTAATTTATGTAAAGATATTGTAATCGAAGACCATGTTTGGATTGGTGATAATGTGTACGTGGCGAAAGGCAGTACCATTAAGGAGGGGAGTATTATTGGCTACAATAGTTTTGTTAGTGGCTGTATTCCCAATAATTGTATCGCAGGAGGCACACCTGCTAAAGTTCTAAAAAGAGACGTTGCTTGGGAACGCCCCTTGTTGAATTGGGTTGAACCGTTTTATAAGTTGGATGCCTCAACAGTACAATGTTCGAAATACTGGAAGTTAACATTGAATACTGCTGATCCTAGTGAGTAGTCGGTGTGTTTTTTAATAAAAATTAATCATTAGCGTTTGGATGATAAAATGAAGTTCAATGAAGTGGATGTTTTTGATTTAGCAAAAGTGGTGTTAGAGGAAGAGTCTCAGTCTATTCAAAAAGCTAAAGATGCGTTAAATGAGCAATTCTACTTGGCATCAGAAGCTGTTTTAAATTGTAATGGTCGTTTGATACTTTCTGGTATTGGCAAATCAGGTCATATCGCTCGCAAATTAGCCGCAACTTTTGCCTCAACAGGAACTCCGGCTTTCTTTGTCCATGCGGCTGAAGCGGCTCATGGTGATTTAGGAATGATCACCAAAGATGATGTTCTAATTGCCATTTCCTATTCCGGAGAATCATCGGAATTGTTAGCAGTTATTCCTATTATCAAGCGAGAGGGAACTAAGCTTATCGCGATGACAGGAAATAATCATTCTACTTTGGCTAGGTATGCCGATTTTCACATTAACTGTCATGTCGATAGAGAAGCGTGTCCATTAAATTTGGCTCCAACTAGTTCAACAACGGTTACTTTGGCTTTGGGCGATGCGTTGGCTGTGGCGTGTCTGGCTGCTCGAGGGTTTACTCGAAATGACTTTGCAAGGAGTCATCCAGGAGGAGCTCTGGAGCGTCGTCTATTGACTCGTGTTGCTGATGTTATGCATGTGGGTAGCGAGATCCCAAAAGTTTTTCCCAATACGACTATCTTAGATGCTATTGCTGAAATTTCGCATAAGAGTATGGGTATGACAGCAATCGTTGATGATCAAGATCATGTTTTGGGTATTTTTACAGAAGGAGATTTGAGGCGAACAATCAGTCGGGTTGGCGATATAAGGACGCTTGTTATTAAGGATGTTATGACTCCAACACCTAAGACCATATCGAAAGATGAATTGGCGGTGTCTGCTGCTAAAATCATGTCAGATATGTCGTGCAATCAATTGTTGGTTGTGGATAAAGACTATGTGCTGATAGGAGCTCTAAATATTCATGATTTAATGAGGGCAGGAGTTCTGTAAGTTTATTGTCCAAATTCAGAATAGCATAGATAACTCATAAAATTACTCCCGCTAATAAGGCGCTGATTATGCCAATTTAGCGGGAGGGTCTTAAATGGAAAGTTTAGTTAATTTCCTGATTTTGAACGAGCCAGTAAAAAAACCGTTATCAGGATACAGCTTGCCCCAACTGCCTCGCTAAAACTGAAAGTTGCCCCAAGAAGGATAACAGAAAGGATTACGGCAGAAAGCGGCTCAAAACATGTGAGCATAGAAGCGATCGGCGGAGCAATAAATTCCATGCTTTTGAGAAAGCAGCCAAAAGAAACAATGGTGCCGCAGAGTACAATGTGCAGATAGCAGATAATCCCCATTGTGTTCCAGATTACGTTGGTTTCGAGGGGATTGTTATAAAAACAGGCAGCGATGCCGCTGAAGGTCATCGCCCATCCGATGACGGGGAATACGCTTAGTTTTTTCACAACGCGGCCGGGTTGAATTGTACCGAACGCTCCTGACATGGCAGATGCCAGCCCCCAAGCAACGCCGGCAACAGAAAACTCCATGGTGTCCCAATTTCCTTTTGTGATGATGAGCAGGACTCCGAGCATAGCCAAAACAAGACAAATCATTTCTAATACTTTAACTCGTCTGTGATGGACAATTGCCAGGTAAGCGATGATGAAAAGAGGAGAGGTGAGCACCATAATCGTTGCAGTAGCGGCGTTTGAAGTTGAAATGGACATGAAAAATGTTGATTGCGAACAAAGAAGTGCAATGCCATAGATTACGATGTCCTTGAGATTGTCTTTTTGAAAAACACCCCTGATGTGTTGGGTCCGATTCCAAATGAAGTCTAGTAAAATCAAAAGTGATCCAGCTCCCAACAATCGGATGGAAGTCAGATCCAGAACCGTGAATTGACACATAGTCATTAAGTACTGTGCCGCTACCCCCATAGATCCCCAGCAGATACCGGCAATGGAAGCAAGGGTTACGCCTTTGAGTGTTTTAATTTCCATATGTTTTGAGAGAAAAGTCCTCTGATATCGTGCGATTGTAAGCTTCTTTGAGAATACTTAGGGAAAATGGCTTTTTCAGTATCTCAAAGCAGGCCTACTTTGTTTAGAATCAAGAAAGTTGATCGCCGCAAGTTGTGTTTTATGCATCTCAAACAACTAACTATCATATTGATGTTACTTGGTACGCTTTCCCCGTTATCTCAAGCCTTTGAGGTAAAAATTCAAGGAGTAAGCGGGGATGTACTTGCCAACATTGAGGCGCTTTTGGAACCTGTAAGAGAAAATAATTTCACGGAAGTTCGTCAGACCTATAGGGCTCAAGTCGATCGTGCTGTCAAACGGGCAGTTGAGGCTTTGGGTTACTATCAAGCGATTATCACGTATTCATGGATTGAACCTAAGAATAAAAGTCCTGCTACATTGGTTGCCAGAGTTCACTTGGGAAAGCCGGTTCGCATTGCGGGAACATCCTTGACTGTCCGAGGTGATGCAAATAATGATGAAATTTTCGATGAACTGAAAAAACAACTACCCAAAAAAGGAAAGCAACTCAACCACGGAGAGTATCAAAGCTTTAAGTCATCAATCGAACGTGCAGCTGTTCGACATGGGTATTTTGACGGAGAATTTTTAACAAGCGAATTGGGGGTAGATGCTGTTAAAAATGAAGCCTATTGGACACTAGATTACGATTCTAAAAGCCGATATCGATTCGGCGACATTGATTTTTCAGGTAGTCAGATTCGAGAGTCTATTTTGTTGAACCTTCTCCCTTTTGAAAAGGGGGATCCATATACATCCGATGATATTGTGAAATTAAATAGCCGTCTCTCTTCAACAGGTTGGTTTAACTCTGTGATCATATCGCCCGACATATTGCAGGGACGCAACAGTGCAGATAAGTTTTTGCCCATACATACCAATGTCACTCCCAAGAAGAAAAATGCCCTTGAAATTGGTTTGGGATTCTCAACAGATGTGGGGCCTCGTGGATCAATGGCATGGCGTAAACCTTGGTTGAATGACTCTGGTCACAGTTTGGAGGCCTCTACAAAGGTGTCCTCAAAAGAGCAAACAGCTGATGTCAGTTACAAGATCCCTTTGGAAAGAAATGCTCTTGAGCATTACTGGTTAATTCAGGCCGGTGTAAAAAAAGAAAATTTAAATGATACGAAGTCCAGTTCTACTTCCATGGTGATTTCACGGAATTGGGCTCCGTATCATGGGTGGCAACGGGACATTCATTTGCGCTGGTCTTACGATAGCTTCGATCAAGGTACGACAAGTGATACGACCATGTTAGTCTATCCAGGGGTGGCTTTTTCCAAAACGACAACGGTGGGAGGGTTAATGCCGACCTGGGGTTGGTCACAACGATATACGGTTGATTGGTCTAATAAGATGTGGGGTTCAGATGTCGAATTCATGGTATTTGAGGCACAACATGCGTTAATCAAAACTTTTGCTGAATGTCACCGTTTTGTTTTTCGCTCACGAGTCGGTTGGATTGAAACAAATGATTTCGACAAAGTGCCGCCTGATCTACGTTTCTTTGCCGGTGGTGACAGAAGTGTGCGAGGCTATAAGTACGAATCTATTTCGCCAGAAGATGAAAACGGAGATTTAACTGGTGCCGAAAAGCTTATTACATTGAGTGCCGAATATCAATACAGAGTGACCGGCAATTGGTGGGGAGCGGTCTTCTTTGATGTTGGTCAGGCAGTGCATGATTTCGATGATCAGGACCTCAAAAAAGGTGCCGGCGTTGGTGTGAGGTGGCAATCACCTCTTGGTCCGATTAAGTTGGATATTGCAATGCCTGTAGGTGATCCGAGCAAAAACGGCGTGCAGTTCTATATTGGTTTAGGACCCGAGCTATGAGAATTGTCAAAATTGTTTTGTTGAGTCTGGTTGGACTGCTTTTGGCACTAGTCGGCATGACGGTTTTCTTGCTGAATACAACAATAGGTCTAAATTTTTTGGTGGGACAGGCTAACCGATATGTGCCTCAGTTAACTTCGGGTAGCTTTAATGGCAGCGTGTTAAAGCTTGATGCAAAAAATGTCGTGTGGGAACAACCTGGTGTCGTTTTCAAGGGAAATTTTGGTTGGCATTTGAATTTCAAGCGACTGCTTTCGGGTGAGGTGGTATTGGATGATTTTTACGTTAGTCAAACCCAGGTCAATGTTGATACTGCTGCAATGCCTCCAACCGCTCCAGAAACAGATCAAGAAACGCAAGAAATTGGTACATTAGGGGTGCGCAATCTACGCTCGTCACTTCCGATACACATTGAACGCATTGCGCTAAGTGACATTTTAGTTGATGCGGATGGCCAAAAACTCTTAATTCATCAGTTGCAAAGTGCATTTCATTGGTCATCCGACGGCATTGATGTACCCTTGATGGATCTGAACGGTTCTTGGCGAAGTTACCCGTTGACATTAGAAGGTACTTTAAACACCCGGCAGGATGGGAAACTGTTGCACTTATCGGACATAGCCTTACGTTTAGGTAAAAATAAAGTTGAAGTGAAGGGGGATGTGCGTTTTCATGCAACCGTACCGAACCTTGACTTGGCCTTCAACATCAATGCTCCAAATTTTTCAGAAATAGTTGACGGTCTCCAGGGAAGCGCTAAAGGAAGATTGCAGGTTAGGGGACCTATACTGATGCCGTTGATTAATGCGGATCTTTCGGTCAATGATTGGGTATCCCAAGAAATTTCGGTCAAGAGTATTCGCTTAACCGGGGGAGTTAGTACAGAGGAAAATATTTCCGGAGGAGTCAAACTTAACGTATCCGGTATTGCTTTACCCGGCCTATTCATTGATCGGATTAACGCAGATTTACAGGGAACGCAAACAGCGCATGAGTTAAGGATTATCTCGGACTCTGCGCTTTTTAAACTCAATGCCACGTTGGCTGGAGCGCTCAATGACACAATGGATGCTTGGAATGGGGCGCTCAAAAAATTGGAGGTACAAACGGACTATGGTCCCGTGACTCTTACCGATCCAATGATGCTGGCCTTCGATACCAACAGGCTCCTCTTAAACGTAGGTCATTTTTGTTTAACACATCCCGGAACGAAAGTTTGTTTGAACAATGACCTTGCAGTGGACCTGTTAACCAAGTCACCTTTTGAGGTAAAAGTAGCTCTCGAGAAATTCGATTTAGGACTTCTCAAGCGTTACATCTCGGGGAAGTTTGAAACCAACGGAATCATGCAGGCCCAAGCGGACTTTGTGATCCCTCAAGGATTTGCTGGCCTACCAACAGGTACGCTTACGGTCAACAGTCAAGGACTTTCAACTCGGTATATCTTGGAAGAAAGTGACGTTATTTTGGGTTTTGACAAAATTGAGCTTGCTGTTAATCATGATGGTAAAAAAATCAATTCCAAATGGTCAGTACAGTTAACAAAAAACGGAAAACTAACGGGGGATGTGGATATTGTTGATCCGATGAAATCAAGACAGATGCAGGGAACTCTTAAGATTGATCATTTATCAGCTTCAATTGTTAATCCAATTTTATCCCTGGGGGAAACAGCTCAAGGGACGGTCTATGGAGATTTGAGGCTAGGAGGAAATCTGAATGAACCCCTTTTGTACGGTCAAGCCGGGATACGCGATATGCGCATTGACAGTACAAAATTTCCCTTTGAAATGTTACCAAGTACCTTTGTGTTGATCTTTAATGGTAGTAAAAGTACTTTGGAAGGAGAACTTAAGACACCAAAAGGAGCGTTGTTTTTGGAAGGCGAAGCTGATTGGGAAACTTTGTCGCAACCTCATGCTCATGTTGTTGCAAAAAGTACGAAATTGCGAGTGACAATGCCGCCAATTGTTGAGTTTGACTTAACGACTGACGTGAGATGTGAAGCAAGTGCAGAAAAAATTGTGTTGGATGGAGTTATAGATCTGCCTTGGGCTCGTGTGAAGGTGTACAACTTGCCGGCATCGGCGATTGATGTGAGTGATGACACTGTTCGGCTAGACCGTCCAAGGGTAAAAAAAGCGGACAATGGTAAGACGATTCCGATTGAGAGCAAATTGTTGGTTAACATTGGTGATGATGTCAAAATTGATGCGATGGGTTTGAAGGCACAAGTAATGGGAAAGTTGCATGTTGTGCAGAATAACGGAAAGATGGGTTTGACAGGTCAAGTTATTATTCCACACGGTCAATTTAAAGCGTATGGTCAGGATTTAATTGTCCGACGTGGTGAATTGATGTTCGCCGGGGCAGTTAACAATCCACTAATTAATTTAGAAGCCATTCGTAATCCTGAAAAAACGGCTGATGATGTTGTTGCAGGCATTCGCGTGACGGGACAAGCAGATAATCCTGAGGTAACGATTTTCACAGAACCGAATAAAAGCCAGACGGAATCGTTAAGTTATCTGATACGAGGAGAAGGTTTAGATCCGACAGGTGAAGATGATAATTCGATGATAACTTCCGCTCTTATTGGTTTAGGTTTAAGCCAAGGAGGTCGAGTGATTGAAAGTTTGGGTGATGCGGTTGGTATTAGTGGTTTGGGCGTTGATACCGAAGGAGTAGGGGATAGTTCTAAAGTGGCGGTAAGCGGATATATTTTGCCGGGTGTTAAAGTGAAATATTCTGTGGGCTTATTTGATTCACTTGCAACATTAACTCTTCGTTATCGTGTGATTCCTAATTTATATATCGAAGCGGCATCAGGTGTTAATCAGGCACTCGATGTTTTATATTCATTTGAATTCTAAATTTAAGCAAAAAAATGATATTTTGAAGGTATTCCAAATTAAGAAATACGCTTAAACTTAATCATAGCTTTGTCTGGTTTTCGAGGAGAAATAAAAATGCTTAAGTTCATGGCAGAAGTGGATTTGAACAAAGCGTATCGTCTCTTAAATGTTGGAGGCACAACTTTGGTGTCGGCAGCTTATGACGGAGTTTCGGACATTATGCCAGCTACGTGGGCTTGCGCATTGGATTTAGCGCCTACCAAAGCGACGGTGGTTATTGACAGTTCACACTTTACGCGTCCCCTAATGGAAAAAAGCGGTTATTTTTCACTTCAGTTGCCGACGGCGGCGATTGTGAAAGAAACAATGCGCCTGGGCGCGGTCAGTAAATTTGATAGACCGGATAAAGTTGAAAAAAGCGGAGCCAAGCTTTTTACGATGCCCGGATACGACATGCCGCTTGTTGAAGGGTGCGCCGCTTGGATGATATTTAAGATTTTGTCTGAACCTCACAATCAAAACCAATACGATCTTTTTATTGGTGAGTGCGTGGCGGCTTGGTCTGATACGCGTGTGTTTTCAAACGGCCATTGGCATTTTGAAAGCGCTCCGGCTGAACTTCGGACACTTCACTACGTGGCAGGTGGTCACTTCTACACGATCGGAGAGCCTCTTGTCATTGAAGGCATCTTGCCAGAAGAAGATTGATGCCGGAGCTGACTCTGTATGAGGCATTGGCGGGGCTCTTTACTTCCGCCTTTGTTTCTGCGACATTATTTCCGGGCGCTAGCGAAGCTGTTTTGCTTGCGCTCGTTCACGCTTGGCCGGATGAAATGTGTGCCGCGATCTCCGGCAGCTTCCCGCGTCCATGCAAACTCAATATCGG
>CAJMEC010000056.1 GCA_905212345.1 uncultured Sutterella sp. | reverse complement strand
AAAATGGTGGGTAACTCGTCAACCTCTTTTGCTTTCTCTTCCCTATCCAAAGTGCTACTCAATAACCCTTGGGGCTATATGAGTATCGGGTAGTCAAGTCATTAGTACCTACTTAAAACTGAAGCTATTTGTGCCAACTCTTCCAACTCTTTATCTGTTATTTTGGTTCCTGAAAGGCTTTCAAAACCAAGGAATTTAAAAATCATAAAAGTTTTGATTTTGACGTTTGTTACGTAATGGGGATCATCCGGGCACATGATCATGAGCCTCATAACGGCGCCTTGACCGATAATATCGAGTACGTGTTCATTAAAGTTATGAGATTTCCCGCAAGCACATTGCCACTGACCGTTATAAATGGACAGGTTCATGGTTTGTTTGGCCATTTTTCCAAAGTCGCGCATAAAGTCCTCGTAGTTGAGCATTTTCATACCGTCACCTTGTCACTCCAAAAAATGGTAGATGCCTTTAAAATTTCATAAGATTTGGGTCAAATACATATTCAGAGTCATGTCGAAACCAATTTACGAAAACATCCCTAAGCTAACAATTCAGCAACTGAAAGACCGTTTGAATGGCAAGCCTTATATCCACTTCGATTGGGAAGGAAAAGGCTATATAGTCCAGGTGGCCTACAGTGCTTGTCGTTTTGGTGGTACTCGTCCTTGGTTCATATGCCCTCACTGTAAAAGTCGAGTAGGTTCTTTACTCTTCTTTAATCACCGAATCGGATGCCGGCATTGCTTAAACACTTGCTACGCATCCGAGAACAAAAGTCCAATGGATCGACAGCACCAAAAAGAGCAGAAAGCCTTAGCTAAATTAGGTGTTGACAGCTACTCCGAATTAATCTGGTTCGATGTTCTAAGAAAACCAAAAGGGATGCATCTTTCGACCTTTGAAAAGAGAAAACAGCAGTTAGCCTCAATTCATTTTCAAAGTTCTCGACTCATGACAGAGTTCAATGATCGTCTTTTAGCTATTGAGCAAAGAACCAGAAATAAAAACCTAAAACACGGTAAAATCAGAAGTTGTCTTCCGACTTAGTCCCATGAAGTTCCTCCCTGGTCAAAAACCAAGGTTTAGGCGTAGTTTAGTACTTAGTAAAAAACTGATGATGGACAAGAGGATGGACAAAATACGGGACTTTAATTTTGGCACCCAATTTTATTGGAGTGTTTGGAGGCCTCCCCTCCGCCAATCACATCGAACCAAACGTTTTTGCGTTTGGCTTTTTTTTATCTTTTTTTTATTTCTTCTCGGTAATACTCCTTAGTATTTCTATAGAGTTGCCAAAAAGTCAAGTAAGTTTTGTTTTATTTGCCTTTATTTCCTTATTTCTAATTCTGATAATCCCTAATGCTGGCTTTTAATTGAAATGTTCTTATTAGAAGAAATTAAATTAATCAATTAATTTGGTCATTTGTTGAAAATTCATCAAATTAAATACCTCAGAGGTTAAATAAATGGCACGTATGGATGTCTCCACTAAGCGTTGGATTATTTTGATTCTGATTTGTTGCATCAACTTGTGTGCGGGTTCGATTTATGCATGGAGTGTTCTTTCTGCGGCAGCGGCTCAGGAGCTCACTGTCATCACAGGTCATTTGATTTCCGCGGCCGATTTAGCGGTAGCTTTTGGCGTGGCCAACAGTGTCGGTCCTATCCCTATGATTCTGGGCGGAGCTTTTAATGATCGTTATGGACCTCGATTGGTCATCATTACCGGCGGACTTCTGATTGGTTTAGGGTTGTGTTTTTGCGGTTGGGCAACGTCGGTGGCACAGATTGTTATCGGATACGGCTTGTTATTCGGTTTAGGGCTCGGATTGGCCTACGGGGCAGGAATTAGTACAGCCATCAAATATTTCCCTGATAAGCGGGGATTTGCCGGTGGTTTAGTAACGGCTGTTTATGGATTTAGCTCTGTGATTGTTCCACCGATTGCCCAAGTTTTGACCCAACACTACGGCATTATGAATACGTTTGTCATATTGGGGACGGTTTTTGCCTTAGTGATTATGTTCTGCGGTTACTTTTGTGAACGTTGCCCAGAGGATTTCAATCCGCTCAATAAACATGGTGATGAGAAAACGCGTACCGCGGTAACCGGATTGACGTGGCGACAGATGTTGGCCAGCCCGATTTTCTGGCCGATGATTGCATTATTAATGTGCGGGGCCGTCAGTGCGATGATGATTTTGTCGCAAGCAGCCAGTATTGCTCAAAACGAAATCGGCATGAATGCGACAAGCGCGGCGGCAGCTGTCTCAACCATCGCTTTTTTCAATATGGTTGGACGCTTGGTTGCCGGAACTTTGTCCGACAAATTGGGGCGAATCGGCGTGTTAATGTTTGGACTTATTTTTGCTGCACTGGGTTTAATCGTTTTAATGAACTCGGGACAAGGAGACTACATCTTATTTTATTGCGGCTGTATATTGATTGGCATTTCGTTTGGCACTTTTATGTCCATCTATCCGGGTTTTACCGCTGACCGTTTCGGTGCCAAGCACGCCGGTGTTAACTATGGGATTATGTTTAGCGGCTTTTCCGTCGCTGGTCTTATGGGGCCCATTATCATGCAACAAATGATTGCTAATGGCATGGACTTTGCCGCTTGTTGTCAGGTTGGCATTACCTTTTGCGTTCTAGGTTTCGTCTTTGCTCTGGTCTATAAAAGTATGATTGAACATAAGAAAGTCCAGTAGAGCAATTCTGACGTTTTTTCTGTACCATCAGCTTGTTGACAGGAAACGAGGTTATTCAATGAGTACCCACAAAAAATTTAAAAGTCGATTGTTGATGCTGACAGCCAGCGTTGCCATTGCGACCTCTATTTCTGGTTGTGTCTCCTTTGAGCCTCGTGCAGATCGCGATGTGATGCCCTTAGGACAACAGTCCTTTAATCAGTATGTGCAGGAAACGACTCAGTGGATGACCACGCATAGGCGTTATGTAACCGATCAACATGAAGTCGAACTTTCCCATCAATTGCCGTTTGAAATTAGACCCGCTAAGCCCAACGGTAAAGGCGTGTTGATGATTCATGGGTTTACGGACTCTCCTTACAACTTTGTCGATATTGCCCATTACCTAGCTGACAAAGGTTTTTTGGTGAGAGCTCTTGTCTTACCGGGACATGGCACGAAGCCAGAAGACATGCTTGAGGTAACTTTTGATGACTGGAATCGCTTAATTGATGAGCAAACCCGCATCATGAGCCGTGATGTCAAGGAGGTTTACCTGGCAGGCTTTTCAACCGGTGCAAATTTAGCCATTCATGAGGCTTACGAAAACCCCAATGTTGATGGCTTGGTACTGATTTCTCCGGCTTTAAGCGTCAGAACGAATTTGGTTAATTTCGTTCCTTTCGTCAGTCTCTTTATTGATTGGTTGAAGACTCCCGAAGAAGCCGCTGGCGGCGTGACTCCATTTCGTTATCGTACAGTCCCGATGCAGGCTTTAAATACTTTTAAAGCGTCTATGGACTCGGCCATGGGGCGTGTTTCAGGCTATCCCTACGATAAGCCAGTGTTGGTTTTCATGGCCCAAAACGATAGCATCGTTAATACACAGGAACTGTTGCCGTTGATGCAAAAACAGTTCACGAACTCTCGTTCTCAGTTTGTTTGGTACGGTGATAATTTGCCCGATGGAACGATTGCGAGCGACAAGCGCTTAACGGTATTAACAGACTTTTTACCTAAATATAAGATCAGAAGTTTTTCTCATCTGGGACTGGTTTATTCTCCAAAGAACCCGTACTACGGGATTAACGGCAAGGAGCGCTTCTGTCTGCGGGGACAGGACGAAAAGTTGCTCCAATACTGTCACGAAGGCAAATATGTTTGGTATGGTTCATGGACTGAAAACCGTGATGCTCATCCTTATGCTCGCCTGACTTTTAATCCTTATTTTGACCAACAGGTTCAGATGATTGTTGAAACCTTCGGAACATCCGATCGATAACTTCAAATTCTGAAGTTAAGATCGTTATACTAGGGCTCATTGTTAACAGTGAGCCTTTTTAATATGCAAGTCATTATTCAGTCAATGTCACAATCTCCCCTCGGTTTTTGGGGGTGTGTTTTCGCCATATTGAGTGTTTTTCTCTTGGTGCTTTTATGGATCGCCATTTCGGGAAAAAAGCAGGACAAAGAAATATTAGAAGTGATTGCCAAGAGACTTGAAGAAAATAGTGAAGAAGATCAGTTCAGGATACTTCAATCCGTCAATGACTCGATTCAGAAATCAAATGCCCAGCTTCGTATGGAAGTAAACGACTCGCTAAGTCGGCTTACGCAAACTCAAAACCAGAATATGGTCGGCTTTACTGATCTTATTCAAAAGATTAATCAGGGTAACGCAACAGTTCAGTTGCAAGCCAGGGAGGCATTAAAAACACAGGTTAGTCAGTTGTCCTCCGGAATTAATCAGGAACTATCGGCTATTCGGGATACATTAAATCGACAGCTTCAGACTTTGCAGCAAAACAATGATTCTAAATTGGAGATGATGCGTCAAACCGTTGAAACCAAACTGCAGACGACCTTGGAAGCAAGATTATCGGAGAGTTTTAAACAAGTGGCGGCTCATCTGAAAGACGTGGAAACCGGTTTAGGAGAAATGCGTTCCATAGCCGGACAGGTAGGCGAACTCAAACGAGTTCTCACAAATGTTAAAACTCGAGGAACCTTCGGAGAAGTCCAACTGGGTGCAATTCTTGCCAATGTTATTCCGAATCATTACGAAGAGAACGTCGCGACACGTCCCAAGAGCAATGATCGGGTGGAGTTCGCGATAAAAATGCCTGGAGCCAATGACGGGGAATTTGTATGGCTGCCAATTGACTCCAAATTTCCGATTGAGGACTATCAGAAAATTGAAGATGCGCGTGAAATCGGTGATGCGGAGGCTGCCGAAAAGCATGCCAAAGCTTTTGAGGCAAGAATTAAGTCAGAAGCTAAAAAAATCCACGAAAAATACGTTGAAGTTCCCTTTACAACGGAATTTGCTCTGATGTTTTTACCCAGTGAATCACTTTATGCAGAATGCTTGAGACGCCCGGGCATGATTGAAGATTTGCAGAATAATTATCGCGTAACGGTTGCCGGTCCTACGGTTTTGAGTGCTTTGCTCAACAGCCTTCAGATGGGATTTCGAACATTGGCGATTCAAAAGCGAAGCGCCGAAGTCTGGACTGTATTAGGACAAGTTAAAACCGAATTTATGAAGTTTGCCGATGCCCTCGATACGATGGAAAAGCGAGTTGATGGTGTTAAGAGCGCCATTGCAGGCGTGAGAACCAGAACGAATGTGATGGGGCGCAAATTGCGTGATGTGGAAGAGTTGCCCGGCGATAAAAAAATCGATACAGTATTGCCTTCAAACGAAAGCGAGGACTAAATGTTCAAACGCATAATGCAAATCGGAATCGCTCTGGCCGTCGTTGTGATGGTGGCTTGCGTAGCCGTTCAATTTTTAGGTGCTTTAGCAAAGCTATAGCTCACAGACGAAACGCCGCTTAATGCGGCGTTTCAATTATCAAAGTTCCTTAATTACTTTTTCAAGGCGAGCTGCAATATCAAGCGCCTTTCTGTCTTCAAGCCTTCTGCAGCCTACAGTGATGCCGATCATCGAGTGATTGTGTCGCTGTGCAAGCGGCAAGGCAACATAGGGCGCCCTGGCCACGGCCCACCAAGGGACAAAGCCGACAGCAATGATGGCTTGCGCACTCGTTTCTTTAAGGGTTTCGTCGATAGCTTGAGTTGTACCGCAGATGCCTTGCTCTAATGCGTTCCGATATGTCGGATTATTCAAATCGCTCGAAAACTTAAGCGCGTCCGTTAGGCGATCCATGCCATAAGGGTGGTGTTGGGCGCGCATTTCATACATCTTGACGAGATCTTTAAATGTGCCGGGGGTTTTCCCATTGCCATATTTTTGCAGATAACGATCAAAATCACCTTGAATTTCAGTCGATGAAATAACCTTGTAATACGTTTCAACGTCTTTCGTTTGAATTTCGGTGATAACAATATTTTGTTTTTTAGCGGCTTGAATCAATTGGCTGAGAACGGTTTTTTCTTCCGCATCAAATGCTCTGTGTGCAGGCACTAAAAGGGCCATACGGATAAGACTCTTATCTTTGCCGAGATCGGTTTGAAAGTCTATTTGTTCCGGGCAATCTTTGGTAGCCTCATCATTGGGATCCGTGCCGCTGATTGCCTCAAGCAGTCTGGCTGCTTCTGAAACGCTTTGAGCGATGGCTCCCGGTGTATCCAAGGAGTGTGAGATGGGAATGACACCGTCACGGGAAACCAAGCCGACGCTGGGCTTGATTCCGACTACTCCACAAGCAATGGACGGTATCACAATACTGCCGTGGGTTTCTGTGCCGATAGCTGCGTGACAAAAACCGGCCGCGACCGATATGCATGAGCCCGAGCTTGAGCCTCCAGGTGTAAGTGAAGGATCAATGGGATTGATCCCTTGGCCGCCTAACTCTGAATAGCCAGGTGGCATCTTTGTACTTAAAAAGCCGGCCAACTCTGACATTGAAGTTTTGCCGAACGGAAGCCCACCGTGCTCACGAAGCTTTTTAATACAAAAGGCGTCTTCGGCTTTAAGTTCCTTTAATGCGTAGCTGCCCGCTGTTGCTCGAAGGCCGGAAACATCGATATTGTCTTTGACCAAGATCGGCCACTGGGTATCCAAGGGAGGTTCGCGCCATTGGCAAACGCCGTGAATGAGATGATTGAGGTGGCGGATTCGTTCGTTGATCACCGCAGGATTAGGCAACTTGTCTCGATATAAAAACTCCATGGCCGACTCCCAACATTTATGCATCAGTGACAGTTTGGCACGAAGAAGAAAGGGCCGCAATAGAGAAATGACCTAGAGGTTTATTTTTTCAGGTTTGATGACGGCGCAGCCAAATCGCTTTGCTTTTCCTTTAGCTTTGAGCACCTTTTTGTCTTTTGAAATCAAGTATCGGGCTAAGCATAAACGAGCTAAATTAAAAAATTTGTCGTCATCATGATCTTTGCAATAAACCTCTGTTGGCAAGGCTTCATTAATAATCCAATGCAGGTTAACCCATGCATGAAGTTTTTCTTTAATTTGACTGTCCGTCAGCTTAAATTGTGAGCGAGAAATGACATCTGCAAACTCATAAAAAGTATCGTAGTGACCGAGTGCAAGAAGTTTGCCTGAAGAGAGTAATTGTCGGATCGGCTCTGTCTTTTTATCAGCAAAGAGCAATATGTCTAACACGACATTAGTATCCAAGACACAACTTGGAGCGTTTAAAGGGCGCTCGATAAAACGGGCGCCCTCTAAATAATTGATTAAATCAATTTTTTGCGGTGGCATTTAAGGAAGTAAATCGGCCACAGCATTGGCTTCAGCCAAAAGTTCGTCACGGGTAACATCCAAGCGATGACGAACTTCTTGAGTGATCGGCATATTGCTGATGATTTGATAGCGGCCTTCGCCGGGACACAAGCAGGGGAAGCCGAAAACCAGACCTTCCGGAATGCCGTAACTGCCGTCAGAGGGGACGGCCATTGTGCAGCACTTGCCCTGACTGCCCAAAATCCAGTCACGCATATGATCTAAAGCAGCGCTTGCGGCCGAAGCAGCGGAAGAAGCGCCACGGGCTTTAATAATTTGTCCACCGCGGGTTGCGACGTTTTTAATAAACTCCTCTTGCCATTGCGCATCGAATTGGTCGGCCAAGCGGTGTCCTTTATAACGCAAGAAGCGGATATCCGGATACATCGTGTTGCTGTGGTTGCCCCAAACGAAGACTTGCTCAACACCGCTAACAGGTGCTTGAAGTTTTTCGGCAACTCGGGCCATCGCGCGATTTTGGTCAAGGCGCATCATGGCTGAGAAGCACTCGCGTTTTAGATCCGGCGCATTGCGCATGGCGATATAAGCATTTGTATTGCAGGGGTTTCCGACGACCAAAACACGAACGTCGCGCGAGGCCCGTTCGTTTAAAGCTTGTCCTTGGCGTTTGAAAATTTCCCCATTGGCACGAAGAAGATCCGAGCGGTCCATGCCGTCTTTGCGAGGCTGTGCGCCGATTAAAAAGACACATTGAGCACCATCAAAAAGTTCCTTTTCATCCGTGTGTGCGCTCATCTCTGCTAAAAGCGGAAAGGCACAATCGGACAATTCCATCATAGTGCCCTTCAATCGAGCTTGACTTTCCGGCGTATTGCGAGCAAGAAGTCGTAATTCAATGGGTTGTTGATGACCAAAGAGGTCACCGGATGCAATACGAAATAAAATGGAGTAACCGATGGAGCCGCAGGGGCCTGTCACTGCAATACGGATAGGACGCGTCATTTTTTATTTCCTGATAAGCAATGCAAACGGGAACATTATAAAAAAATGCGGGCCGATCGTTAAAAATTTGATCGGCCCAACTAATTATTGAAACTTAGAAAGATTATTTCTTTTCAGGTTTTTTGCCAAACCATTTTTCGTAAATCTTGTCGTATTCTCCATTTTCTTTAATGGTCTTTAAGCCAGTATTGATAATCTTATGCATTTTTTCATTGCCCTTAGCCATGGCAAAACCATTTTGCTTATGGGTATAGAGATGGGGGACCAAGACGATATCTTTTTCAGCTTTATGAGCAAGATAAAATTCAGTGACAATCTTATCGACCAATACGGCTTCACAGCCGCCCATCTTTAATTCCATAAAAGCTTCGCCTGTTTGGTCAAAGGCAACGAGTTTGGCATTTTTAATTTCCTTTGCGAGCAAGGCGCCTGTTGAACCGATTTGAGCGCAAACGCGTTTACCCTCCAGATCATTCATGTGTTTATATTTATCAACATTTTTGGCATGAACGGCCATAATCAGACCGCCGACATCGTAGTAAGGATCAGAGAAGGTGACTTGTTTTTGACGTTCGGGGGTAATTGTCATGCCGGCTGCCGCCACATCAATCATATTGCTTTGTAAGGCAGGGATAATGCCTGCGAATTGCATATTTTGAATTTTTGCTTCATTGCCGGTTGCTTTGGCGATGGCTTTAATCAGGTCAATGTCAAAACCTACAATTTCGTTGGTCTGAGGGTCTTTGTATTCATATGGGGCGTAACCCGCGTCGGTTCCCACCAAAATGGTGGCGGCGTTAACACTGGTTGCCGCTAGAGCTGTCATGGCAATGGCCGCAAGAAACTTTTTCATGTTTTTCCCTTAAATTGTTGAATCGATTTTTCGCAGTTTACGCAAAGACGGTTTAATCCTTAAACACAGATAAAAATAGAGTCTGAAAACAAAAGTCGACAAAATTAAAATCCAATGCGAGATAGGAAAAGATGCGATAAATCAATAATTTATCCTTCTAAGTAAAAATTATTAGATATAAATAGATGAAATTAGT
>CAJMEC010000055.1 GCA_905212345.1 uncultured Sutterella sp. | reverse complement strand
GTGGGTGACGTAGTGACAGTGAGTTTGATTGAAGTCGATGAAGATCGCAGACGTATTGATTTTCGTATCAGTCGCTCGCGTCATTGATTACAATGAGCAGGTTTTATTAATAAAAGTAGTTTAATTTATATATGGCAAAGAACATTATTTTGGCAGGGTTTCACGCTGTGGGGGCCCGCCTGAGAAAAGATCCGGATTCAATCGTTTGTGTATATGTTGATCCGCAAAGACGTGATAAGCGCATGAGTCAGATGCGCGCTGAACTGGAAAGTTTGGGTGTGCGCGTCATGCAAGCCGGTCACGACCGCTTAAACGGCATGGTCTCCGGAGACATTCCCCATCAGGGTATTGTGGCCATGGCCAAACCCTTGGAAGTCAGCCTAACATTTGATGAATTGATGGATGAGATTCGTCCGGACTCCCTATTCTTAATTCTCGATGGCATTACCGACCCGAGAAATTTCGGAGCTTGTTTGCGCTCTGCGGATGCGGCAGGCGTTCATGCCGTGATTATTCCGAAAGACCGCTCGGCAACTGTTACGCCGGCGGCGGCCAAGGCTGCGGCAGGCGCCGCTGAAACGGTCCCTGTTGTAACCGTGACGAATTTGGCCAGCGCCATTGTTGAATTGCGCGATGCCGGTGTGACGGTGGTGGGGGCTGCAGGCGAAGCCACGAAGACGATTTATGACTTTGATCAGACCGGTGCCTTTGCCTGGGTGATGGGCGCCGAAGGCCCGGGCTTGCGTCAGTTGACACGTAAACGCTGTGACGATTTGGCCAAGATCCCTTTAACGGGTTCAGTGGAAAGCCTCAATGTCTCCGTTGCCACGGGTATCTGTCTTTTTGAAAGTGTGCGTCAACGTTATTTGAAAAACGGTCAATAATTTTTCCGTTTTCGACTAAAGGGCAAGTTCTCCGTTGGGGAGTTTGCCTTTTTGTTTAGCCTAATGCGGCGATATTTTCGATAAGTTCCAGGGCGCTTTTTGTCGATGAGAGCATTTTTTGAACCCTTGCGCGGTCACTGACTGCAATTTGAGGTTCAAGCGTTTGTAAAAGCGCCGTCGCGTTCGGATTTTCAGCGCTTGAAAGATAAGAAGCAATCGCGTAGGCGGCCGTGATGTTGGCAGAAGTGCCTGCGCCAAAACGGTAGAGACTGGCTAAAAGCAAGAGGGCTTTTTCTTCGCCTTGGGCGGCCGCGCGTCTTGCCCAAGTGAAGGCTTCTTCGTAAGAGGCAAGTGTCCCTTCTCCAGCCTGATAAAAAAGCGCAAGCTGGTACTGGGCGGGCGCAAAACCGGAGATGGCTGAAAGTCTGATCCACCGAAAGGCTTCCTCTTCGTTTCGCTTGGGGTAGTCCGGATGGATAAATAAAAGTCCGAATTCGTACTGTCCTTTGGGATCTCCGTTTACCGCTGCTTTTCTGAGCCACGTGGAAGCCTGCTGAAGATCAATCTCGCAGCCGGCGCCGTGAGCCAGCGCGTATCCCACCCGGTATTGACTTTTAACATGACCTTGGGCTCCGGCAAGCCTAAACCAGCGCAAAGCTTGGTAGTCATCTTTTTCGCCTGCAATGCCATCCATTAAGGCGCACCCCAGATCGTATTCAGCCTCGGCGTTACCGGAAATAGCCGCTTGGCGAAAGAGTTCCAATGCGCGTTGAGCGTCGCGCGTGACCCCTTGGCCCTTCAAGTACATCACGCCCAAAAGGTGTTGACTGGCCGCGTGGTCTTTCTCGACGGCTTTTTTGAGCCACTTCAGGGCCGCGCGGTTGTTGGTTGATAGTGTTTGACCTTCCACCAATAATTTAGCGAGTTGGTACTGAGCGTCAGGGTTGCCTTCAGCGGCAGCCCGGGCGTAGTACTGCATGGCTTCTTTGGAAGCCTGAGGCGGGGAGAGCGCAACGCCGCCCAAAAGCCCGAGCACATAATTGGCTCTGGCGTTTCGGTTTACTTCGGCTTTTTTCGCTCGTGCAGCCATGATGTTTTCAGAGTCTAAATCGCGGTGCCTAAAAGGTGCAGACCGATAACGTAAGTAATGGCCAATGCATAATAGGCCACCCAACCGCCCACGCCCCAGGTGATGCATTTGGCCCAGAATTTATGTTCGTAATCTTCGCCGTATGTATCGTTGACGTAACGCAATTGCTTAAGCCCGTCCATAAAAGTCCAAACCAACCACAGTCCGACCATCAGAGCAAGCAGCACATACTGGGTGTAGGGGATGCCGCGAAGCATCGGTTCGGCGAAAATATAGAGAACCATAATGAAAATCGTCGAACGCATAAAGCTAAATGAGCGCACACTCATTTCTTCTTTGCCCATTGCGCGCCAATTCATCCCGCAGACGATGCCGCCGAAGACCGGTGTGAAAATAAAACTCAACAAGATGGCCCACATTGGGTTCCAAAGAGCAGGCGCGGGAGAAGGGGTATTTTTTTCAGACATCTTTTTTGCATACAGTTCTCAATTGAATTTTCGCATTGTATGACCGATAGATTAATTATTCCTTACAGCTTTATGACTAAGTGTCTAACTCTATTGTTTTTTTCCGGATGACTAGTAGAATCAGGGCAAATATTTAAGGTAACCATCATGCGTTTGTCTTTGTTGTTCGCAGCCTGTATGGGCGCTGCAGTTCTGACTCTTTCAGGTTGCGCGGGAACACCCGCCTCTGACGATTGGCACGGAGCCGGTCAGAAAAATCTTTGCTTAGTGGACAATCCTTCCGTACGTCCTCAAGCTTTTTTGACTTTGAGACGAGCCTTGATGGATAAGGGTTTAAAAGTTATTCGCGTCAAAAGCGATGATACGAAAACGCTTCTATCCTGCCCGCAAACGCTTCGCTACGAAGCTGTCTACGGCTCATCCTGGAGTCATTCATCTCTTCGTTATGCCAAGTTGGAATTAACTGAAGTCGGCCGCCACAATAATGTCTATACCGTTCAATGGGACGAACGTAGTGGGAAACCAACGCTTTTAGATAAGGTTGACGACGCATCGGTTGAATTTCGTGAACTCGTGGATCGATTATTCCCCGGAGATATACCTTGGCGGTAATATTCTTTCGTTACAAAATCAGTTTGTTATTTAATCTATTGGATTTAATGCCTCTTTAGGGGTAAGGAAAGTCCTAGTTCTCATTGTCATGAAAAAGGATGACAATAAAGGCGTGAGGATCAGAACGGAATTGTGGTTTTGGTGCTCACCGAGCGCTTGGTTCTTCGCTTACGGGTGCTCGAGCCGGGTGAAACGAGGGGGATGCGTTTGTCGCATCCGTTTCATCGGGTGGACGGAATCGTTTGAGGGAGATCGGTTTCGTTCGGGGAAAGCGCAGGCGATGAGCCTAGCTACCTTTCCAATTTAACTGCCCACTGTGGTCTGATCATCGCAGTGGGCTCTTTTTTGTGTGCCCGGCATGGCACTTA
The DNA here is from genome assembly GCA_905212345.1 of uncultured Sutterella sp. Classification (GTDB taxonomy): domain Bacteria; phylum Pseudomonadota; class Gammaproteobacteria; order Burkholderiales; family Burkholderiaceae_F; genus Aphodousia. Next base: position 6,264 of record CAJMEC010000055.1, on the reverse strand, counting down.
ATCTAACGGGTGAAAGTCCCGAGGGCGGTTGGTAGCGACAAGCCCATAGCTGACGGCAAGGGTGTCCACCGTGAGGAGGAATCTGAAAGAAGCCCGAGGCAAACCTTTGATCCGACGAACAGAAACTTCGTCAGGCATAAGCAAGAGGATAAGGCTGCAAAACAAGCCGAAGTCCAAAAGCTACACGGAGCTTGCAATGTAAACGAAGCGGATGCATGAAGGAAAAGATTAAGTCCTTACCCGGGGAGGGCTCTCAGACGTGCTCCCACATCGAACCGAGCACGGAGCAAAACTTGCTGAGAGCAGTCAGCAGAAGCCATAGTAGCCAGTGGATGGCACTGGTGAAGGGCCGAAATTAATAACGGAGGCACCTGAAGTAGCTTCTTGGACAACGAATTGGAAAGATTGAAAGATCGCTGCCGCGAACGTATCGACGGAATCGAAAGGATAGCGGGAGTCAAGGAGTCCAGGGAAAGACAACCAAGGAAGGATGCCACCACGTAACAGAGTAGAACGGATGGTCACACTGGAAGCCATATTGGAGAGCACCAACCTCAACCAAGCCTGGAAGAGAGTGGTCGCTAACAAGGGAAGTGCAGGAGTCGACGGAATGGAGGTTGGAGACCTTCGAGCCCACTTATTCGAGCACGGCCCCGAACTGGTGCAGTCCATAAAAGAGGGGCGGTACAAGCCCCAACCCGTGCTACGAGTACTCATTCCGAAGGAGGAAAAAGGGAAATTCAGACCACTGGGCATCCCGACAGCGATTGACCGATGGGTCCAACAAGCGGTGCAACAAAAGCTGAGCGAAGAGTACGAAAAGGTATTCTCCGAGAGCAGTCACGGCTTTAGACCGAATCGAAGCTGTCAAACAGCGGTTGAACAGAGCTTGAAACTGGCCAACGAAGGATACGTGTGGGTCGTGGATTTGGACTTGGCGAAGTTCTTTGATACAGTCAATCACTCGAAGCTCCTGCAACTATTGTCAGAGAGAATCAAGGATGGCCGAGTTATTTCGCTGATTCACAAGTTTTTACGAGCTCCGGTATTGGAGGACGGTAAAAGCACCCCCAATACGATAGGGACCCCACAGGGAGGACCGATATCACCGATTCTAGCCAACATCATGCTCAATGAGTTGGACAAGAAATTGGAAGAAAGAGGTCATCCGTTTGTTCGTTACGCGGACGATATGATGATTTTCTGCAAAAGTAGGAAGTCAGCAGAAAGGACGCTGGCGAATATCAAGCCGTTCATTGAAAAGAAACTTTTCCTGAAACTCAACGAGGAGAAAACGAAGATCCGATACATTGGAAGTGCAGATGTGAAGTTTTTGGGATTTGGTTTTTACGCCGGAAAGGATGGAAAAATCAAAGCTAGACCGCATCAGAAATCCAAGGACAAATGTGTCAAACGGCTCAGGGAGATAACAAGCCGAAGCCGAGGGCAAAGTTTGGAAGACTTCAGAAAACAGCTTTCAGAGTTTGTAAGAGGCTGGGTGAATTACTTTTTGAGAAGTGATATGGCGATTTTTGTCCGAGACACGGACAAATGGTTGAGACGACGAATAAGGCAAATCTACTGGAAGCAGTGGAAAAAGGTCAGTACGAAATACCGAGCGTTGCAGAAGCTGGGTGCGTCAGCATCGACGGCTTGGCAATATGCGAATACTCGCAAATCGTATTGGCACACGGCAAACAGTTGGATATTAGCGATGACGCTGACCAATGGTTTTCTTTATCGAAAGGGATGGGTCTGTCTTGGGGACGTTTATAAGAAACGAACTCAAGGAAGTTATTAATAACCGCCCATTACGGAACCGTACGATGGGTGGTGTGGAAGGACGGTAGACAGAATAACTGCCTACCTCCTATCCGATTGCTGGAGGCACGAAAAGCTTAATGGTAAAGCGCTTACTTCGATCAGGTTATTCAAGAGAAGATGCTTTAGGCCTGATTATAGTTTCCAAGAAGCTCGAAAAAGTTTTATTTACTTAGATCCGATTTTAAGCCGTGGAGGATTTATCAAACAATAAGACAACAGTTATTACTTGTCAGCGATGTATTTTCGCCAACCACCGTATTGCGTAATTTCTTTTTGTCCAACAATAGACCAAGGCTCTCCCAACACTGCCAACACCTCTGAGCCATCATTGAGTTTAACTTTACCGATACAAAGGCCGGCAGGTTCTTTTAACAAAATCGAGGCCAGTCCTTCGGAAGGAACAGCCCAGACCTCTAATTCTATTTCAGCGCCGTTTTGGTCTGTTTTGATCATTGCCGGATGGTCATCTCCGATGCTCCAACAACGATAATGCTTTTCTGTTTTAGCTTCTTTCACAAACTCTGCGCCCGCTTCGATCATGTTTCCGTTAAGTTTCAGACCTCTCATGAGGGTGCCGTTTACCGCCAATAAGATTTTCTTATTCATTTACTTTTCCTATATTGAGAAAACCCGAAGGCTGTGCCTTCGGGTTTTAAACAGCATTATTGACCGTTTGTCTTTTTCAAGGCTCCCACAAACACAGCCAATCCTAACGGCAAACTTTCCGTGTCCTGGATTTCAAAGTCTGATTTGTGGTGACCGTTGTGGTTGCATCCATAATAGAAGAAAACGGCCTTGCCGCCATGGGACTGGACTTTTTGAATTAAAAGCGAACAGTCTTCGCTGGAGGTGATTGTGTCGTAGTCAAACACACGATTAATTCCCGGCACTGCTGTTGCAACTTCTCGGATAAGGTCACACATTTCAGGATCAGACACGACGTTGGTCGCGCGTCCCATAATCTTGATATCACATCCGACTTCGTAACTCTCGGCGCTGCCTTTAATCATTTTTAAGGCACGCTCTTGCATGTACTTGCAGATTTCGTCATTAGCACCGCGTACTTCTAACTCCATCTTTGCATGCACAGGCACAACATTTCGTCCTTCGCCGGCATGCAGAGTGCCGATATTGACAGCTGTGTTTCCTTGACCATGACGGGCAATTCCCATAATTTGCATAGAGGCTGAGCAGGCGGCCATCAAGGCATTGCGTCCTTCTTGACCGGCAGCGCCGGCGTGAGCGGGTTTGCCAGTAAAGCCAACATTAATCTTGGTTGTCGAAAGGAAGCCTTTAGTAATAATGCCCAATTCGTGCAGTTTGGGGTCCATACCGACGTGCCCGCCAATAAAGTAATCCACATCATCCAAAAGACCGGATTCAGCAATACCGCTTGCGCCTTTTGTTCCTTCTTCGGCGGGCTGAAAAACCAATTTAATCGTACCTTTGAGACTATCGGCATGGTCTTTAATCCAACGGGCAAAGGCCAGCCCCATGGCTGTATGACCATCGTGTCCGCAGGCATGCATCAGGCCGGGGAATGTTGAATCGAATCCTCCCACATAAGCTTCGTTTGTTTCGTCATGATTTTCTTCAACGGCAATGCAATCCATGTCAAATCGAAAAGCCGTTACAGGACCATCGCGTCCGCTCTCCCAAATCGCCATACACCCGGTATAGCCTTGCATTTCTTCTAAAAGCTTAGGATCCATACCCATTGACAAGGCCCTTTTTTGAGCCTTTTCAATGACGTCCTCTTCTCGGCCATAGGCGTATTCTTCGTTAAACAATGCTTTGCCGATAATAGTCTTAAAGCCTAATTCTCGTACACGCTTAATCACCAATTCCGACGTTAAAAATTCGGTCCAGGCAATTTCCGGGATCCGGTGTAGATAACGCCGTGTTTCAATCATTTCAGGAATATAAGCCGATAGATCATTCATGACACTTCTCCTTAGCGATCAGACAGTAAGGAAATTATGACACTTATTGCGACCGTAGAAATAAGTAAACATAAGAATGGAAAACCATGCAAAATGCGCGGTTAAAGCAGTCAATTCACTAATTTTTCAATAAGTTATCTGCATAAGTACAAAGAATGCCCAATACCGAGCGGTTCGTGAACCGAGTCGACTATGAGTCCCGCTTCGTCAATAATGCTTTTTAATTCGTCAGAAGAGAAAAATTTAGAGTTACCGTTGGCTAGGCAACTGAAATAAAGCGAGCAGCTTGCTACGCTCAAAGTCGCCGCGGCGTTTCGCTGCTTGTCAACTATTGGTTCCAAAATAGCGATAGGGCAAGCATACTTTCTCGATAATAAGCGGACACGCTTGAGAATGCTGACGGCTTGCGAATGACTGAAACAATCCAAAAACTGACTCATCCAAATCAAATCAATATCGTTATCAATGTGAAGGGAAGCTTCATCATTAAGCCAGTCAATCGGGTAATCATCGATTCGGTCCTGAAACGCTTTCAGTTCCGTGTTGGCGCGCATTAAGCTAATTTGTTGAGGCAAATCGACCAAACAGGCGCGGGCCTTAGTCCAATTCAAGAGAGCTTTATGGATAAATCGTCCGGTGTTGCCGCCGATATCCAAAAAATATCGGATTTCTCTGTTCTTCAAAAGATCGATGGCGGCCTGATCGGCGCTGTCTGAATGAAAATGATCAAAGGCAAACCAGGCTTTCTGAACTTCTTCGGGCAAGTCTTTTAAATGTGGGTAAATGGTGCTCCAAGAGGGATCAAATTCCTGAAGTCCACAAGGGCGCCCTGTTTTTAAAGCTTCTTTGGTATGACTTAGCGCTTTGTAATTGACATGATGGGTAAAATCAAAATTAACTTCCGTCATACGGTCATAAATTAAGCATTGACCAACCAAACTTAAGCTGTACTTTTGATTTTCTTTTTTTATAACTTTGGCTGTAAGCAGAATATCGGTCAAAATTTTGACTGCGTAAAGGGTAAGACCGCTTTTTTTCGCCAACTCTTCAATATTGAGGCCCGTGTCGTTTTGTCCCAAAGCATCCAGTAAGCCGGTTTCTTTGGCGGCTGCCGTCGCCTGAAAAATAAATGGAGCAAAAGCGATTTTCTGAGCATCTTCGTATGCACTCAGAAGTTCTTTTTTGTGTTCATTTAAGTTCATAATCTAAGCTCCAAGGGGTCTCTCAGAACGTCGCGGATATGTCGGATTGTCGGATTGTCCGCTTTTCGGTGCAAACAACTCAGCATGACGGGCAGGCTATCTTTATTTATCACTTCTTCAGTAAATCCATAATCATTGAGATGGCTATTGCCCACTTTAATCTGACACTCGTGACGGCACCAAAAGCGGTAAAACTCTAGGGTTCTGTCAGAACTTTCCTTAATCGTTGTGATTGTTTGCTCATTGCCAAACCAATCGGCTAGTTGCAAGAAGTCTCTTTGAACCATCACTTCAGCATCGACCGCATGGGGAAAATGAGAAAAGGAGAGAGCGAAATACCGACCGCTGTGGGTCAAACTCGTATAAAAACGACCGTACTCTGTATCGATAGGGGGATGGGGTTGACCTATCGGGAAATCATCGAGGTGTCCGTCGACCTTTAAGGCCGCTAAAACTCTTTTATAGAAAAGGCGTGAGTAGAGGTACTGTGTGGCTCGGATAGGGCGGCAGAAACGTCGATAACGGGTAAGCTGCCGCATTGAGAGCTGATGAATCAGACCCTCATTGTTGTTTTCAAGGTCAATCTCACAGAACCAGATAAGCATTTAGGTTCTAAAACGCTTAAAAATTAAAGAGGTGTTAATGCCACCGAAGGCAAAGTTATTGCTCATAACAGCCTCGCACGAAATGTTTCTGCCTTCGCCCATAATGTAGTCAAGCGCCGCGCAGTTCGGGTCGGGTTCGGTGAGATTAATTGTCGGGGCAAACCATCCTTCACGCATCATTTCAATGCTCATCCAGGCTTCGAGCGCGCCGCAGGCTCCCAGAGTATGCCCCATGTAGCTTTTGAGCGTTGAAACCGGGGTCTTGTAACCGAATACAGTTGCGGTGGCAAGGCTTTCAGCCCTGTCTCCCGATAAGGTGGCCGTGCCGTGGGCGTTGATGTAACCGATATCTTCAGGTCTTAAGTTTGCATCGCGCAACGCTTCTGTCATGACTTCGGCCATTTTGAGCGAATCGGGATTGGTGATGTGCTTGCCGTCTGAATTGGTGGAAAAACCGACAACTTCTGCGTAAATCGGCGCGGCGCGCTCGAGGGCGCTGTCAAGACTTTCCAGAATCAGTGTGCAGGCGCCTTCACCCAGAACCAGTCCATCCCTTTGCGCATCAAAGGGGCGGGGAGTCAGTTGGGGCTTATCGTTAAATTGGGTTGAAGTGGCAAAAAGGGTGTCAAAAATAGCCGTGTTAGCTACGGAACATTCTTCTGCGCCGCCGGCGATCATTGCCCTTTGGTA
>CAJMEC010000054.1 GCA_905212345.1 uncultured Sutterella sp. | reverse complement strand
CGAGAATATTTCTTTTGAACAGAGTATTGCTCACCTGGAAAAATATTTCCCAGGAAAAGGTCGTGAATATGCCGAACTGCTTCGTGACAGCACTATCGCGTTATATAAAAAATGTGCAGAATATGCATTAAGTAAAAGAATCATCATTGCAGATACCAAATTTGAATTTGGTCTGGACGAAAACGGTGTTGTTCGCCTGATGGACGAAGTGTTAACTCCGGACTCATCCCGTTTCTGGCCTGCTGATCAGTATAACGAAGGAATGTCTCCGCCTTCATTTGATAAACAATTTGTCCGCGATTGGCTCGAAACTCAGCCCTGGAACAAAACAGCTCCAGCCCCGCGCGCTCCGCAAGAAATTCTGGACAAAACGTCCCAAAAGTACCGCGAAGCCTTGCGCCGCTTGGCAGGCCGTGATGTGGCTTAATGTAATATCAAGCTAAACCCTATGGCGCGGAATGGCTTTATTCCTCCGCGCCCTTCTCGTTTTTAAGGTTAAGAAATTATGCAAAATTCTCCTCTTGTCGGTGTTGTCATGGGGTCAAATTCTGACTGGGACGTCATGAAAAATGCCTGCGACATTCTCAAAGAATTCGGTGTGCCTTTCGAAGCACAAGTGGTTTCCGCTCACCGCATGCCCGATGAAATGTTTCGCTATGCCGAGACCGCTCAAGAGCGCGGATTGAAAGTGATTATCGCCGGCGCTGGCGGCGCCGCTCATCTGCCCGGCATGCTGGCGGCTAAAACTGTTGTCCCGGTCTTGGGCGTTCCGATTCCTTCGCGTTATCTGAGAGGCGAAGATTCTCTGCTTTCAATTGTTCAAATGCCTAAGGGTGTGCCGGTGGCTACATTTGCCATCGGTGAAGCCTGTGCAGGCAATGCTGCTCTTTTTGCAATCGAAATGCTAGCTGCTGCCGGATGCAACGAAATGAAAAATAAAATCGCGGCTTTCCGGCGTGCTCAAAATGAAAAGGCACGAAATATGGTTTTACCTCTCTAAAGAAAGCGAATTAAGCATGAACAAAAAATTGCCACTTACCCCCGGAGAAATGTTGGGGATGATGGGCGGCGGTCAATTGGGCCGTATGTTTGCCATTGAAGCCGCTTATATGGGTTACCACGTAACAGTGCTTGAACCGGGTGAAATGCCGCCGGCAGCAGAGGTATCTTTAAAACACCTTGCAGAGCCTTATTTAAGCGAAAGCGGTCTGGATCGACTTGGCCATGAAACCAGTGCGGTGAGCACTGAATTTGAAAACGTTCCCGCTCAAGCTCTTAACCGCTTGGCAAAAGAAACCTTTGTTGCGCCACCGGGCAGTGCTGTTGCAGTGGCTCAAGATAGAAACACTGAAAAACATTTCATCGAAACGAGTGCGCACGTCCCCGTTGCTCCTCACTGTCATATCAGCTCTGAGCAAGACATAGAAGCCGCTGACGAATCGCTCTTTCCTGCCATCCTTAAAACAGCACGATTAGGCTACGATGGAAAAGGGCAGGTTCTCGTTGATAATCGAGAACAGTTGCGAGAAGCGTTCATTACTTTGAAAAAAGTTGACTGTATTCTTGAAAAGCGTCTTAAACTATTCAAAGAAGTTTCTGTCATTGTTGCACGATCTTATAACGGTCAAACAGCGACGTTCCCCGTCTGTGAGAATCGTCATCGAAACGGTATCTTGGCTGTTACCGTCATGCCTGCGCGCATTAGCGAAACCATTTCCGATCAAGCCCGTCAATACGCTACACAAATTGTCGATGCTCTCAACTACGTCGGTGTACTTTGCGTAGAGTTTTTCGTTCTTGAGGACGGCACTTTGGTAGCCAATGAAATGGCTCCCCGTCCACATAATTCAGGTCACGCAACCATTGATGCCTGTTGGAGTAACCAATTTGAGCAACAGCTTCGATGCATGACCGGTCAGCCCTTGGCTGATACCACTCAGCATTCAGCCGCAGTCATGCTCAACCTATTGGGTGACATTTGGTTTGATGGAGAAAATCGCAGAGAACCTGACTGGTCTTCTGTACTGGCCATCCCCGGAGTCAAGCTTCACCTTTACGGGAAAGCTCAAGCCAGAAAGGCCCGTAAAATGGGACATGTGACCTGTTTAGGTAAAACAATTCAAGAAGCCTTGCAGCGAGCTCAAGACGTTGCCAAGGTACTTGGTTTACCGGAGCCGCAATAAGATGCAAGCAGTTGATGAAAGAGCTATCCGAGCAGCAGTAGATGTCTTGGAATGTTCCGGTTTGGTCGCCATGCCGACTGAAACCGTTTATGGCTTAGCCGCTAATGCTGAAGACGAAAAAGCTGTCAAAAAGATTTTTGAAGCTAAAAAAAGACCGACAACACATCCACTGATCGTTCACATTACCGGTGAAGAAGCCTTGGATCATTGGGCAAAAGAGATTCCTCAAAGCGCGTACGTATTGGCTAGGCGCTTTTGGCCTGGACCGTTGACTATGATTTTGAAAAAATCGGATGCTGTTGGCGATTGGATTACCGGAGGTCAGGATTCCGTTGGCTTGCGCTGTCCATCCCACCCTTGGGCTATGGCGCTAATTAAAGCTTTTGCAGGCAAGCATCATCGCGGTCTGGCCGCACCCTCGGCCAACACTTTTGGAAGAATTTCGCCCACCACAGCGCAACACGTTCGTGATGATTTGGGCGAAAAACCCAAGGGAAAGGTTGACTTTATCCTTGATGGCGGCGAGTGCGAGGTCGGCGTTGAATCAACGATTATCAACTTAAGCGGTGAACATCCTGAAATTTTGCGCCACGGAGCCATCACACGTAATATGCTCGAAGAAGCACTTGGCTGTGCAGTCCCTGACGGCGGAAAAGACTCCCCTCGAGTCTCAGGCTCCCTAAAAAGCCACTATGCTCCCAAAACCAAAGTGATTCTTTCGTCTGATATCAACAATGATTTAAAGCGATATCAAGATAAAAAAATCGCCATCATGGCTTCGAAAACTTTGTCGGACCAAACGCCTCCCCATGTCATTAAGTGGTTTGTCGCTCCGGAAAACGCAACAGAATACATGCATGACCTTTATGTGAGACTGCATGAGTTGGATCAAGCCGGTGCCGATTTGATATTGATCGAGACACCGCCCACCGGCGATGCATGGAACGCTGTCCAGGACCGACTCGCCCGAGCCTCTGCATAATTTAATGTGGGAATCTTATGCCGGAAGAATTGGTGAGACTGTCAAAACGCATCAGCGAATTGGGAATCGCCTCGCGACGCGAGGCCGATGCTTGGATTGAAAAAGGTTGGGTTAAGGTTAACGGTGAAATAGCCATTTTAGGCATGAAAGTTCGATCAACCGATCGGATTCAAATTTCATCAAAAGCCAAAGCCCAGCAAGATAAGCTGGTAACTGTTGTACTGAATAAACCGATTGGCTACGTCAGCGGACAGGCTGAAGACGGTTATGAACCGGCCAAGGTACTGATAACGGCTCAAAACCGTTGGGAAAAAGACGACTCACCTTTGCGGTTTCATCCTTCACAATTGGCTCATTTAGTTCCGGCCGGTCGGCTTGACATTGATTCCGTCGGTCTTCTTGTCCTCACTCAAGACGGTCGCGTTGCTAAAAATATTATCGGTGAGAACAGTGATATTGAAAAAGAATACATTGTTCGCGTAACACGGTTTGACGGCCTCGAGCCGAAACTGACCTCAGAACAGCTTCAACTTCTAAACTACGGTCTATCTTTAGACGGGAAACCTCTACAAAGAGCCAAAGTCACTTGGCTTAACGAAGATGAACTGCGCTTCGTTCTTAAAGAAGGAAAAAAGCGACAAATTCGCAGAATGTGTGAAGCCGTCGGACTCAAAGTTCTCCGGCTTAAACGTGTTCGAGTCGGCAATATTGTCCTTGGCCATTTACCCCTTGGTCAATGGCGCTATGTCAAACCAACAGAGCACTTCTAACTTAGATGAAAAATCGAGCACTTCTGGCCCAATTTTTATTGGTATTTGTCACCCTTTTGTGGGGCTCGACTTTTTTGACGCTACAAATAGCCCTTCAATGGGCAGATCCTATTGTTATTGTTGCTCTGCGTTTTATCCTCGCCTCCCTTATTGTTTTTTGTCTACTGAAAGGAGACCTTTTAGCTATTACCCGATACGAGTGGAGAGGCGGATTTTTTATTGGATGCTGCATTTTCGGAGTTTATAGCTTGCAAACCATCGGATTAGACTCCATTCCGAGTAGTACATCTGCCTTTTTAACAGGACTTTATGTCGCTTTTGTTCCACTGTTGCAGTGGATTATTTTTAAAAATATCCCTCAACCTATGACGATAGTGACTATTGTTTTGGCCTTTGCCGGCATGACCCTTTTTGCCAACCCTTTTTCAGTCAGTTTTTCCGGCCAAATCGGTGAATGGGTAACGGTGCTAAGCGCTCTAATCTGCGCGGCTGAGATTTTATCAATCAGCCACTTTGCCAAAGGATGCCGTCCGCTCCAACTCAGCTTTACACAGCTCATCACGGTTGCCACCCTTGCCTCTGCGACACTGTTGTGGCACGAACCGATCCGACCTACTCAATGGTGTTCAGGATTATTGGTTTGCATAACAGCGTTGGCTGCCATCGTCAGCTTTGTCCAATTCGGAATCGGTTGGGCCCTAAAATACGTTTCCGCGCTTCGTGCAACCTTAATTTATGCCCTAGAACCTGTTTTCGCGGGTATTATCGGTTGGTTAGCCGGTGAATATTTCGGTGTCACCGAAATTACCGGAGCTATACTTATCGTCCTTGCTGTGTTAGTGAGTGCCTGGCGTCCCAATAAACGGAAAAAGACGGAGGGAGCATCCCTATGACAGAAGAATATGCCGTCGGTTTTTTTGATTCTGGCTGGGGTGGTTTGTCCATTTTAAGAACAGCTCGACAAACGTTACCACATGAAAATTTTATCTATGTAGCCGATTGCGGCTTCGCTCCCTATGGTGACCGCTCTCACGACTTCATCGTAGAGCGAGCTCAAAAAATTGCTGATTTTTTATTTGACCAAAAGCATGTCAAGGCGTTGGTAATCGCTTGCAATACCGCCACAGCGGAGGCCATCGACACGCTTAGAAAAGAACGCCCGGAATCTGTGATTATCGGAGTGGAACCCGCCATTAAGCCGGCAGTCCTATCCTCTCAGAACAAACGCATCGGGATGATTTCCACAACAAGAACTGCCCAGTCGACTCGCTATAAAAGTCTCGTTAAACGTTTCGGTCAAAATGCGAGCATTTTTTCGTGCGGCTGCCCCGGTCTGATGGATTGTGTCGAGGCCGGAGAATTTGACTCTGAAAATACCATCAGCCTTTTGCGACGCTACCTTGAGCCAATGCTTAATGAACATATTGACTCTTTGGTTTTAGGCTGTACTCATTACCCATTTTTACTGCCAAGCATTAAAAAAATTGTTGGTCCTGGTGTTCAAATTTATGAACCGAGCCTAGCCGTCTCGCTACATTTAAAAGAGTGTTTGCGAAAAATCGGACGGCTAAACTCTGAGGGAATTGGTAATGAACGCTTTTATGTCAGCAAACTCACCCACCAAAGAAAAAGCGTGGCTTGCCGACTTTGGGGACAACCCACGCCTTTTGAAGAGTTAGGAATCAATTAATTTTCTATTAAAAATTCCTGCATCTTTTCTCGAAGTGTGGGAGGAATCGGCGTAGATTTTCGATTTTCGGAATCAATACACACCATCACTTCACGGCACTTCACGTGTAGAGCATCACCTTTATAAAACTCAATTTCTACAGTAAAAGAACTGTTGCCGATGTGGCTAACCCACAAACGAAGTTCACCAATATCACCGATATGAAACGGTTTAAAAAAGTCCGATTGCACCGAAACGACCGGAATTAGAACATTTTTCGTTGACATATTTTCCCAGGGCAATTGCATCCCTTCGCGAAACCAATCTTCTGTCAAGCCGTTAAACAATACAAAAAAGTTCGGATGGAACACAATCCCTGCCGGATCACAATGGGCAAAGCGGATCATGCAGCTTTTCTTAAAAACTTTCCCCATTTCAACTCTCCTCTTTTTCGACCAACACAGCTCGAACAGGGCTGGCTTCCAATCCTTTAATTTTCAAAGGCAAAGCGATCAACTCATAGTCTCCGGCTCGAACTGCCGACAGCTCCAGATTCTCCAAGATGATGGCTCCGCCGTCAATAGCTAAAACATGGGATGCTAGTTTCTCATCGCCAGCGCAATCAATACTGGGTGTATCAATACCAATAACCCTTACCCCCTGATCCAACAAACGGGTAATTGCCTCTGCGCTTAAAAAAGCAAATGAATTCGACCACTGCGCAGGCATTCTAAATCCTGTTTTTATCAAAACACGGCTCCTGTGAATATCAGTAAGTTGATCGGCAGTGATTTCACCCGAAGTTGTGATTTCAATAACTTGGCACGGTCCAATGAGCGTATCAGGAGGAATCGTTGAAACATCTCCAACCCGATTCAAATGCTTTGGAGCATCCACATGAGCACCCAAATGAGCACTCATTGTAAAGGTGCCGACACAAAGTTTTTCGGATAGTGAAAATTCAAGTGACAAAGGGGCATCGCCCGGATAAACGGGCGATGCTGTCGTCAATAATGGAGTGATATCGATGATCTTCACAGGGTTCTGGGATCTAACTGAGCGTCTTTTTCGCTTGAAAGTTTATTGACCACATCTCGAGCAATTTCAATCATCGTTAACGGCGCGCAGCCTTCAGCCTTGTTGTTGGTAATCACGAAACTCTTCTGATTAGACTTTTGTGCGATATCCAACAAATGAACAATTCCAGAACGCGTAGCGGGATCAGGGTGCACAATCTTATTGAAGGGGGCGTATGTCATTTTTGCCACACCGTGACGCTGAATCGGATTCAAGGACCAACGAACAACAAGCGGTCCTTTCATTTTCCAATCTTCGCCTTGAGCATCAGGATCTTCGTAGTAACGCAGGGCAGCTGTTTGGCGAATGACATCCGGCATTGAAGGATGCACACCAACAACCAAACGCACGCCGCTTGGACGCAAGGCGTTCAAAAGGCGCTTGGTATAAATGGAAAGTGTCCGGACTTCAACGGCGTAAATGGGGCGTTCGCCTTCGACTTCTTTCGGTAGATCCGCAAAGAACTGGGCAATTCGATCAATATAGCTGTAGCACTCTGCCTGGGTGGGCAACAAAGGTCTGGGAATGGGGGACAGTTGGAAAACCAAAGGTCCTGCATTTTCCCCTAATCCATTGATGACAGGGTACACAAACTCGTGCATAGCGGCGTGCAAATCAAGGAAATCTTGATTGAGAGAACGGAAACGTCCTTTGGGGTCACGCTTGACGGCATCGGTTACGCTTTGAGGAGCTTTGATCAAAAAACGAAAATTCTCATCCACCTGATTGGCCATTGCCGCGTAAGACATTTCATTGAGTGTTCCGAAAAACGACCAATCAATGCCAACCGCTCTTAACACCGGATGCTTACAGTAAGCGGTCAAACCTCGTTTGGTTAAATCTTCCACTCCACTTGTTTCGCCCCAAACAATTCCTTTCCAACCCGGAAAATTCCAACTGGCGCAACCCAGATAAATAGAGCGAGGCAACAAACGTCCTAAACGCAAAACGTCTTGAGAAGGCGTAACCGGTGTAATCGGTGAAGAGGTAACTTCATCAAAACTGTAGGGATCTGTCGTAAATTGATCAAACATATCACTAGCCCAATCTGTATATCAACAAAAATAAAAACAAAAACGAAATTCTCAATCAGATGAGTGCTTTACCCTGAGTATACGACCGTTTGAATCAGGCTATGCGCTCGCAAATGAGTAATTTTGCTCAGAAGGGAAAAAAATACCAAAAAAAAGTAATTACTTCAAAGTCTGATGCTATCTTAATACAACAATTTGATTTCTTTGAAACTAGTTTAACCAGAAAAAAACACCCGGGGGACCCCGGGTGAGTTAAACCATTACGAACGTGAAGGCTTGGCTGGGCGAGGAGCTTTTGCAGGAGCTGGCGGCTCCAAAAGGCTTCCTGTGTTAACAATGTGATCAAATTCGACCATCTTTTCCTCTCCCATCACTTTTTGCAATTCAGCTCTGGCTTTCACATATGCATCAAAAGCTTTTGCATGTTCACTCATGAAGGCGCTTCGAGCTTCCAATCTGCCCTGCTGAGTCATACCGGGCTCAATAGCGGCACGGTGGTTAAGACGAACCTGCGCCAAATCGCCATAAGCTTTTTGCATCTGCTGCCAAGCTTTTTGTTCTGCCGCCGACACCCCCAAAACAGCTCCCACTTCATTCATAAAATCGAGAGCTTCCTCACGATCCATGCCAAAAGTATGAACGCCTCTTTGCTCAAGTAAACGTGCCGGTGCTCTGTGATGCGGACCTTTTCTAGGAGCATCTCCCCAGTAGCCGCAATGGGGACCGTCATAACGATGATGCCATCCCGGACCAGGTTGCCCATCCCAACACGGAGCGCCGTGCCAGGCAAAACTACTCAATGGGATTAAGCCTGCTGATAAAACGGCAGCGATGATGAGTGGTTTTCTTGTCATATTGCTCTCCCCTATCTGAAAAAGATCCCCCGCCTAATCTTCGCTTTGCCGGGGGATGTAAGACTTTAGCTTTGCTTGCAATTGCAGTGTACGTGAGTCTCTCGCAACAATCCTTTGGTAACTGTGTGATTTTGTTATGTACATTATTCATTTTGTAATCTTTAGGCCAAAAAGGGTGAGTCTATGAACAATTCTCGTTGCGCATTAACCCCTGTCGCGCATTTGATACAATGATGCCGTTGTGTTTTTTACATTTTTTCAGGACGTTACAAATGGAACTCTCCGCTTTGACTGCTCTTTCCCCGCTCGATGGCCGCTATGCGCGCCAAACAGAATCGTTAAGGGATATTTTCTCTGAATCCGCTTTTATGCGAGCCCGTGTCCGCGTTGAAGTGGAATGGCTGATTGCGCTGTCTGAAGCCGGCCTGCCTGAACTCAATCACCTGTCTGACCATGGTAAGGCCTACCTGCGCGGACTCGTGGAAAATTTCACCGTTCAGTCCTGCCAAGAAATTAAGGATATTGAAAAAACCACCAACCACGATGTGAAAGCGGTTGAGTACTGGATTAAGGAACAAGTTTCCCACGATGAAGAATTGGCCCGAGCCAGTGAATTTGTTCACTTTGGTTGCACCAGCGAAGACATTAACAATACGTCTCACGCTCTGATGCTTACCGAAGGCCGTAAGGAATTAGTGACTTTCTTGCGTTCAATTCATCAGACGTTGGCTGAAAATGCACACCGTTGGGCAGAAGTTCCCATGCTTTCCCGCACCCATGGTCAAACAGCTTCGCCGACCACCGTTGGCAAAGAATGGGCCAACGTGGCCATGCGCTTAAAACGTGCCATTGAATCCATTGAAGCAGTGACTATTCTTGCAAAAATGAACGGTGCTGTCGGTAATTACAACGCCCATACCATCGCTTATCCGGAAAAAGATTGGGAAGCGTTTGCTAAGAAGGTTGTTGAAGAACGCCTGGGTTTAACTTTTAATACACATACCATCCAAATTGAGCCCCATGACTACATGGCTCAACTTTTTGATGCAATCGTTCGTGCCAACACGATTTTGCTCGATTTAGATCGAGACATCTGGGGTTACATCTCCTTGGGCTTTTACAAGCAAAAACTCAAAGAAGGTGAAGTCGGCTCTTCAACAATGCCTCATAAGGTCAATCCCATTGATTTCGAAAACTCTGAAGGCAACCTAGGGATTGCCAATGCCCTTTTGACACACCTTGCACAAAAATTGCCCATTTCCCGTTGGCAGCGCGACTTAACGGATTCCACCGTTCTTCGCAATTTAGGGGTTGCTTTCGGTTACTGCTTTGTGGGCTACAACGCCTTGACCCGTGGCTTGGGCAAACTGCAACTCAATGAGCATCGCCTGGCAGAAGACTTAGACCATGCTTGGGAAGTGCTCGCGGAGGCCATCCAAACCGTGATGCGCCGCTACGGTGTGCCGCATCCCTATGAACAATTAAAAGCTCTTACCCGAGGCAAGGGTATTACTCCGGAAACCATCCATGAATTTGTTTCTCAACTGGATATTCCGGCAGAAGCCAAGGAACGCTTGATGCAGCTGACACCTGCCACATACATTGGTAAAGCCGTCGAACTAGCCAAGCGAGCTTAAGACACGCATGACTTAATGCTTATAGGCCCAAACGTTTTCAATTTGATTCGTTTGGGCCTTTTTTATTTTTATTCACTCGTCTTTCGCCGTAATTTTTGTTCGAAGTCATCCAAACAACGAACAACAACTTTGTGCAAGCATAACAGAGCAATTAAGTTGGGAATGACCATCAAACCGTTAAAAAGATCGGCCAATGCCCAAACCAGATCAACCTTTAAAACGCCTCCGAATGCAATAAATAAACACACAATCAATCGATAGGGCAACATGCCCGTAGGTCCAAATAGGAATCGAACATTCTGTGAACCGAAAAAGTACCACCCAATAATAGTTGAGTAAGCAAAAAAGAATAAACAGATAGCTACAAACGCTCTGCCATAATCGCCCAAACCTACATCGTAGGCTCTCTGAGTCAACTCAATACCGGTGCTTTGATAATCCAACACGCCTGTCACCAAAATGACAATGCCCGTAAAGGTAACAATCAGAACTGTCGCAAAAACTCCGAAGATAGCCACCAGTCCTTGCTCGGCCGGATGCTCTACTTTGGCGATGGCATGAGCGTGCGGCGTTGATCCCATACCGGCTTCATTAGAAAAAAGACCACG
>CAJMEC010000053.1 GCA_905212345.1 uncultured Sutterella sp. | reverse complement strand
TGCTGGCGCTGCTGCTGCCGCTGCTGAAGAAAAGACGGAATTCGACGTCGTTCTCGCTGAAGTTGGTTCTAACAAGATCGCCGTTATTAAGGCTGTTCGCGAATTGACCGGCTTGGGCTTGAAGGAAGCCAAGGACATGGTTGAAGGCGCTCCGAAGGCTGTTAAGGAAGGCTTGCCGAAGGCTGATGCTGAAGAAGCCAAGAAGAAGTTGGAAGCCGCTGGCGCCAAGGTCGAACTCAAGTAATTCTTGCTGTTCTGCTGAAATTCGGGCAATATTTCAAAAGATGTTGCCCGAAAAAGTCCTTCTACTGGAGGACTTTGAACTGAGTTTCTTTTAGTTGACAAGAATTCAGTTCTAAGTCTTCTGAGTGAGCAGCAAAAATTCGATTGACTGAAAATTTACCATCCGAAACGCCGCTCGGGTATTGAATAGATACCTGGGGCGGCTTTTGGCGTCTTTCTTTTTTGTTTTCTTACTTAGGCTGAAATCGTTTTTTTCATCAATCTCACGTCGAACGGAGTGTCCATGTCGTACTCGTTCACTGAAAAGAAGCGCATTCGAAAGAGTTTTGCGACTCGACCGAGTGTTCTCGCAGTGCCTTCCTTGTTGGAAATGCAACTTCGGTCTTATTCCGAATTTTTGCAAGCCGATGTTGCTTCCGCAGAGCGCAACCCGAATTTTGGATTGCAATCTGCTTTTACGTCTATTTTCCCGATCTCCAGTCACAACGGTTTAGCTCGATTGGTTTTTGAGAGCTATTCGCTCGACGAGCCCGTTTTTGATGTGGCCGAATGCCAATTGCGCGGTCTGACTTATTCAAGCCGTTTGCGCGCACGCATTCGTTTGGAAATTATCGATCGTGACGATCCTGCCAAGAGCCGGATCAGAGAAATCCGTGAAAATGATGTCTATATGGGTGAAATTCCGTTAATGACGGAAAAAGCCTCCTTCATTATCAACGGTTCTGAGCGTGTAATTGTCAGTCAGTTGCACCGTTCGCCTGGTTTGTTCTTTGAACATGACAAGGGCAAGACACACAGCTCTGGCAAGCTGCTTTTCTCCGCTCGTATGATTCCGTACCGCGGTTCTTGGCTTGACTTTGAATTTGATGCAAAGGATCTCGTCTACTTCCGTGTTGACCGTCGTCGTAAGATGCCGGTGACGATTTTGCTCAAGGCTTTGGGCATGAATGCGGAACAGATCCTCGAAACGTTCTTCGAATTTGATACCTTTAAGCTCGGTGCACGCAGCGCCTCAATGACACTTGTGCCGGAACGCTTGAAGGGTGAAGTGGCTCGTTTTGATATCGTAGGCCGCGACGGTGAAGTGATTGTTGCTAAGGACAAGCGCATCACGGCTCGTCATATCCGTCAAATGGCCGATATGAAGACGGTTTCTGTTAACGATGATTTCTTGATCGGCCGCGTGTTGGCTAAAGACATCATTGATGGTGAAACCGGTGAAGTGTTGGCAGCCGCCAACGACGAAATCACTGAAGAATTGTTGGCCAAGTTGCGAGAAGCTAAGATCAAGGGCTTCCAAACGATTTATACCAACGAATTGGATCAAGGTAGTTTTATTTCCGATACGTTGCGTATTGATGAAACACCGGATCAAATGTCTGCTCGCGTAGCCATTTACCGCATGATGCGTCCGGGTGAACCGCCTACAGAAGAGGCGGTTGAAATGTTGATGAATCGTTTGTTCTTCTCTGAAGAAACGTACGATTTGTCCCGAGTTGGCCGTATGAAGGTCAATGCTCGTTTGGCTCGCCCGACCGCAGAAGGTCCGGGTACGCTCACACATGAAGACATTGTTGATACGGTCAAAGTATTGGTCGAGTTGCGTAACGGACGCGGTGAAGTTGATGATATCGACCATTTGGGCAACCGCCGTGTGCGTTGCGTAGGTGAATTGGCTGAAAATCAATTCCGCTCCGGCTTGGTACGTGTGGAGCGTGCAGTGCGTGAACGTTTGGCTCAAGCCGAGTCTGACAATTTAACGCCGCAAGATTTGATCAACAGTAAGCCGATCTCCGCTGCTATTCGTGAATTCTTTGGCTCCAGCCAATTGAGCCAATTCATGGACCAAACCAATCCGTTGTCTGAAATCACCCATAAGCGTCGTATTTCCGCTTTGGGTCCCGGTGGTTTGACCCGTGAACGCGCAGGCTTCGAAGTGCGCGACGTGCACCCGACTCACTACGGTCGTTTGTGCCCGATTGAAACGCCTGAAGGCCCGAACATTGGTTTGATTAACTCGTTGGCTTTGTATGCTCGCTTGAATGAATACGGCTTCTTGGAAACGCCGTATCGTAAGGTGATTGACGGCAAGGTGACCGATCAAATTGATTACCTCTCCGCTATTGAAGAAGGTAAGTACGTCATCTGCCAGGCTAACTCCGAGTTGGATGACGAAGGTCGCTTGACTCAAGAATTGGTGAGCGCCCGTGAAAACGGTGAAACCGTGATGGTTAGCCCGGAACGTGTCCAATACATGGACGTCTCTCCGTTGCAGGTCGTTTCTGCCGCCGCTTCCTTGATTCCGTTCTTGGAACACGATGACGCCAACCGCGCTTTGATGGGTTCCAACATGCAACGTCAAGGCGTTCCGTGCTTGCGGCCGGAAAAACCGGTTGTCGGTACGGGTGTGGAACGTACGGTGGCCGTGGACTCCAAGACGGCAGTCCAAGCCAAGCGTGGCGGTATTGTTGACTATGTTGATGCTAACCGTGTGGTGATTCGAGTCAATGACGATGAAAACATCCCGGGCGAAGTGGGTGTTGATATTTACAACCTCCAGAAGTTCACGCGTTCCAACCAAAGCACGAACATCAACCAACGTCCGATAGTCTCCCGCGGAGACGTTGTGGCTCGTGGTGACGTTTTGGCTGACGGTGCTTCAACCGACATGGGTGAATTGGCATTGGGCCAAAACCTTTTGGTGGCTTTTATGCCTTGGAACGGTTACAACTACGAAGACTCTGTGTTGATCAGTGAAAAGGTGGTGGCCGATGACCGCTACACTTCTATTCACATTGAAGAGCTCTCCGTTGTGGCTCGTGATACGAAGTTGGGCGCCGAAGAAATCACGCGTGATATTTCCAACTTGTCTGAAAACCAGTTGGCTCGTTTGGACGAATGCGGCATTGTGCAAATCGGTGCTGAAGTTAAGGCCGGTGACGTGCTTGTCGGTAAGGTGACTCCGAAAGGCGAAACACAACTGACGCCTGAAGAAAAACTTTTGCGAGTGATCTTCGGTGAAAAGGCCAGTGACGTTAAGGATACATCTTTGCGTGTTCCGTCCGGTATGACCGGAACGGTGATTGACGTTCAAGTCTTTACGCGTGAAGGTGTTGAACGTGACGCTCGAGCCAACTCCATTATTGATGAATCGCTCAAGCGTTATCGTCAGGATTTGGACGAAAAACTGCGCATCGTTGAAGGTGACGGTTTTGCCCGCTTGGCTCGCCAACTTGAAGGCAAGAAAGCCGAAGGTGGTCCGAAGGGGCTCAAGAAGGGTGCCCTCACCAAGGAATATTTGGAAAGCTTGAAGGGTTTTGAAATCTTTGATCTGCGCATGGTCGATGAAGCCGATCAGAAGTTGCTCGAAGATATGCGCACTCAACTTGATGACAAGCGCCACGAATTTGATCGTGCGTTTGAAATCAAGCGCAAGAAGCTGACCCAAGGTGATGAGTTGCCCCCTGGCGTACTCAAGATGGTGAAGGTCTACATCGCTGAAAAACGTCGCTTGCAACCGGGTGACAAGATGGCAGGCCGTCACGGTAACAAGGGTGTGGTCTCCAAGATTTGCCCGGTGGAAGATATGCCGTACATGGCTGATGGTCGTCCCGCCGACGTCGCTCTTAACCCGTTGGGTGTGCCCTCTCGTATGAATATCGGTCAGGTGCTCGAAGTGCACTTGGGTTGGGCTGCCAAGGGCTTAGGCTGGCGTATTGGCGAAATGATCAAGAGCTGCCAAGTGTCTCAGATGCGTGCCTTCTTGGAAAAGATTTACAACGAAACCGGTAAGAAGGAAGATTTGGATAGCTTGACGGATGAAGAAATCATGCGTTTGGCTGAAAATCTCCAAAATGGTGTGCCGTTTGCTACGCCTGTGTTTGATGGCGCCAGTGAAGAACAAATCGGCAAGATGCTCGATTTAGCCTTCCCTGAAGATGTTGCTAAGCGCCTGCAATTGACGCCGTCTAAGACACAATGCACGCTCTACGATGGCCGCACTGGCGAGGCATTTGATCGTCCTGTCACGGTGGGCTATATGCACTACTTGAAGTTGCACCACTTGGTTGATGACAAGATGCATGCTCGTTCCACGGGTCCGTATTCGTTGGTTACGCAGCAACCGTTGGGCGGTAAGGCTCAGTTCGGTGGTCAGCGCTTCGGTGAAATGGAAGTGTGGGCTTTGGAAGCTTACGGTGCCTCTTACGTGTTGCAAGAAATGCTGACGGTGAAGTCTGACGATGTGAACGGTCGTACGAAAGTTTACGAAAACATCGTTAAGGGCGAACACGTTCTCGAAGCCGGTATGCCGGAATCGTTCAACGTGTTGGTGAAGGAAATCCGGTCGTTGGGTATTGACATCGACCTCGAACGTAATTAAGGACAGAACAGATATGAATCCGCTTATCGATCTGTTTAAGCAATTTAATCAGGACGATCACTTCGACGCGATCAAGATTGGTCTTGCATCGCCGGAAAAGATTCGTTCCTGGTCTTACGGTGAAGTTAAGAAACCGGAGACCATCAACTACCGTACCTTTAAACCGGAGCGCGACGGTCTGTTCTGTGCCAAGATTTTTGGCCCGGTCAAGGACTATGAGTGCTTGTGCGGTAAATATAAGCGTCTGAAACACCGCGGTGTTGTTTGCGAAAAGTGCGGTGTTGAAGTCACCTTATCTAAGGTGCGTCGTGAACGCATGGGTCATATCGAATTGGCAAGCCCTGTTGCCCATATTTGGTTCTTAAAGAGCTTGCCGTCCCGCATGGGTATGGTTTTGGATATCCCTTTGCGTGACATTGAGCGCGTGCTTTATTTCGAAGCTTACTGCGTAGTGGATCCGGGTATGACGGATTTGAAGCGCGGTCAGTTGCTCACCGAAGACGAATACCTTGAAAAGGTCGAACAGTTTGGTTCTGACTTCAAGGCCATGATGGGTGCTGAAGCTATTCGTGAAATGCTTCGCACGATTGACGTTGACCACGAAGTTGAAACGCTGCGCAAAGAGCTTGAAGACACTTCTTCTGATGCCAAGATCAAGAAGTTCTCTAAGCGATTGAAGGTTTTGGAGGGGTTCCAACGTTCTGGCGTTAAGCCCGAATGGATGGTAATGGAAGTTTTGCCGGTGTTGCCGCCGGATCTTCGTCCGTTGGTGCCGTTGGATGGCGGACGTTTTGCTACGTCTGACTTGAACGATTTGTACCGTCGAGTCATCAATCGTAATAACCGTCTGAAACGCTTGCTCGAACTGAAGGCTCCGGACATCATCATTCGCAATGAAAAGCGTATGTTGCAAGAAGCCGTTGACAGCTTGTTGGATAACGGTCGTCGCGGTAAGGCCATGACCGGTCCTTCCAAGCGTCCTTTGAAGTCCTTGGCTGACATGATCAAGGGTAAGAGCGGTCGCTTCCGTCAAAATCTGTTGGGTAAGCGTGTGGACTACTCGGGTCGTTCCGTGATTACGGTGGGTCCGTACCTGCGCTTGCATCAATGCGGCTTGCCGAAGTTGATGGCTTTGGAATTATTTAAGCCCTTCATCTTCAATAAGTTGGAACGTCGTGGTTTGGCCATGACGATCAAAGCGGCCAAGAAGATGGTTGACAACCAAGAACCGGTTGTTTGGGATATCCTCGAAGAGGTGATTTACGAACACCCGGTGATGCTCAACCGTGCTCCGACGTTGCACCGTTTGGGTATTCAAGCCTTTGAACCAAAGTTGATTGAAGGTAAGGCTATCCAATTACATCCGCTCGTTTGCGCAGCCTTTAACGCTGACTTCGACGGTGACCAAATGGCCGTTCACGTACCGCTTTCTTTGGAAGCCCAATTGGAAGCCCGTACGTTGATGCTTGCTTCCAACAACGTGCTCTTCCCGGCTAACGGCAACCCGTCCATCGTTCCGTCTCAGGACATGGTGCTTGGTCTGTACTACTCAACCCGTGAACGTATCAACGCCATGGGTGAAGGGATGTTCTTTGCCGATGTCGCTGAGGTGCGTCGTGCGTTGGACAACAAGAAGATTGAACTTCAAACGCGTTGTACGGTTCGTATCAAAGAATACGAAGTCAATAAGAAGACTGGTGAGAAGACCGAAAAGATTGTCCGTTATGAAACGACAGCCGGCCGTGCTTTATTGTCCGAAATTCTGCCTGAAGGCATGAGTTTTGCGGAATTGAACCGCACTCTGAAGAAGAAGGAAATCGCCCGCTTAATCAACACCTGCTTCCGCAAGTGTGGTTTGCGTGCGACGGTGCTTTTTGCTGACCGTTTGAAGGACCGTGGCTATGCCTTGTCAACCATTGGCGGCTTGTCCATCTGCATCGGCGACATGACGGTTCCAGCTCAAAAGGCGGAATTGATTGCGGCTGCTGAAAAAGAAGTCAAGGAAATTGAAGCCCAGTACGCTTCCGGTTTGGTGACCCAAGGTGAACGCTATAACAAAGTAGTGGATATTTGGGGTCGTACGGCCGATCAAGTCGGTAAGGTGATGATGGAAGAGCTTTCCACGGAGCCGGTTGTTGACCGCCATGGCAAGCTCACCAAGCAAGAATCTTTCAATTCCATCTACATGATGGCTGACTCCGGTGCTCGTGGTTCTGCTGCTCAGATTCGTCAGTTGGCCGGTATGCGTGGTTTGATGGCTAAGCCTGACGGCTCCATTATTGAAACCCCGATTACGGCTAATTTCCGTGAAGGTTTGAACGTACTGCAGTACTTTATTTCAACCCACGGTGCCCGTAAAGGTTTGGCTGATACGGCTTTGAAGACGGCTAACTCCGGTTACTTGACTCGTCGTCTCGTTGACGTGACGCAAGATTTGGTCGTCACTGAAGAAGACTGCCACACCACTCAAGGCGTCAGCATGAAGGCCTTGGTTGAAGGCGGTGACGTCATTCAATCGTTGCGGGATCGTGTGTTGGGCCGTGTGACGAGCGCTGATATCGTCAATCCTGAAACGGGGGAAGTCGTTATTGCGGCCGGTACGCTCTTGACCGAAGATGAATGCGACGAAATTGAAAAACTCGGTATTGATGAAGTGATGGTTCGTACGCCGCTCACCTGTCAAACCCGTTACGGTTTGTGCGCCAAGTGCTACGGTCGCGATTTGGGTCGTGGCTCCTTGGTAAATGTTGGTGAAGCAGTGGGCGTGATTGCCGCTCAGTCCATCGGCGAACCGGGTACTCAGTTGACAATGCGTACGTTCCACATCGGTGGTGCTGCTAGCCGTGCTGCGGTGGCAAGCTCTGTGGAAGCCAAGGTTAGCGGCCAAGTGAGCTACTCCTCGGCGATGCGTTATGTGACGAGCGCTAAGGGTGATCTCGTTGTGATTTCTCGTTCCGGTGAAATCATCATCAGCGATAACGGACGTGAACGTGAACGTCATAAAGTGCCTTACGGTGCAACGTTGCTCGCCAAGCCTGATCAGCAAATCAAGGCTGGCGCACAGTTGGCAACCTGGGATCCGATGACCCGTCCGATTATTTCCGAATACGGTGGTACGGTTCAGTTCGAAGGCATTGTTGACAACGTAACCGTGATGAGTCAGACCGACGAAGTGACTGGTTTGTCCAGCCTCGTGGTGATTGACCCGAAACGCTCTACGGCTGGTGGTGCCAAGGGTAAGAAGGGAAGCACGCAAACGTTGCGTCCCGCTGTTCGCTTGCTCGATGAAAACGGCAATGAAGTGAAGATTCCGGGCACGGATCACCGTGTGACGATTCAGTTGCCGGTCGGTGCTTTGATTGTGGTTCGTGACGGTCAAAAGATTGGTCGCGGTGAAGTCTTGGCCCGTATTCCGGTTGAATCGCAAAAGACCCGCGATATTACGGGTGGTTTGCCGCGTGTTGCCGAATTGTTTGAAGCTCGTTCGCCGAAGGATGCCGGTGTGCTAGCCGAAGTAACGGGTACTGTAACTTTCGGTAAGGAAACCAAGGGCAAACAACGTTTGGTTATTACCGACAATGAAGGTACCGATCACGAATTCTTGATCAGCAAAGACAAGAGCATCTTGGTTCACGATGGTCAAGTGGTTCAAAAGGGTGAAGAAATCGTTGAAGGTCCTGCCGATCCGCACGATATCCTTCGCTTGCTCGGTATTGAAGCATTAGCTCGCTACATTGTCGATGAAGTTCAGGATGTGTATCGTCTGCAAGGTGTGGCCATTAACGACAAGCACATTGAAGTGATTGTTCGTCAGATGTTACGCCGAGTGAAGATTACGGATCCGGGCGATACGAAGTTCATTCGTGATGAACAGGTGGAACGCTCCGAAATGTTGGATGAAAACGACAAGGCCATCGCGGCTGGTAAGCGTCCGGCATTGTACGAAAACGTCCTCTTGGGTATCACGAAGGCCAGTTTGTCGACGGATTCCTTCATTTCTGCGGCTTCCTTCCAGGAAACCACGCGTGTTCTTACCGAAGCTGCCATCATGGGTAAGAAGGATGAACTGCGCGGTTTGAAGGAAAACGTTATTGTGGGTCGCTTAATTCCTGCCGGTACTGGCTTGTCTTATCACAAGGCAGTGAAGGCTAATGAAGCGGCAGAGGCAGAAGAAGCCTCCGGCTTTAGCTCCACTTTTGCGTCGCAGGAACCTGTTGATGAAGCTATCGTAACCGAAACGGTGACGAAGGAAGAATAAGATGCATTTAGCATCTGCCGGGAGTGTCGAGAGGCACTCCTGAACGAGGACCCGAAGGGCGTTTTTAGAGATTTTTCGCCCACGGGTCTTTCGTGCATTTTCTCTTAAGGTCTTGACAATAAGAGAAAAAAATACGAAAATCTCAGCCTCCCGAAGCTTAAAACTTTCGGACCTCCGATCATTGGCGTGATTTAGTGCGTTGATGAAGGGGGTTTTGTGCGTTAGTTTCGGACGTTTTAAAAACCAGCAATTCTGCCTTCCATGCGAGAGCCTGGTTGGAGAATTTTTAATACGGACTTTTATGCCTACCATTAACCAATTAGTGCGTAAGCCCCGCGTGCTCACGCATGATAAAAGCAAGAGCCCCGCGCTCAAGAACTGCCCGCAAAAGCGTGGCGTTTGCACGCGCGTGTACACCACAACCCCGAAGAAGCCGAACTCCGCTTTGCGTAAGGTTGCTAAGGTGCGTTTGACCAACGGCTTTGAGGTCATTTCTTATATCGGTGGTGAAGGCCACAACCTGCAAGAACACAGCGTCGTGTTGATCCGCGGCGGTCGTGTTAAGGACTTGCCTGGTGTGCGTTACCACATCATCCGCGGTTCTTTGGACACCCAAGGTGTTAAGGATCGTAAGCAAGCTCGCTCCAAGTACGGCGCCAAGCGCCCGAAGGCAGCTTAATTCGCGGCGCGTTGTAGCCGTGAACGGTCTGCATCATCCGTTTTAGTGTGATGAAAGGACCGAGTAAGTCGCGATCCTAATTGAGTGATCGCATTGTTTAAGACTGAAGACTACGAAAAGAGGAAAAAAATGCCCCGTCGTCGCGAAGTACCGAAACGTGAAATTTTGCCGGATCCGAAGTTCGGCAGTGTTGAAATCGCCAAATTTGTGAACGTGATCATGCTCGATGGCAAGAAGGCTGTCGCTGAACGCATCGTTTATGGCGCTTTGAGTGAAATTGAAGCCAAGACCGGTAAGGACGCTATGGAAGTGTTCAAGACCGCCCTTGACAATGTCCGCCCGCTCGTGGAAGTCAAGAGCCGTCGTGTTGGTGGTGCCAACTACCAAGTCCCGGTTGAAGTTCGCCCTGTCCGCCGTATGGCTTTGGCCATGCGCTGGTTGCGCGAAGCGGCCAAGAAGCGCGCTGAAAAGTCGATGCCCCAACGCTTAGCTGGTGAGTTGTTGGATGCGGCCGAAGGCCGTGGCGGCGCCATGAAGAAGCGTGACGAAGTTCACCGCATGGCCGAAGCCAACAAGGCTTTCTCTCACTTCCGTTTCTAATTTGATTAACCAGATGCGTTTTCCTGTTAACGAGAAAACGCATCGTCTCCAACTAGGGGAAACATAATGGCTCGTACTACTCCGATCTCGCGTTATCGCAACATCGGGATTTCTGCCCACATTGACGCGGGTAAGACCACGACCACTGAACGTATTCTGTTCTATACGGGCGTTACCCATAAGCTCGGTGAAGTGCATGATGGCGCCGCCACCATGGACTGGATGGAACAGGAACAAGAAAAGGGGATTACGATTACGTCTGCCGCCACGACCACTTTCTGGCGTGGCATGGACGGTAAGTTCCCGGAACACCGTTTGAACATCATTGACACCCCGGGCCACGTTGACTTCACCGTTGAAGTGGAGCGTTCCATGCGCGTCTTGGACGGTGCCTGCATGGTTTACTGTGCTGTGGGTGGTGTTCAGCCGCAATCCGAAACTGTTTGGCGTCAAGCTAACAAGTATCACGTGCCCCGCTTGGCTTTCGTGAACAAGATGGACCGTACCGGTGCCAACTTCTTCAAAGTGTACGATCAAATGCGCGTACGTTTGAAGGCCAATCCTGTGCCTATCGTGATTCCTATCGGTGCTGAAGATTCTTTTGAAGGTGTTGTTGACCTTTTGAAGATGCGTTCCATCATTTGGGACGAAGCCAGCCAAGGTATGAAGTTCGAATACGGTGAAATTCCGGCTGAACTCCAAGCTGACGCTGAAAAGTGGCGTGAAAACATGATCGAAGCCGCTGCCGAAGCCAACGAAGACTTGATGAACAAGTACTTGGAAAACGGTGAGTTGAGCGAAGAAGAAATCGTTCAAGGCTTGCGTATCCGCACGATCGCCTGCGAAATTCAACCGATGCTTTGCGGCACGGCCTTTAAGAACAAGGGTGTTCAACGTATGTTGGATGCCGTGATCCAATTCTTGCCTTCTCCGGTTGATATCCCGCCGGTCAAGGGTGTGGATTTGGATGAAAAGGAAGTTTCGCGTGAAGCCGATGACAATGCTCCGTTTTCTGCATTGGCCTTTAAGATCATGACCGACCCGTATGTTGGTCAGTTGACCTTCTTGCGTGTTTACTCCGGCGTGCTCGTTTCCGGTGAAACGGTTTTGAACTCCGTGAAGAACAAGAAAGAACGTATCGGTCGTTTGTTGCAAATGCACGCTAACGAACGTAAGGAAATCAAAGAAGCCGAAGCTGGCGATATCGCTGCTGCTGTGGGCTTGAAGGAAGTGACTTCCGGCGATACGCTCTGCGACATCGCTAACCCGGTCATTCTTGAACGCATGGAATTCCCGGAACCTGTGATTTCTCAGGCTGTCGAACCGAAGACCAAGGCTGACCAAGAAAAGATGGGTATCGCATTGAACCGCTTGGCTCAGGAAGACCCGTCCTTCCGTGTTCGTACGGACGAAGAGTCTGGTCAAACGATTATTTCCGGTATGGGTGAATTGCACTTGGAAATTTTGGTTGACCGTATGCGTCGTGAATTCAACGTTGAAGCTACGGTTGGTAAACCCCAAGTGGCTTACCGTGAAACGATTCGTTCTACGGTTGAAAACGCTGAATTCAAGTTCGTTAAGCAGTCTGGTGGTCGTGGTCAGTACGGTCACGTTGTGCTCAAGCTAGAACCGCAAGAACCTGGCAAGGGCTTTGAATTCGTTGACGCCATTAAGGGCGGTGTGGTGCCCCGTGAATACATTCCTGCCGTTCAAAAGGGTGTGGAAGATACGTTGAAGGCCGGTGTGTTGGCTGGTTACCCGGTGGTGGACGTTAAGGTGACGTTGCACTTCGGTTCCTACCACGAAGTGGACTCCAACGAAAACGCCTTTAAGATGGCTGCCTCCATGGCCTTCAAGGAAGGTATGCGTCGCGCCAACCCGGTTCTGCTCGAACCGATTATGGCAGTTGAAGTTGAAACGCCTGAAGAAAAGATGGGCGATGTGATGGGTGACTTGTCCTCTCGTCGCGGTGTGATCCAAGGTATGGATGATATCGCCGGCGGCGGTAAGGCCATTCGCGCTGAAGTGCCGTTGGCCGAAATGTTCGGCTACGCTACGACATTGCGTTCCTTGACGCAAGGTCGCGCCACCTACACGATGGAATTTAAGCACTACGCTGAAGCTCCGCGCAATGTTGCTGAAGCGGTAATCGCTGAAAAGACCAAATAAGAGTAAACTTTAAAAGTTGTTTCCAATTTAACAAATTACCAATTAAAGGATCCATAGAAATGGCTAAAGGTAAATTTGAACGCACCAAGCCTCACGTGAACGTGGGCACGATCGGTCACGTCGACCATGGTAAGACGACGTTGACGG
>CAJMEC010000052.1 GCA_905212345.1 uncultured Sutterella sp. | reverse complement strand
TCAATAATGGCTTGCGGCTCAAAACGGCACGCGTACGTCAGGGCGTCTGCTAAAACTAATCGACCTTCGGCATCGGTATTGGTGATTTCTACGGTTTTGCCCGAAAGTGTCTTGATAACATCGGAGGGCTTATAGGCCGCGCCGTCGGGTAAATTTTCACAGGCGGGAATTAAAGCCACCAGATTAATCGGCCACTTTTCTTTGGCGATCGCTTCAAAAACAGCTAAAACCGCCGCTCCGCCAGCCATATCAAATTTCATATCAGTGATATGCGCTGAAGGTTTAAGGCACAGCCCCCCTGCGTCCAATGTGATTGCCTTGCCGATAAGGCAGACGGGCGAGTCGTTTTTGGCCGCGCCGCTATAGTGCAATTCAATGAAGCGAGGCGCCTCACGGGAGCCTTGCGCCACGGCAAGGAAGGCATTCATGCCGATTTTTCGAGCGGCTTTTTCGTCATGAATCTTAACTGTGACACCTTTGACGGACGCAAGTTTCTTTGCTTCATCGGCCAGATACGACGGTGTGCAAATATTGGCGGGAAGATTTCCCCAAATTTTGGCACGATTGATGGCCGATGCAATCGCTTGACCGATTTCGGCCGTTTGGGTTAACGCGATGCTTTTTTCTCTGACGATAATATTGACATGGCGCTTTTCGAGCAGTTTTCTGTTTTCTTCCGTGAGCGGCTCAAAAGTGGTGCCGGCGGTGATCGCCAGTTGTAAAACGGACCATTCTTCAGTCTTATTTTCCAAACACCAATCGGAGAGTAAAACCGAAACCGATTCTGCCCGAGTGGCAGCCAATGCGGCCCGCGCGGCGCGAGTGAACGCATCTTCGTCGAATTTTTCCCGCGGTCCCAGGCCGACCAAAATCAATTCCCGAGCAGCCATCCCCATCGGGCGTAACACGCGTGTAACCTCACCGAGACCGGCTTTAAAACCATCAACGGACACCATGTCGCTGATGGACTGATTGAGCCCCTCGACTTTGTTCTCAGAGCGAGCGGTCTTGGCCTTTTCAAACAAGGCGATGATGAGCGCTTGTGAGTTGATTTTTTCAATAGATTGGATCTTGACGGTCAGTTTCAATTCCGGCGTCCTTCAAAAGAATTCCCTGAGGCTAATCATTTTAATAAAAACGTTTTGTTTTTCCTACGCTTTTTCTAGGCAAAAACGCGGTTAAAAGAGCGAAAAAAGGTAAGGCAGCGTCTATAATGAATCCGTTACATTAACAATCGCACAGTTTATTAGGAGTTCGAAACATGACGGCTTATCCGAAATTACGTCTGTCTCGTCAAACAAAAGATATCGAATTATTGTTGCCTTTTTATCGTGACGGTTTGGGTTTCGAAGTGCTCGATCGCAGTGAAAATGTTGACGGCATGGATACCGTGCTTTTGGGCCATAAGGATTGGCCGTATCAGTTTGAATTTTCTCAGGTCAGAGGCCAGGAAACCGCTCCGCGCGCACCGTCGGCCGAGCATTATCGGGTCTTTTGTATTGAAGAGGAAGAGCATTGGAGCGCCCGCCTGGCGGCAATGTTCCAAGCCGGCGTGCCTCAGGTGACGCCGCCCGTGCAGTATGTCAACGGCAAATGGCCTTGCGTGGCTTATGAAGATGCTGACGGCTATCGTGTGGTGCTTGTGCACGGTAAGTGGAAAAAATAATCTTTAATTTAAATTCAGACGGCTTAGACCGTCTGCGGCGCCCAGGCCCAGTCGACCCCGGGCGCTTCTTTTTTAGGAGCTCAGAACGTGATTCAGCTTCGTTATGCAACGATTGAAGATGCAGTGGCTTTGGCAGAAGTGGAGAGCGCTTCTTTCCCTCTAGCGGAAGCCTGCAGCTTGGAAAATTTCAAAAAGCGTCTGGCTGTTTTTGCCGACTGCTTCATTGTGTTGGAAGAGGACGGTCGCATCTGCGGCCTCATTGACGGCATGGTGACCGATCAGCAAACGATTACCGATGATCTCTACGAAGATGCGTCACTGCATAATCCCAACGGTGCCTGGCAAAGCGTGTTCGGTTTGGCTGTATTGCCTCAGAAAAGACATCGTGGCTACGCCTCATTGTTGATGATGGAAATGATTGAGAAGGCTCGCAACGAAAACCGTCGTGGCTTGATTTTGACTTGTAAAGAAGGACTGATTGCTTTTTATGAGCAATTCGGTTTTGTGAACAAAGGGCTTTCAGCCTCTGTTCATGGGGGAGCCGCTTGGTATGACATGGTGCTTGATTTTGAGCGTCAACCTGCTTCAGGATTTTAGGATTGAAAGCAATGCTTAAACGAAGTGATTTTGAAATCATGGCCCCGGTGGGTTCGAGAGAGTCCCTTTACGCAGCCATCCAAGCCCACGCTGATGCCGTTTATTTTGGGGTAGAAAATCTCAATATGCGTGCCCATTCTGCAAAAACTTTTACGATTGCCGATCTAAAAGAAATTGCGGGGATTTGCCGTGAACACGGTATCAAGAGTTATCTGACGGTCAATACCATCATTTACGATGAAGAACGTCCCTTGATGCGTGAAATTTTAGAGGCGGCTAAAGAGGCGGGGATTGACGCAATCATTGCTTCGGACGTCGCGGTAATGACCTACTGCCGCCAAATTGGCCTTGAAGTTCACCTGTCCACGCAACTGAACATTTCCAACGTCGAGTCACTCCGCTTTTTCTCTCAATTTGCCGATGTTGTGGTCTTAGCCCGAGAGCTCACGCTCAAGCAAGTGACGGCCATTTCCAAAGCCATTGAGGAAGAAAAAATTTGCGGCCCTTCTGGCAAATTGGTTCGTATTGAAATGTTCTGTCATGGTGCGCTTTGCATGGCCGTAAGCGGTAAGTGTTACCTGAGTCTTTCCACCCGCGGCTACAGTGCCAATCGCGGCAGCTGTATTCAAACTTGTCGTCGTTCCTATATTGCAAAAGATAAAGAACGCGATATTGAATTTGAAATTGACAATGAATACATCATGAGTCCGAAAGATCTGAAAACTATCGGATTCTTGGACAGAATGGTGAAAGCGGGCGTTCGGGTTTTCAAAATTGAAGGACGGGCACGGGGACCGGAATACGTTCGCACGGTCGTTGAGTGTTACGACGAAGCGTTGAAAGCAATCGCCGAAACTCGTTGGAGTGAGGAGCTTTCTCAGTCATGGGACGCGCGGCTGGCGACGGTTTTTAATCGAGGCTTTTGGGATGGTTTTTATCTGGGACAGCCCGTCGGTGAACTCACCGAGCACTATGGTTCGAGAGCGACGGAAAAGAAGTTTTATACGGGCAAGTGCTTAAAGTATTACTCTAAATTGGGCGTGGCCGAATTTTTGGTTCAGGCGCAAAAGTTTAAACTTGGAGAAAAGCTTTTAATCACGGGACCGACAACCGGAGCTGTGTACGTAACGCCTGAAAAAATTCTTGTTGATGACGTAGCGGTTGAAAACATTCAAAAGGGAATGGATATCACTTTCAAAGTGGCAGAAAAAGTTCGTGAAAACGATAAGCTCTACGTCGTGAGGACGGTTACTGCAGACGAAGAAGACGTTCAGTAAGAATGTTTTTCAGCCAACACTGCCAATCCCTGTCCTGATGGATGGGGATTTTTTTGCTAAACGAATATCGATACTGTTGTTTGTTTTTTAAAGAATTTTTATGTAAAAATGAAAAACGTTGATGTAAAAATACATTAACGAAGTATAGGGGAGATTGCATTTAGGAGAACCAAAATGCATGTGAATCACTGGGTGCAAAATGCTGTGATTCGTCGAATACGGCACATTACGTGTTTTAGCTGTCGCTCTTGCTTTAGCTATTGTCGTTTTTCCGCCTCTTCCAACGATTCTTCCGACACGTTTGGTTGGCCCGTATCGTTAGGCTGAACTGACGAAATTTCTCTCGTCAAACTTCCACCATATAAAATTTGATTCTGTTACGGCTAATGTTGCCCAAGAGCATCGAATAAACGGTGTTTAGTGAATGGGGAAACCTCCTTGAGAGGTGTTGAGCAACGCGCAGTGATGGAATTTTTCTAAGGATAACCAATTATGAAACAATTAAAAGTTGCCGTAAGCGCTGGCTTGGAAGATGTTTTTGAATCCATTCATGAGCAAGTTCCCGTAAAGGGGGCAGACTGGATGGAAGTGTCCGCGGTTGTTTTAAGCAGTGAAGATCTTCGGGCCGGCAAGCTCGAAGAGGTGCAGTCCCTTCACTTGGGAATTCCGGTTTTTGCCGTTTCCGATGACCCATCTCAATTGCCGGTCGGACAACTTTATGGCGTGATGGATACCAATCCGACCAACAAAGCTTTTTATGGGCGTCAAGTCGATAACGCGGCTCAAAAGTATGAAGAACAGTTACTGCCGCCATTCTTTGGGAGCCTTGAAAAGTATGTTCAAGCGGGCAACCTTCAGTTTGACTGCCCGGGGCACCAGGGGGGCGCGTTCTTCCGTCGCCACCCGGCAGGCCGCGCTTTCTACAATTTTTTCGGCGAATCTATTTTCCGTGCTGACCTTTGTAATGCCGACGTTTCCATGGGCGATTTGCTGATTCACGAAGGCGCTCCATGTGCCGCGCAAAAAGCGGCCGCTAAAATTTATAACGCTGATAAAACCTACTTCGTTTTAAACGGTACGTCGGCTTCAAATAAAGTCGTGTTGAATGCCGTTTTAGCTCCGGGCGATTTAGTGCTTTTTGACCGTAACAATCATAAATCCAACCACCATGGTGCGTTGCTTCAAGCTGGTGCAACCCCTGTTTATCTTGAAACAGCCCGCAATCCCTATGGCTTTATCGGTGGCATTGATGCTCATTGCTTCAATGAAGAGTATTTGCGCGGTTTGGTGCGTGAAGTCGCTCCTGAAAAAGCCGATCAAAAACGCCCTTTCCGCTTGGCTGTGATCCAATTGGGCACCTATGACGGCACAATCTATAACGCTCGCCAAGTGGTTGACTCCATCGGTCATCTCTGTGATTACATCCTTTTTGACTCTGCCTGGGTGGGCTACGAGCAATTTATCCCGATGATGAAGGACTGCTCGCCGCTGCTTCTTGAACTTGGCCCCGAAGATCCCGGTATCTTTGTGACGCAATCGGTTCATAAGCAGCAAGCCGGTTTCTCACAAACTTCTCAAATTCACAAAAAGGACAGCCACATTAAGGGGCAGGATCGCTATGTGCCTCACAAGCGTTTAAATAACGCCTTTATGATGCATGCTTCCACGAGTCCCTTCTATCCGCTTTTTGCCGCGTTGGATGTTAACGCCAAGATGCATGAAGGGGAGTTGGGCAAGGCCTTGTGGCTTGATTGTGTCAAGGTAGGGATTGAAGCCAGAAAATTACTTTTAAAGACGTGCCACCATATTCGCCCCTTTGTGCCCAGTATGGTGGATGGCCGTCCGTGGGAAAGCTTTAACACCGAAGAAATGGCTCGCGATTTGAAGTTCTTTGATTTTAAGCCCGGTGAAAAATGGCACGCTTTCGAAGGCTATGGCGAACACCAATATTTCGTTGACCCCTGCAAATTCCTTTTAACAACGCCGGGAATCAACACCGAAACCGGGGAGTATGATGATTTCGGTGTACCGGCAACCATTCTTGCCAACTACTTGCGTGAAAACAACATTATCCCTGAAAAGTGTGACTTAAATTCCATTCTTTTCTTAATGACTCCCGCCGAGGATATGGCGAAGATGACGCATTTGGTCACTCAAATCAAGCGCTTTGAAGAGTTGCTTGATGCTGACGCCCCGTTGTCTGAAGTCTTGCCCAGTGTCTATTGGGCCAATGAAGAACGCTATCGTGGTTACACCATCCGTCAGCTTTGCCAAGAAATGCACGATTTCTACAGAAGCCGCAATGTGAAGCAATTGCAAAAGGAAATGTTCCGCAAGGCTCATTTCCCGAAGATGGCCATGCAGCCGCAGGAGGCTCACTTTGAATTCATCCGCGGTCATGTGGAATTGGTGCCGCTTGAAAAGGCCGAAGGCCGCATTGCCGCAGAAGGTGCTCTGCCTTATCCGCCGGGCGTGCTTTGTTGTGTGCCGGGTGAGGTTTGGGGTGACGCGGTGTTGCAATACTTCTTGGCACTTGAAGAAGGCATCAACCGCATGCCGGGCTTTTCACCCGAACTTCAAGGCGTTTATATCCAGCAGGACGCTGACGGCAGAAAGCGTGCGTACGGCTACGTGATTAAAGAAAAAGCCTGATTTAGCGTTCCTCAAGAATTCAATCAAAAATAGACGGCCGAAGGTGTTTACCTTCGGTCCGTAAGGTTTCTTTTGTCTCAATCGAGAGTAGCTAAAACAGGAGTTGCTTTTATTGTGTACGCGGTCTAAAAAAGCTGATTTAGCGTTTGGGGCAATCAATAGTCGATGTTTCAGATATGGCGATGATTAGTTTAAATAGGATTCTCTTTTTTCCTCTTGTTTCCCTATCTTTTCTTGTCAATGCGCAAAGCTTAGAAAGCTTACTTGCCGATGAATCAAAAATAAGTCATTGGCAAGCCGCTTCTTTTGTTTCCGAAGAAGGAGTGCGCGCTTTTTGCGATCAACAGTGCTTTTCAGCTTCACTAATTTCAGACGAAATCTTTAGTCGGATGAAAGGGAATTCATATCCTGCCAATTGCACAGTTTCGAGAGAAAAGTTGCGCTATCTGAAAGTGCTGCATTACACCGCTGACAACCGTATCCGTTTAGGTGAAATGGTTGTCAATCAGGCTATCAGTCAGGATGTTTTAGACGTTTTCAAAATCCTTTTTAAAAACCGCTATCCGATCGAAAAAATGGTGCTAATTGATAACTACGGGGCCGATGACGAGAAATCCATGAGTGAGAATAATTCATCAGCTTTTAATTTCAGATTTGTTCAAGGTACTCGAGTGTTATCGAATCACAGCCACGGAATGGCTATCGATATCAATCCGCTCTTCAATCCCTATGTGGTTAAAACCGATAAAGGAACGTTTGTTAGTCCCAAAGCCGGTATGCCGTACGTGGATCGAGAACAAAATTTTGTCTATAAGATCAGCGCCGATGATTTGTGTGTTCAAGAGTTTAAAAAGAAAGGCTTTGAGTGGGGAGGAGATTGGAAGAGGCGTATAGACTATCAGCATTTCGAAAAAACAGAGTAACAACCTTCTCAAAAAAAAGGGGGTGTTTACTCGGTCCCTTCTTATAACGGGACTTTTGTAACACCCCCCTTGCTGGTTAAATACAAAAATTAATTTTTGCCGTTAACTAACTTAGCGAAGCTTACGTAGACATTAAAAGCCACGGGTAAATTGCGTTCATCCTGAATGTCAAAGTCCGGGCGGTGATGTCCTTTATGTTCACAACCATAAATGAGGAAACCGGCCTGACCACCGTGCTCAGCCACTTTCCGAATGAGCCAAGAACAGTCTTCGGAACCTGCGGGGCCGTGATAACGAGCTTTAACGCTAATGCCCGGTACATTGTGCATGGCCTCTTCCATCTTGCTGTACATCTCAGGACAAAGCACCAGAGTGGAAGATTCTCCCGCCTTGGATATTTCGGCCTTAACTTGATAGGCTTTTTCAACACCGGCAATAATGTTTTCCACATTCTCGGCCATGAAGTCATTAACTTCTTGAGTTTCGCCGCGCACTTCCATTTCCATTGAAGCATGAGCGGCAATGATGTTGCGACCTTCACCAGCCATGAGTTTCCCAACAGAAACACGACTGACTCCATCAGCGTGACGAGGGATACCCTGAATCATCATCGTTGCGCAGGCAGCGGCCACCAACGCATTGTGACCTTTATTGGGGGCATTACCGGCGTGAGCTTGTAGACCGATGAAGTTGATATCAAACTTTGTCGAAGCTAAAAAGCCGCCATCGCAAACACAAACTTCTCCACTGTGGAAGGCGCCCCCCACATGGCTGCCCATAAGGTAATCAACATCATCAACAATGCCTGACTCGGACATGGGACGGGCGCCACGGACACCTTCTTCGGCCGGTTGGAAAAGAATCTTAAATTTACCGCACAATTCATCCTTATGATCCCAGAGCCAATGGGCAACAGTCAGACCGACTGCGCTGTGACCGTCGTGTCCGCAAGCGTGCATAATGCCAACACGTTCGCTCGCAAAACCTAATTTGGCAGGCACGTGGCTGCAATCATCGGACTCACGGATAGGTAAAGCGTCCATGTCGCAGCGAAAAGCCGTCACAGGACCCGGACGGCCGGTATCAATGATGGCGGCCGCCCCCGGATAGCCTTCTGTTTTTTGAAGAAACGCTTCCGGTACACCATGTTTTTTGGCCCGTTCCATGGCATCTTTGACTTCCGTTTCATTGCGGCCCATGACGAACGCCGGATTAATTACTTGGGTGCCCAAAACGTAAGGAATGCCCCATTGGTCCAAATGAGAACAGATGTGCCACATCGTCTCAAATTCCGTCCAACCTAACTCTGGACGTTTATGCAGAGCACGACGTGCTTCAATCATCTCTTCAATGTACTTTTCACTCATTTAATATCTCCTTTCCAAGTAGCATTAATTATGAAAGGAATAAAAAAATCGGCAACCCGTGAAAACCGCCAAATAGTTAACTGAGTTAAAAAGGCCGACCTTTAAAGGCCGGCCGTCAATAAATCCAGTCGTTACTTTAGGGCGTTTTTAATACTGTCTGCGGCGACTTTATTGAATCGGTATTGATTATCCGTGAAGGTTCGCTTGGCGTGAAGCACCCGACCGGGCAAAACTTGCGGATGCGGTTTTTTCACTTCAACAAACGCCAAATCCAAAGCACCGTTTTCGCTGGAATGGATGCCGATGTCACGGCGGTCAATGTGTTGAGGGAAGTTAAGGGTTAAAACCTTCGTGCCGTTGATGGTTTGGATTTTGTAGGATCCATTGGCCACCTTGGGACCATCGACTTCGCAGAACACCTTGCCTCGCTTGGCTTCATAAATTTCAATGTTGCCGGTATTGCCTTTGCGGTTTGTAAAGCGAATGGCGTAAGGTTGAGAGCCTGAGCGCTTTTCGTATCGCAGGCAATTGGGGATCTTGCCCGAGAAGGCTTTCACAAAACCTTCAACGGTTTTCTGACCGGTAAAAATGTTAACCTCAGGAACAATAACTTCTGTTCGTAGGCTGGTCAGTGTTGGCACATAGGCAACCGAGCCCGCCGGGAATTTAGTCCACGAAGATACGGAATCGGATAATTTCGTGGATTTTCCATTTTGAAGTTTCAAATAAGACGCAATGGACTTATCAGAGACGTCATAGGCTTTTAATTCAACGGATAGCCCGCTTGATTGTCCTTGACGGATAACATTGACTTTGTTGCCCGCGACAGGTCGCACGACGTTGGCAACGGATGGTCTTTGTAAAACACCGTTTCTCACCGTCCAATCTTTACTCATACTGTAAGAGAAGTAGCGGGGAGTGCCTTTTGAAAATTCGCTTACCAAACGGTATTGGGAGCCTGTCTTTTTCCCGAGTTTAAAGAAGCTGCTGTTTTGATCGTAGAAATGGTAAACCCCGGTTTGAAAGGCACTCAATGTGCTGATATGGGGCAGGGGTTGGGGTTGGCCGGGTAAATCTGTGGCACAAGACAAACCGGCGAGCGTGAGTCCGAAAACCGCGCAGGCACTCAACTTAACGATAGAGGGCATAAGAGATCAACCTGAAGAGAGTCATTGAAGAACGCTTTGATTATAGGCAATGACTTTCAGAAAGTTGTTTCAGAAACACGGGGAATTGTTACGAGAAAGGCGAATGGTAGGCCCGGTGGGGCTCGAACCCACGACCAACGGATTATGAGTCCGCTGCTCTAACCGACTGAGCTACAGGCCCTTCCTTTTTTGAGAAAGGAGAAGTGATTTTAAAGCAAAGTTCTCTTTTGTGCGAATGATAGGTGCTCCCCGGTTAAAGGAGCTCCTTTTTCCACCCAAAAGAGCTTTCCGTTCTCAAGGGGCAGTTCTCATATATTTGTTGCGTTGCGCTGAGATAGTCTTCCATGGTCTTCGCTTTATAGATGGCTTTCACGGCGCGCTCAGCGTTGTCAAATAAATTGTGCTGAAAGAACCAATATTCCTTCATTCGCATCAGGGCATTTTTTACGTTGCCAAAGGCCACGCAATAGCTCTCTAAAAGAGCATCGTAGTAGGTCTGGATTTCTGACAACGTGGCGGCGGCTCCGCCTTTGGCTTTCCGAAAGAGAGCGGGATCGGCCATCAATGCCCGCCCGACCATGATATGAGCAAGCGGGCGGTATTTTGTTTTCACTCTTTCGAGGTCAGAAACTGTAATGACGTCGCCGTTGAAGCCAATCGGCATCTTGAAGGAGTTAAAATAGTGCCCGAAGACGTTTTCCCTAATTTCGCCCTTATAAAAATCGCTTCTCACTCTCGGATGGATGGTGAGAGATTTCATCTGCGGATAATGGTTATAAACATCCGCTAAAAGATCAAATTCTTGTTCATCTGCCCACCCGATTCGGGTTTTGACAGAAATCCTAATAGGTAAATCCGCAGAGAAAATTTTATCCAGAAAGCGCTGCAATTCAGCGGGTTCTCGAAGAAAACCGGATCCTTTTCCTTTGGCGACAACGGTTCCTGCCGGACAACCCAAATTGAGATTGACTTCATCGTAACCCAAATCGGCGAGAGCCTTGGCGGCCCAGACAAAATCTTCCACTCGACGGGTAAGAAGCTGAGGGACTGCTTTAATACCGATGTTGACGTCGGGCGCAAGTTCTCGCATTTGACGCTCGGTAAATCGAGGCAAAGTGGTCGGCGTGACAAAGGGGAGAAAATAGGCGTCAGCGGCACCGAAAAAGTGAGCATGCACCCTTCGGAATGGAAAGCCTGTGAGGCCTTCCATCGGGGCAACGACCAACAAGGGATCAGTCATATCAGTTAAGTCCGGCTTTCTTTAATTTGTTTTCAAAGTCATTGAGCGAAGACCCCACCACTTTATGCAAAAGCAGCAGTGCAATCACGTTGGGGATCACCATGATACCGTTAAAGAAGTCCGAAAGCGTCCAAACTAAATTGACATGCGTGACGGCACCCAATACCAAGAAAGCGCAGACAATCAGACGGTAGACAAAAATTCCGCGGCCATGGAAGAGGTAACGGACGTTTTGCTCACTGAAGAAATACCAGCCGATGATGGTGGAATAGGCAAAGAAGAATAGGCAGATGGCAACAAAGCCGACCCCTGCGCCGCCCAAGCCGACGGAATAGGCTTTTTGTGTCAGCTCGATACCGGTGGTGTCAAAATCCATAACGCCTGTCACGAGAATGACTAAAACCGTGAAGGTCACGATCAAAACTGTTGTGAAAACACCGAAAATGGCCACGAGCCCTTGTTCGGCCGGATGTTCTACTTTGGCAACAGCGTGAGCGTGAGGCGTTGTACCCATACCGGCTTCGTTAGAGAAAAGACCGCGGGCGACGCCGAATTGCATGGCTTTGGCAACCGTCAGCCCCAAAGCGCCACCACCCACGGCTTCCGGATTAAAGGCAGCGGTGAAAACCAAATCAAAGGCGGGAATAATCTGATCGTAGTGACAAGCCAACACGTAGCTGCCGCCAATCAAATAGAGACCGGCCATGAAAGGAACGAGTTTTTCCGTGACACTGGCTAGACGCCCCATGCCGCCGAACATGACAACGCCTGACAAAATGGCTACACCGATGCCGGAAGCCAGAAGCGGGACATCAAAGGCATGGTTGAGCGCTTGAGAGACCGTATTGGATTGCACAAGACTGCCCATGCAGCCCATGGTAATGATGGCCACGGCAGAGAAAAAGACAGCCATGGGTTTAAATTTTGGCCCCAAGCCTAAAGACATGTAAAAGGCCGGACCGCCTACAACGCGGTCATTTTCGCCTGTCACTCGGTAGATTTGCGCTAATACGGCTTCGGCAAAAATCGTAGCCATGCCGAAAAATGCGGCAACCCATAACCAAAATAGGGCGCCGGGGCCGCCCGCGACGATGGCGGTGGCGGCGCCTGCCACGTTACCGGGACCCACTTGAGCTGCGACCGCGGTGGCCAAGGCTTGAAAAGAACTCATGCCGGTCTGGTCGGCTCGCTTGCCAAAAAGCGTTGCGTTGTTAAATAGAAAACGAAGCGCGGTCGGAAAGAGACGGATCTGCACGAAACGAAGTTTGAAGGTATAAAAAATACCGGTTCCGCATAAAAGCGGAATCAAAACAAACACGCCCCAAAGGACACTGTTGATATCACCGAATAATTGATTGAGAAAATCCATCTCTACCTCACATTCTCTTTAATGTGCACGGGAAAAAGCAGAAACTTAAAAGCGCACGCGTTGAAATTATTGAGTGCGAAATCGACTTGAACAGTTGGGTTAAGAGAACAAGAAGTACTGACGCACGAATATAACTACAATGATTTGTCTGATTCTAACAAAGAAAAGCCGCCCTGCTCCTTTTGTTGTAAGCAAAAAGGAGTACATGGCGGCAAAAACGTTGTTAATTCTTTTAATTTATTCACTACTGTCCAAAATAAATTTTTAAGCACAGTTTTCTACGGGCAATAAAAAAGC
>CAJMEC010000051.1 GCA_905212345.1 uncultured Sutterella sp. | reverse complement strand
CCAGCCATAAAACAACGGCGGCGTAGGCCGAAGCAACGCCGGTTACACAAAAAACAGCGATTTGGGTGAGTCCGGGGAAAGGCGTGCTAGCCATCAAAGCAAAACCGAGGGCTGTCGAAAGCAGGGCAAGCGTAAGACTGGGAAGAAGCGCTTTCAGGGACTCTTCGGCCGAATCGCTTTGTCCGAGACGTGTGCAGAGGTAATGCGCGGAATAGTCGACCGTGATGCCGATTAAAGTGGTGCCGAAGACAAGGGTGATTAAGTGAACCTTGCCCAAAATGAGCAATGTGGCGGCAACGGCCAACAAAAAGGCCTGAGCGCTGACGGCAAGAATTAATAAAAGCACCTTGAGGTTGCCGAACCAAAACCAGGCGATGGCAATGATGCCCAGAGTGGATAGAAGTCCAAGATAGGCGAGTTCATTTTGAGCTTCAACGGCCGCCGCGGCAGAAAAAAGGGGAAGGCCCGAGACAATAAGAGAGGCTTGGCAATCTTGCTTGAGTGAATGTTTCAGTTCATCTATCGCTTCAAGGACCGCGGAGCCTTCATGCATGATTTTTTCACTGTCAAGG
Organism: uncultured Sutterella sp.; assembly: GCA_905212345.1. Taxonomy (GTDB): domain Bacteria; phylum Pseudomonadota; class Gammaproteobacteria; order Burkholderiales; family Burkholderiaceae_F; genus Aphodousia. Next base: position 12,089 of record CAJMEC010000051.1, on the reverse strand, counting down.
CGGAAAAAATACAGGGCATATGGGGTATTTTCATGCTCAGTCAAAAGAACGCCGTCTTTAAAATGCACGTGCCATTGATTGAGCCGCTGCCTAATCCATTCGTTTTGCACCCCTAAAGGGTCCTCGGAAAAGGAAAAAACGGAAGCGTCCATCGGGGACGCGGCATTGGCGGCAACGAGCTCAAAAATAGCCTGAGGGTTAGTCGCTGAGAGTTCTTTTTGGCTTTGAACCGTCATTTGCCCTTGAGCCAATGAGCGAACTTGATCAAGTAACGGCAAGCCCAGAGCTCTCTCTTCAAGCTTTTCAAATAGCGCCGCCCTTTTACTCCAGGCGTCCACGACAGCGCGCACGGAATTTAAAGTCTCTTCTTTTTCGTCCGGTAAAGCAATACCTAATGTGACGGTATCTTTATGTTCTTTAGAGAGAGCTTGTTGAAGCCATTTTTCCTCAGCGCTGACAACTTGGTTTTCCGGCAGTAAGTCCAATAAATCGAAGTCAGGTCGATTGTTCTGAGCCCATAGGCAGACGTAAAGCAACGCAAAGAAGATTAATATGGCCCAGGCGAGCGACGCCCAGAATCTTTCTCTCCGACTCATAGCGGCTCCAATCGGTCGGGCCAGCGGGTCAATTTTTCTTGTCCGGACAACTGAAGGCGGGTTGTTTCATTTTGCCGATTGACCATTTTTATGCTTTGAGGCGAGGCGGCTCCCGTGATTTCCAGTGAATTAAAAACGGTGGCCAACGCCGACGTTTTTTTAGGCACAAGCGTCATTGACCAGCGCGCAGACGATCCTTCCAGGAGGATATCAAAATCTTTATTTAGGCCCTCTGTTTGTGCACTAAAAAGGGACAACATAAGAGCATTGACTGTTTTCAGATAGGGTATGTCCTGGGCGGAAATAACCTGGGCGCCATGTTTATTGATCCTCTTGATGCCCTTTTCAGAAAAGATCAAGGTATTGGCAAAGGGTTTGAGCGTCTCCCAAACGATGCCCTTTTTCAAATCTAGAAAGTAGACCCCTTCGGTTCGCATGGGTTTGGGGAAACCGGTTAGCTCGCGTTCTTGAACGAAGTGACCGGTTGTCAACTGCGCGCTAGCAAGGCCTTTGGAAAGGGCTTGAAGATCAAAAGCCAAAGTCTCGGCGCCAAACACCAAGGCAGCGAGAGCTGCCACTAAAGAGCCTTTGAGAACACCTGTGATCATAAGGCCCCCCAAAATCGATAAAAATTGAACCAATCCAAGGGACTTTGCTTTAAGCCGCGCTCAAGTTCCATCGCGTATTGTTGCATTAAGCGTTGGCATTCTTGATCGCGTTTGCCCCTTGGCAATCTTACCTGATCGGCGAGTTTGGCAAAACGGACTCGGTAGCGGTTCTGTCCTTTCAGATCACCGAAGGCTGAAGTGCTTTCACGCCAACAGGTCATCGACAGAAGTGGCAATCCGAGCATATGGGCGAGGATAACACCACCCGTGGGTAAATGCGCTTCTGAACCTAAAAAAGAGACAGCGGTGATGGCTTTTGAATGAATCGGAATGCGGTCGCCGGCAATGAAAATGAAGTAACCCTTCTTGCACTTTTCTTCAAGTTTCATAATGCTGGCGGGATTAAGCTCAGTGACTTCCCAAAATTCTATGTGGCCGAGAGCGTTCGAGCGTTCCACCAACCGTGTGTATTGGGCAGTGTTGGCACTGTGCACTAAGGCGATGCTCGGAATTTTGTAAAGTGAACCGTGGTGCATAAGGGCTTCCACACAGCCCATGTGTGAAGTCAGGACAACGGCGCCTTTGCCTTGAGCCAAGAGATCAGTCATGAGCGCTTCATTTTCAACCGAGAGGTTTTCAGTGGCTTGCTCAGACCAAATCACCAACATTTTATCGAGAATGGTCTCGGCAAAATAAAACATGTGGCAAAGACTGCTGAAAGGTCCCGGTTTGCGGTTCAGGTAACCGTTCGCATAGGCCCTTTGCAGGTAATCTTCACTGGCTAGCCGCGCCATTTTGTCCGAAATCCAAATGCAAAAGACAACCGGAGCCAACGCCAATCGGAAGGGGAGCTTACCGAAAAGCCTGTGCAGGTGAAAGAGGATTTTGATACCGAGCACGGAAGTATGTTCAACCTTATCGGCCCAGTGTTCTTTTGCGTTACGCATGAAAATGTCTGCCCAATAGTGTCGGCAGTCTCACGAGCATGCCGAAAAAGTTTCTCGCATGCATTTTACTGAGATACCAGTTTTCTATCGGCCGAAAGTGGCTGATGCCGTTGGCGGGGTAGGAAATTTTGACGGGTAAATTAATGCAATTGATTCCCTGCCAATAAAGCTGAACCAAAATATCGCAGTCAAAATCCATCCTTTTGCCGATGGTGGGATTGGTTGATAGCCACCGAGTGACACTGTCCATCGGATAAATTCTGAATCCGCACAGACAATCGCGGTAAGCTCTCGACAGGGTATTGATCACAACCCAAAAATCGGTAATCAGTCGTCCCCATTTTCGTGAAAGCGGTACCGATTCATCATAGATCGGATAGCCGCAGATAAGCGCCTGGGGATGCTTGGCGGAAGACTCTAAAAATTCACCGATGGCCGCGGGGTCTTGCTGCCCATCGGCATCCAGTTGAAAAACGTGGGTGTATTGGCGGTCAATAGCCCATTGAAAGCCCGCCAAGACCGCTCCTCCTTTGCCAGAATTGACCGACAGAGTGAGCACATGGACGTGTTTTGAGAGCAAAGCGGCTTGCGCTATTTTTTCTTTGGTTTTGGTGTCGCTGCCATCGTCGACAATCAAAATGTCACATTCATGTGGCAGACAAGACTGAACGACCGAGCCGATTGTATCGGGGTGGTTGTAGTTTGGGATGAGAAAAAGTCTTTTAGTCATCGTCTTTTTTGTCGGTCGCAAAATCCATGGTGCCGCAACTGTAGCGCGTCGAGCGATCGGCCGAGGTAAGGCTGAATTTCATTTTCATTGACTCGGAATCAAAGAGGCACATTAACAGAAGCGTCGTCTTTGGTTTGATGATGGACATGAATTTCAGATTACTGATGCGATCGACCTTTCTGGGCGTTTTTAAATACCGATGAGCCTCCTCAATGACAAGATGAACTTGGGCGAGGCCGGGCAAAATAGGCCATTGTGGGAAATGCCCTTCAAAGAAAGGCAGCCGTTCATCGACTTTGAACTGTAACCGCATCGAATGGTGTTCTACTTTAGCCAGGCTCGGTTCAATATGTCTTCGATCAAAAAGCGATTGCAGCGCTTCAATCGTGTATTTGCCCTGGCTGTTGGTGGGCATGATGGGTTCAAAGCGCCAGCGGTGGGGCAAAAGGACCGCTTCAAATTCTTCTCTTAAGTGGTGTTCAGCGGCGCGAATGAGTGATAACTTACTTTGAATAAGCAGCGCCTGTCCTTTTTCTGATGGCACGGCAACAACCGAAAGATCGCGTTTTTCAGGCATGAGAAACGCTTTAGCTTCCGCAAAGAAGCCGCTTGCCAGCAATGACTTCTCCAGGGCCGTCAGACTCAGTCGCTTTTCTTCGATTTTGACAATGCGATCGGTTCGCCCAAGCAGTGTGAAAAGACCATCCGGATGCATAACGATTTTGTCGTTACCTACTGTCCAGTGTTGGGGATCCAGGCGTTCGGATTTCACCTGAATAATCCCATCGGGATTGATGCCGATTTCAGTTCCCGGCATGGCTTTCCATAGGCAAGAGGTTTGGTCAATCGTGTCATCGGGTAAAAACCGTCTTTGACGCCATGCGATCCCGTCAAGTTCCGTGCTGCCTAATATTTCAAAGGGCGTCCGATGGAAAGCTTGCCGGCAAAGTTTTAAAGCCTCTTCGCTTAAGGGCCCTCCGGAACTGACCAGATGAGTCAGGTGAGCGCGGCTTTCAGTCCAATCCAAATCAAGCGGCAGGCGCTTTAAATGGGCCGGGCTGCTAATTAAAACGGCATGAGAAGACCGTTCAAGCGCAGTTTTGATATTTTCCGGGAAAAGAAGTCGTTTTTCCGTAATGATTTTGTGGCTTGCGATAGGCCAAAGCACCGCCCACAAAAAGCCGTAAATGTGTTGATGCGAAACGGTTGAAAAAATAGCGCTGGCCTTTAGAGGTCGGATAGGGAAGTCAGCATCAAGCGTATCGACATCGGCGAGCACTTGGCCGAGTGTTTTGGTCACTCGCGTGGGTTCTCCCGTTGAACCGGAAGTAAAAAGTTCAACCAAAGCTTCGTTCATCGCAAGGCAAAGCGTCTTTTGATCAGCCTCTTCGCATTCAAGGGGGTCCGGGGTTTCGTCGAGCAGAAAAAACGCGCCTTCTTTTTCTAACTTCTCTTTTGTTTTAACCGTAAGGTCCGTTGGAAGAATCGTTTTCACATGCGCGCACCACGCGCCCAGCAGTGCGGCGCTGAAGCGAATTCTGTTTGAACAGAATAAAACCGCGCTATCGATATGATTATGTTTGAAAAAATGATTCCATCGCGCAACGGTCGAAAGGAAACTTTGCACGCAAAGATAGCCTTGCGCCGTCAAGGCGAGAGGCTCGGTCGGATTTCTTTTTTTCAGCGTTTCAAGAATATCCATGAAAAAACAGAGACGTTGGTTGTATGGGCGCTATTTTAGCGTGAAAGAAAATGACGGCGAAAGAGCCATTCGCCACCCAAAAGGAGCCCCATGAGGATATAAGCAATAAAGCCGTTATAAAGAGCCCAAATTTCGTCGCTTGCAAAGAGCGCGCTCCAAAGGGCGATACTGCCGTTGATGGTGAAAAAGAGGCACCAAATCAAGGTCACCTTTCTTGTATATCGGATAGCTTCGGCGGGCAAATTCGGATCCTTCAGTCTGGCCAGGCGCTCGATCGCCGTTTGCTCTGAAAAAAGGCTTGTCGTAAAAAGACACAATAAAACGAGGTTGACGGCAACCGGATAGAGTTTTAGGGGGAGGGCAACTTGATAGAAGAAACTCGCCGCGGTCAGCATCAGGCTGAGTGTAAAAACAAAGAGTGAAAGACGGGACGGCTTAGTCAGTAACTGAATTGTGCACAGCAAGACGATGAATACCGCCAGCGCGCTCACCCCCCAATACTTTAGACCGATCAGAACAACAAACGGGTAGGCGATCGTTAAAACAATCGACAATATCCGCTTGAACATATCGGTTTAATGGGCTTCAGGCTTAGTTAAAAGATCGTGCAAACCGTCGACCACATCGCCGATGGTACGCATCTTATAAAAATAAGAGGGATCGATTTTGCGTTTGCCAAGCAAGGGTTTGAGCTGCACTAAAAGATCGATCGCATCAATGCTGTCGATTTCCAAATCTTCCATCAAACGCGCTTCAAGGGTGATTTTTTCCGGGGCAATTTCGAAGGTTTCGTTTAAAGCGGTCTGAAGTTTTTCGAAAATTTCTTCTTTTGTGACGGTCATGGCCTTATTTGCTCCGGAAAGTTTCTACACAGTGGGCAAGTGAATTAATGTCCTTGAAATACTCTTGCGTTTCTGCCGCCTCGGCGTTCAGACTGATGTTGTATTTCTTCTTGAGAGCTAAACCGAGTTCTAACCCGTCAACACTGTCAAGTCCCAAACCCTTTTCAGAAAAAAGAGGCGTATCGTTCTCAATATCCTCAACCGTCAGATCTTCCAGGTTTAAGGATTCAATGATTAATATTTTGAGCTCTGTTTTTAACGCTTCGGACATCGTTTCACCGTTTTGTGGGCTGGTCAACTAAATTCGGGAATAATACACCAAAAATTTCACGGCTTAGGGCACGAACCCCTTTGGCAGGCGTACTTTTATATATCGCTTTAAAGGGCTCAATGGAAAGTTTACCGAGGACTTCAAAGGTAAAGCGCATCGGTCTATCCGGGACATCCCACCAATGAGCGCCTTTGGTGAGACTAATTGGCTCACAGGTGATTTTCACCATGGTCGGATCCACGTTGCTTTCCAAAGCGGTAATCATTGCTCCGTGTTTGAGTCTAGGCATCGTGCCCGGCGCGGTGCGCGTTCCTTCGGGGAAAATGATAAGGCTTGAGCCGTTTTTGAGTTCACGCACACAATCTTTAATCAGCTCAGGACCGCCATCATTGGTAATGTATCCCGCCGCATAAACGGCGCCCCAGGTGAAAGGATTTTTCGCAAGAGATGTTTTCACAATGGCGCAGGCATTGGGAACAAAAGAAAAAAGAAACACCACATCAATGAGCGTGAGGTGGTTGGCTAGGATTAATTGTCCCGGTGCCTGAAGTTTTTTCAAGTCCCGGCCTTCCCAATTCAAAATGCCGATGGCGCGGATAAAAGCGATAAAGGCTTGGAAAGTTCGATGGATAACATTTCTGGCTATTTGTTTTCGTCGTTTCTCGTCTCGCACAACAAGAACAATGCCGGGAAAAATGAGAAATTGAAAAAATATGCCAAGGCCTCCAAACACCCCGAAGGCTAAGCCGGTTGCCAAACGACGATATTGTTTGCCAAGCGCCTTCATAAAGGGCTCCCGAGACTTTTTTCAGTTTCCAACCAAGTCAGGAACTCATGAAGTTGATTGAAGATTGGCGCGTCCGATATGTTTTTGCTTAATAAGTGCTCTTTCCATGTCCGGACGTAATCCTGATTCTCTTCATTCGATAGCGCCAGTGTTACAGAAAAAGGAAAGGGTACTTCCCCAAATTTTTCAAATACTTCAGGTGTTTTATCCTCATAAATGGAAACAAAAACCAACGGATATTCAAGCAGTTGAGCCTTGGCTTCAGTGAGCGCAGATGCGATTGTGTTTTCGCCTGCCGCCATGGAGGTGATATTTCCCTTGAAATGCGTGAACATGGAAAAAAGACCGCCGATGGCGTTATGAACAGATGTTGAAAATCCTGTGGGCGAGAGAGTTCTCTCTGTACTCATCTCTTCGAGCGCTTTCACGGTCAGATCAATATCACCCCAGCGTGATGCGAGAATAACTGAAGCGGGCATGCCCTGCTGACTGTACTTTTCAAAAAGAGGATAGAGCGTGGAGAGGACAACCCGGCCCAGGGGACTCAGGCGCCTTCTTTGCATCAGTGGGAGAAAGGCCAGTTTGGGTATTTCTATCGTGTCCGGTTTTGCCGTTGACAAAATCGACAGGGGATTCATGCCGGGTTTTAGCCCCGGCAGCCAAACCGAGTAGTCCAAAAGTCGCATAAGTTAACAATTAGCGATAAAGCGCATCCAAAATGTCAGCGTTTAAGTTATTCATCCAGCGGTTGACGTTTCTGTGGACGCAAAGGGCATTTTCGTCGTACTTATTATTACCTTTGAGCTCAGAATTCACGCAACCTTTTCTCTCATCAAGGCCACGGCTGGAAACATAACTGACTTTATAACGTCGAGCGTCATACGTAACTTTGACAATGGCTTCAAAATGAATGGCCTTGGCAGAATCCGGATAAGCCAGTGTGACAACACCCGGCCGGTCACTGACGATGCGCCATTTGCGTAATTGAGCGGCGCGGATAATGGCGTTATGCATCTGTGATTGGCTTATTTGAGCCGGAGCGCTTTGCTCTTGGGGATTAATAAGCGGCGTTGTGACGCCGCAACCGCTAAGCAACAAGCTTGAGGCAAAAGCGGCGGCACAAAAAAGACGAAGAGCTTTCATCGCGAACTCCCAAAAACACTATGTTCGGAATATTCTAACCGATTCATTGCGTTCAAAAAACAAACGCCCGGCCAGGCCGAGCGTCTGTATGGCGATCCTGTCATCAGCCATTATTGAATTTGCGGATCTTCTTTGGCGCGCATCAGTAAGCGGGCGATTTCCGTGGCGTTATGAATTTCGAGCTTGCGGTATGCTGCGCCACGGTGAACCTGGGCTGTTTTTTCAGAAATGCCTAACTGTTCAGCAACTTCTTTGTTGGATTTACCCAAGCTGATCAAATTCACCACTTCGCGTTCACGTTGGGTGAGGTTTTTGAGGCGATTCTTAAACTCAATGACATCGGCCATTTGTTCCTGACGGTTCATGTATTCAGTGATCACATCATGAACCACTTTAAAGAGTCGTTCTTCGCGCACAGGTTTTTGAAGGAATTCGACGGCACCGTTTTTCATCGTGTGCACGGCCATATCAATGTCGCCGTGGCCGCTTAAGAAGATGATCGGCAAATCCACACCCATTTCATTGAGGTGTGTTTGAAGGCCCAAACCGCTCATATTAGGCATGCGCACATCCAAAATAATGCAACCCGGTCGGCTGAAGTCGTTACTGGCTAAAAATTGAGAACCATCACGATAGGTTTTAACTTCCCAGCCTTCACCTTCAAGCAAAAAGGCCATGGAGTTACGGATACCTTCATCATCGTCAACAATGCGAACCAAGGGCGTGTTGTTTTGCTGCATTTTGTTCCCTCTTAAGAGTCGATTTGCTAAGTATATAAAAGTCAAAAGAAAAATGGTTACTCTTGGTTCAATTTATAGAAAATTTAACCTAAAAGCCCCGGAAATCGATCGATTCCCGGGGCTTAGGATCTCTATTAACAAAGACTGTTAATCAGATTACCTGTCGTGACCGCGTTCCTTGGTGGAGAACTTACGGTTGGTTTGACCCTTAATCTTCACCGTATCGAAAGCAGCGATACGATCGCCACCGTCGCGGGTGTAGAGCCACGTGTCATAGACGGCGCCGGCCATCATGAAGCGGGCGAGGTCTTTTTGCACAAAGGTCATAACCATGTCTTTCTTGCCGTCGCCGTTAACGTCTTCAGCGGAGAAGGCGATCGGTTGAGCCAAGTCGCTCATCACGCCGCTTGTCGTGAGGCTGGAGCGGCCCACACCACCGTAGGTGTTCTTTTGATCGATCTTGGTTGCATCGAGGTCTTCGTCACTTAAGAGAGCGAACTTGACCGTGGCGGAGCTCTTCGGATCGATGGAGTCAGCCAAAATCACAACCTTATGCGGAGCGATTTCATCCAAATGAGCTTGGATGGCGCCTTGTGCTTCTTGCAGCTTAGCCACGTTGTAGCGGTGCAGAATGTTCAAAGCGTGATCCTTGGAAACCTTCATAGCAGCCTTGGTTTGTTCGCGGATACCGGCTTGTTCGTCAGCCCACTTTTCTTCCAAGTCTTCGATGATGTCGAAGTTATCATCGCGGTCATCACGTTGGAATTCCAACGTATTGGCGTTGTTGATGAAGGTGGCGGAAGCCCATTCGGGGTGATAATCGAAGCGATAGTCCGGAGCGCTGAATTGTTGCTTCGTAGCGGTGGCGGCATCCATGAAGCTCATGTTCTGGCTGGGTTTGGCCAACGGATAGAACGGAACGTACGGGGTTTCGCACGGACGGGCCAAAGCACGGTAGCTCGTAATGAGTTCAGGAATGTCATTGATTTCGAAAACAACGGATTCGTGCGTCGTCACACGGCACGGAGCGAAGCCCAAATGGTGGTACCAACCGTCATCGTCACCGATTTGATCTTCATGCAAGCGCAAGATATTCTTAACGTCTTGGACAGTGAACTTCTTGTCAGGCGTGAAGGAGTACGGGAACTTTTCAGCATCGGTGATCTTTTCACCGGTGATGTATTCCCAGGCCACTTGGTTACGACTGAAGTTGTAGCCGACGGCACGTTGTTCAGCCGGTTGAACAGCGACGCGGAAGTTAAAGTCGTTGTAGACGCCGGGTGTGGCGGGTTTGTAACGACCGTTCTTGATGGAGCGTTCGATCAAGCCCGGGGAAACGATCACGTTTTCGGTGTCGGTGGCGTCAACCTTATCCATCATGAAGTTATTCGGGATATAAATCACTTCATTGTCTTTGACACGGCGGGCAACCCAAACATTACCCATGTGGATGGCGAGCTGCCAGGCTTCATGCGTATCGGCGATCGTGTAGGTGCGGCCTTCAGAGAAGTAGCCATACTTCGTGAGAAGGTCTGTGGCGATCTTCACAGCTTCACGAGCGCTGTGAGCGCGTTCTGCCATCAGGCGGCGAATACCGTAACCCACGCCACCGTCTTTCAATTTTTGATTTTTGTCGAAAATGTTTGAGCAAGCGTTGGAAACAATCACCACGCCGGCGTCATTGACAAAACCGTCAGAGAAGGAGGAACCATTCGGGTCAAGCGTTTGAGACCAGTAAAAGCCCAAGGTTTCGCGCACTTGCGGGATCATAGCAGCCGTCGGTTCATATTTGATCATTTCACCGGCTTTGTGCTTGGCAGGCGGAACATAGTATTGGGGGTTGAAAACGCGGCCACCATTGTCTTCATTGTGGCCAACGATCACTTGGCCGGTAGCCGAAGCGTCCTTACCGACGATCACCGTAGAGCAGGCCATCGAGGTAAGCGGCAGGGCAACCAAGGCGCTTGTGATGGCACAGGCCATCAAAGATGCACGTAATTTCATAGCAGTAAGCTCCTTTTATGAGAGAGTTTGTTTATAAAAACAAAGTCGCTATTCCCGTGGTCAAATGAGGCGGAAATTTCGCGACAGCAAGATTTTGCTCTCAGCAAAGTATCTTTCTACTAGGGGAACTCCCGACTAGTAGTAACAAACTGTAATTAGGAGCGTTAAGGTAAGTAAGTGATTTGTTGTAAGTCAATATGACCAAGCGATAACCCTGATATCAAAGATCAAGCTGTTCAAAAGCTTTTCGCATATTGTCAATTTCAAGGGGATCTGCCTGAAAATCTCGGGCGACTTTTTCCCAGTTTTGAGCGCAAAAAGAGGAAATTTCGAGTGCAAGAGCCTCGGCTTTGCGTTGACTGATGCCAAAATATGGGGCTATTTCGACAGCTTTAGATAAGTCCGGACGGTCGCAATCATCAGTAACAGCCGTCGCATGGTGACGACGGTTAATGGATATAGGTTCCGGTTTTAAGGAATAAAGGGGAGCCAGACGCCAGCCATCCCCATCACGGATAAAACCGATGTTATCGAGACAGTCGTGAACATTTCCCACACACATGTTAAAAACCATTCGACGCCACAATTCGAGCAAATCCATCTTAGGTTTGGCGCCATCCTGATTTAATATGTCCGCGACCTCCAGATAACAATGATTGTCATCGTGCGCAGCCAAAAGGGCACGCGCGGAGGCGAATCCGATCGGATGGCCATCAGCGGTTCGATCAAAACGTTTGCTGATAATCGTATCCATTCCACGCATGGATGTAAGTTCTGCCGATACGGTTTGCAGCCCCATCCGTTTAGCAAGACTTAATGCAACGGCTTCCCAGATCACTAAATTTCGTTGCGGATCGGGTATGTTAAATTTTGAAATGAAATTTTTATTTTTACCAGATTGATAACCAAGCTTAAAACGTTCGCCGGGTAGTGCACTTAGCCCCCGATAGAGAGAATCTATATTAGAAATATTCAAGTGTCCCATCATCAATCGCTCTAAATCGAGCGCGCAGGGACCGACTTCCTTGTATTGAAGAGCTGCTTGAGCGCTATCTTTAAAACCAATGGCGCCCGGGCGAAGCACTTCTTGAGAAAGTAGGAATAACTGATTGTTTGTTAAATCTTTTTTATAAATAAACTTCGCTGCTTTACGGGCGCCGATACCCGGGATCAAGTCGTACATGAATCCGAAAACAGGGTGATTAGTGTCCGTTTTAAATACTTTGGGAATTAAAGGCAAATCTCGGCTTAAAGAGTAACCGTAACTAAGCCAATCGGAGTTGTAAACAAAATAACAAACAGAAGACTCCCTGCCAGGGTCATCAATATTCAATTGACCGATTGGCAGGGGATTGGAAGAACTTTTAAAGTAAAGGTTTAACGTCTGAGAGGCCATTTTAGATTAAACGGCGGGGCGCTCTGGCGCGTTTAGGGAGACGTTCGGATTCAAGGCGCAATCCCGACGTATCGGCCGATGGAGAGGCGATATCGCCCATGGGGGCGCCCAGACCAATCGCTTGCATAATGGCTGCGACATTACCGATAGCGACACCCGGGTCGCCGGCTTCAACTTTCGCTAGGGTGTTGAGGGATATTCCTGCGCGCTCTGCAACCTGCGATTGTGGCAAACGACGGCGCAGACGAGCGATTTTCAAATTTGATCCAAGAGCCTTCAGAGAGGTTTCAACGGCTAAAGACGGACGCATATTATTCTCAAAA
>CAJMEC010000050.1 GCA_905212345.1 uncultured Sutterella sp. | reverse complement strand
TGGCCAAAGAAATGACTCAAGCCGATGTTCTGACAAATCGGGCCATTGGGACTCACGGCGCGAAGGTAATCGCGGAGATCTATGCCCGTAAGCGTGAACCGGTAAATATTCTTACACACTGCAATGCCGGTTGGTTGGCAACTGTTGATTACGGTACCGCTTTGTCTGCTGTGTACATCGCGTTTGAGCAGGGGATCCCCCTTCATGTTTGGGTTGACGAGACTCGGCCTCGCGAACAGGGGCTGTTGACGGCTTGGGAATTGGCAGGTGTCGGCATCCCCCACACCGTGATTGCTGATAATGCTGGGGGCCATCTGATGCAACATCGTGAGGTCGATGCGGTTCTTGTTGGGGCTGATCGAATTACGGCTATTGGCGACGTGGCCAACAAAGTTGGAACCTATCTAAAAGCTCTCGCAGCCAAAGATATGGACGTTCCCTTTTATGTAGCGGCTCCGTCGTCAACGATAGATTGGTCTATTCAAGACGGCAAGCACAGCATAAAAATAGAAAATCGCGCGGGAGACGAGCTGCGAATTGTTCGCGGTTTGGATAAAAAAGGCCATGCATGTGACGTAAGAATCATCAGTGAGCAAACCAATGTTGAAAATCCGGCTTTTGATGTAACTCCTGCCAAATTGGTAACAGGAATCATTACGGAAAGAGGCGTATGCGCGCCAGAGTTTTTAACAAGACTATTCCCAGAAGGGGCAAGGGCTCACGCAAGGGGTTGATGGTGCATCAGGAAAAAGATTTAAGGGAGCTTGTTATTAAAACCGCTCGTAGCATGAATGCATTGGGCATTAATGTTAATAAAAGCGGGAATGTCTCTGTTCGTGCTCGAGTTGGGGATTTAGATGGTTTTTGGATAACGCCGACAGGCATCGCTTATGAAGATCTTGTTGTTCAGGATATTGTTTTTGTTGCCCTGGATGGTTTGCCGCACGAAGAATTCGCTAAGCAAAGAAAAGCCTCAAGTGAGTGGCTAATGCACGCAGAAGTCTATCGTCACCGTCAGGATGTTGAGGCGATTGTGCATACTCATTCGGTGTATGCAACGGCTCTTGCCTGTCAAGATCTTTGTATTCCGGCATTTCATTACATGGTGGCAGTTGCCGGAGGCGATAGCATAAAATGTGCGCCCTACGCCTTATTCGGCTCGAAAGAGTTAGCGAAAATCGCGGCAAAGGCTCTTGAAAAAGAGAATGCCTGTCTTTTGTCTCACCACGGGGTGTTAACAGTAGGCGGTAGTTTGAACGCAGCGTTAAAACTTGCTCATGAAGTCGAAAATTTAGCGCATATGTATACGCTGACTCGTCAGCTTGGAGAACCCAAGTTGTTGTCTGAAGTTCAAATGCAAGAAGTAATGGAGCGATTTAAAACGTATGGACAACAGTAAAAACGCTATTCCCCGTTGGGAAAAGCCGGATGGAAGTCCGGTTTCCTGTACAGAAAAAGTCATGGTTTTGAATGAAAACTATGAAGAGTTGCGCTCGATGATTAAAGATGCATTGGAGGACGCTCTAGTGCTCGGATGCTCCGAAAAGCAGGTGCGAGAGAGTTTTCATGCTCTCATTGATGAAATTCAGTCTGACATTAAAGAGTGTCAGCACAATCCTTAATTTTCCGGAGTTTTACTCACCAATAACCAAAGAGCAATCAAAGCGCATAAAGCGGCGGTGGCGTAAAAGCTTTCAAAGTATTGGCCAAACGTATTGTGAATAACTCCAAAAACAAGTGGCAGAAAAATAGCGCCAGCAAAGGTGAAAAAGAGCGTGCCACCGGTGGCTACTCCAGCTTTGCCTTCAGGTGCGATTCTGGCGACATGGGCTAAATAGACACCGTTCCAACCGATGGCTGAGCCACCTAAGCAAAAACACACGACTAAGAGTAAAAAGGTTGCAGTTTGGGGGCTAAAAAAGCCTACGCTGACAAGCATGCCGGTCATTAAGAAACCTAACAGTGATAAGGTTAATCTCGGCGAATGAATCCAATCGGCAAAAATTCCCCAAAAAAGACGTCCGCAGATTCCGCCGATGCTGGCGGCACTCAAAGCCATCCCCGCTAAAACAATCGGAATTGAAATATCTTCAACCATGAAAGAAACGAGGTAGCTGAATACACACATTTGTGTGCCGTTATAAACGAATGAAACAATACACATACGGCGCAATCCGGCCTGGGAAGTGACCAGTCGTAAAGCGTTTAAAACCGTGTGAATACTAAAACGAGATCGTGGATCAAAGTGATCGTCTAAACTGCTTCGGTGATACAAAACAAGTAAAGCGACAGAAAGCGCAAAAATAGCCATTATGTGTGGACCAGCCTGCCAGTTATTTGCCCAAAGCGCGACGCTTGGGACAATAAAGCCAGCTAAAGCGCTACCTAAAGGAACTGCCGTTTGTTTGAGGGAAAAAACGAAGCCCATCCGTTCTTTGGGCACTGTATGCGCCAAGATGTCGCTCGAAGCCGGTGTGATGGGGCCGTAACTGAGTCCCAGGAAAAGCCCGCCTAAGCAAATACACCAAAAATTCGCTATGGCGCTAAGCATTAGGCCAATGGCGGCCAGAATCAGACAACCTTGAGAAACATGAATACCGCCATAGCGGGTGACCATTGTCCCACCGGCCACGGCGGCAAAGGCTGCGCCGATATAAATAAAACAGACATATGTGCCGATGAAGGAGCTAGGCATTCCAATCGCCGCAGCCACCAATGGAGCAATAGCTGACAGGGTTACTGTACTGGCTGTAGCGATCGACTGAATCGACATCGTGGAGACGAGCGCCAAACGAACAACGGACATATCTGTTTACCTGTTAAACAAGATGCTTGTATTGTAATTCAAGGTACTTAAATGCGGCGAGCAAAAAAAAGCCAGTTGAGTATCTCTATCTGTTGGTCTGAATAGGCATACAATCAAGACAGAGGACAAGGAGCAAGTCTAATGAAGATATTAAAGACAATTAAAATTTGCGCGCTTTCAATGTCTGCGCTGATTTTGGCGGGGTGTGCTCATCCTGATTTGATTGATGTTGGTACGCCGGAAAGCGCGGTGCTAACCGAACTAGGAATGCCGGACTCAAAGATGAGCCAGCCTGACGGTGGCTTTATTTTGGTGTATTCAATGCAACCTTTCGGGCAGGAAGTTTATTGGATGCGCTTTGATAAGAATGGCAATTACATAGGCAAAGAGAAAACCATGAACGAGGATCATTTCAAATTAGTGATCCCCGGTAAGCACACCAAAGCGGACGTATATCAGATGTTTGGGCACTGCGCTCAGGAGTATGAATTCAAACTCCAAGACCAAACAGCATTCATGTATCGATTCAATGATATCGGAGGCATGGATATGGCTTTTTGGGTGCAGTTTGATTTAAATGGTGTTGTCACGGAGACAGCCGTCACCCAAGATCCATGGGATCACGACGGCGGATGGTTGTTTAGTCTTTAATACAATTTGAAGACAAAAAACAACGGGAACCCTCTACATAGGAGTGGTTCCCGTTGTTTACTGTAGGCTAACTATCTTGAATTAGTCCTTAGCCGGTTGCGGGTTGCGCAAACGAATGTGCAGTTCGCGTAATTGTTTTTCATCCACAGGGGCCGGAGCATTCGTCAGCAAGCATTGAGCACGCTGAGTCTTCGGGAATGCAATCACGTCACGAATGGAAGGAGCACCAGCCATAATCGTCACGATACGGTCAAGACCGAAGGCGATACCGCCATGAGGAGGAGCGCCGTATTGCAAATTATCAAGCAGGAAGCCGAACTTCGCGCGGGCTTCTTCCGGACCAATATTCAAAGCGGCAAAGACCTTGCTTTGAATGTCTGCGCGGTGGATACGGATGGAGCCGCCACCGATTTCCCAACCATTGAGCACCATGTCATAGGCCTGAGCCAAGCACTTGCCAGGATCGGTACTCAACATGTCAACGTGGTCGGGGTGAGGCATTGTAAACGGATGGTGGCAGGCAACCCAGCGATGTTCTTCATCATCGTATTCAAACATCGGGAAATCAACTACCCAGAGGGCCTTCCAACCTTCTTCATACAAGCCATTAGCTTTACCGAATTCGCTGTGACCGATCTTCAAGCGCAAGGCACCTAAAGAGTCATAGACGATCTTGGCACGGTCGGCACCGAAGAAGATAACGTCACCGTTTTGAGCACCCGTTACTTCAAGGATATGAGCAAGAAGTTCATCGGAGAGGTTCTTTACGATCGGGCTTTGTAAGCCTTCACGGCCCTTTTCCTTTTCGTTGACCTTAATGTAGGCCAAGCCTTTGGCGCCGTAGATCTTCACAAATTCTGTGTAGGAGTCAATTTCAGAGCGCGGCATGCTGGCGGCGTGGGGCACGTTCATGGCCACAACTTTGCCGTCGGGCAACTCGGTGGCAGAACGGAACACCTTAAATTCAGACGTCTTAGCCTGTTCGGTGATTTCACGCAATTCAATACCCTTAATACGTAAATCGGGCTTGTCGGAACCAAAGCGAGTCATCGCTTCGTGCCAGGACATAACCGGATACGGATCAGGGAGGTCAACGTTGATCGTTTCCTTGAAAACATCACGAATCATGTTTTCCATGATGTCGCGAATTTCTTGTTGTGTCAGGAACGATGTTTCAATATCAACTTGGGTAAATTCAGGTTGACGGTCTGCACGAAGGTCCTCGTCACGGAAGCACTTCACAATTTGATAGTAACGGTCAAAGCCGGCCACCATCAACAATTGTTTGAACAATTGCGGTGACTGCGGTAAGGCATAGAAATGACCGTCATGGACACGGCTCGGAACCAAGTAGTCGCGTGCACCTTCCGGAGTGCTGCGTGTCAACATCGGGGTTTCAATATCAATGAAGCCTTGTTTATCCAAGTGATTGCGAATAGCTAAAGCAACCTTGTAGCGCAATTTCAAATTGCGTTGCATTTGCAAACGACGAAGATCTAAGACGCGATAAGTCAAGCGAGTCGTTTCGGAAAGATTTTCATCGTCCAAATGGAACGGAGGCGTTTCAGACTTATTGAGGATGGTTAATTCACGGCAAAGTACTTCGACACCACCGGAGATCAAATCTGGATTGTGAGTGCCTTCGGGACGGGCACGCACGAGACCAACCACTTTCAAGCAATATTCATTGCGGACGGCTTCTGCCGTTTTGAAAACTTCAGGGGTATCAGGGTCACAAACCACTTGCAAAAGACCTTCGCGGTCACGCAAGTCGATAAAAATGACTCCGCCGTGGTCACGACGACGGTGAGCCCAGCCGTAGAGGGTCACCGTTTGACCGATGAATTTTTCATTAATGAGACCGGTATATTCGGTACGCATAAATGCTCCCAATATATGAAGGGAATGATTTCCCATATAATCAACCAAAGTATTCTAATATGAAAGCCTAGGCTTTTGTGAGCTTAAGGCAAAAACAGTCGGTCGAATGTTTGAAAATCCGACCGACTGCAAAGCTCAGACGTCAGTATTAATCTTCTTCAGCCTTGCGTTGATACTTACTGGCCAATTCAGTTTGAACCGAGACCGGAACTGGTTCGTAAGCTAACAACTCAATCGAATAGGTACCTGCGCCTTGTGTTAAGGCATTTAGGCGGTTAGCGTATCCATCAAGGCCGGTGAGCGGCACTCGTCCGGTGATGAGCATCATGCCACCGGTCAGGTTTTCGGTTCCGCTGACTTGTCCCCGACGGCTTGCCAAGTCGCCGGCGATGTCACCCATGCAGGAATCCGGTGCTTCAATTTCGATTCTGACAATCGGCTCGAGCAAAGTGGGCTTAGCATTGGCCAAAGCATCCAACATGGCTTTTCTGCCGGCAGCGACGAATGCTACTTCCTTACTGTCTACGGGGTGATACTTACCATCGTAAACCGTGACACGAATGTCATGGATGGGGTAGCCCGCCACGTAGCCGGAATCCAAAACTTCTTGAACACCTTTTTCAACGGCAGGAATAAAGTTGTATGGGATAGCGCCGCCCTTAACTTGGTCGACAAACTTGAAGCCGGCGCCGCGAGGAAGCGGTTCAACACGAAGGAATACTTCACCGAATTGGCCGGCTCCGCCCGTTTGCTTCTTATGGCGGGCGTGGCCTTCGGCCGGAACAGCGATTGTTTCGCGATAGGGAACGCGAGGAGTGCGTGTTTGAACTTCAAGCTTGAATTGAGAGGCCATGCGCTTGAGGACAATGCGAAGATGTTGTTCACTCAAACCTCTTAAAACGGTTTCATTCATGACAACGTCGTGCTCAACCGCCAACGTGGGATCTTCGCTGACCATTTTTTCAAGCACTTCCGACATACGGCTTTCGTCACCGCGTTTAGCGGGACTGACGGCCAAACCAAACATCGGTTTCGGGAAGTTCAATTTCTTCATGTAAATGCCGCCTTCAATGGAGCTGTCATGAAGAATGCTTCCGTAGACAATATCATCAACTTTGGCAACGGCGCCGATGTAGCCGGGATTCATTTCGTCCACTTCGAGGCCTTCTTTACCTTGGAGCATGATCGGACGAGTAATTTTGAAAGCTTTCTTTCCGTCATCCACAAAGAGTGTGGAGTCTTTCGTGATGCGGCCTTGATGCAGACGGAAAAGACCGATCTTACCGATGTAGGGGTCATTAACGACCTTGAACACATGAGCCAGTACAGGGCGGTTGGCGTCAGGGAATGTCATGTATTCTGAGCCATCGGCCTTGTAGAAGAGGGGAGCATTGGCTTCTGTCGGATTGGGCAAATGGCGGACAAAAACCTTAATCAAGTCACGCATGCCGATTAGGTTCTTGGCCGAAGTAAAGCAAACCGGAATGATGTGACCCAAACGCAATGCTTTGGTCAACGGAGCGTGCAAACTCTTGGGATCAACAGCGCCCTCTTCCAAGTAGCGTTCCATTGTTTCGTCATCCATTTCCACAACGCGTTCGACGAATGCTTGGTGAACACGTTCAACAGAAGCGAAATTGGCTTCGCCCTTATCATTATCAAAGCAGTCAATAACGTGAGAACAATCCTTGTTCGGCAAGTTAAGCGGCAACACTTCGTTTCCGAATGCTTCACGCAGGTCAAGAATAAGCTTGGCCAAGTCCACGTCAGGCTGGTCAATCTTATTGACAACAATCATGCGGCAGAGGTTGCGTTCTTTGGCCCAGTCCATCATGCGCCGTGTCATCAACTCGATGCCCTTGGTGGCATCAACGACCACGCAGACGGTTTTTACGGCATCCAGTGCACCTAATGCTTGACCTACGCAATCCGGGTACCCCGGGGTATCCAATAAGAAAATACGAACAGGCGTGCCATCGTCTTTTTGAGCGTTCAGATGAGCCACAGTCGTACGCAACGAGTGTTTGACCTCTTTTTCCATCGGATCAAAGTCACCAACGGTGTTGCCTTTTTCAACCGTTCCAACTTCTTTAATGACACCGTTGCGATAAAGTAGGGCTTCCATCAAGGTTGTCTTACCGGTGGAGCCGTGGCCCACCAAAGCTACAGTACGGATATTCTCAACTGGATATTGACTCATAATGATCCCCTTTAATGACTAAATGGAAATGTCAATGGTTCTATTTTGCGCCTTTTCTTTTACAGTCGTTAAAAGAATGAGAAAGAATTTGATAAAAATCGCGAAAAAAAATCGATTTATCAAAAAAAGTCGCTTTTTAAGGGGAAAAGGAACATCAATTAATCTTGTTTACAGAGACGGTAACCGACGCCTCTTACACTTTCAATGCAAATGTCGTTGCAGTGCAGCTGATGAAGTTTGTGGCGAACACTGGAAATGTGAACATCGATTGCTCTGTCAAATTGGCCGCGGGGACGCCCTAAAACTTTGGGGTAAATTTCATCCTTGCTCACCGGGGCATTCAGGTTGTCGGCCAAAAGATCCAAAAGGGTAAATTCCGTGACAGTCAAGGTTAAAGGAACACCGTGAACACTGGCGGTAGCGTTTTGTTTATCAATGCAAAGCGATCCGATTGTGACAGGTGTGAGGGATTTTAATTTTTCATTTTGCCTGGACTCATTGGCAACCTTGATGGCTTCTAAAATAGAAACCAGGGGAGCCGGAAGCGATAAAAGCTGTTCCCGTGGTAAACGAAGTGATTCAATCACATCGTTTGAAACGCCCTCATGAATTAAGGCAAGAATATCCAATTCGGGTTTGATGGCCAATAAGTATCTGGCAAACTGAGCATCCTTTTCTTCTTTGATATCAATAACTGCCATGTCAAAATTGTCGTTTTGACAGTAGTTAAGCGCATCTTGCTGAGTGTACGCAGCCCGGACTTCATAGTTACAAAAAACTAAAAAGTCTGCGATCAGCGCTTCGAATACCTCGTCATGTAACGATAAAAGAAGATTTAAAGGCATTGAGATAGTACAAACACACTTTAATAAATGAGACCGTAATAATAATGATATTCGAGTATTAAGTTTGCCCCAAGTGCGATTTGCCACTAAGACGATTACCTTATCGGAGGTAGCTTGCAAAAAATTACTCGCTTCGGGAGATTGTTACAACTTTCTATGGCACACTTTAAACTAAGGTAAAAAGGGGAAAGAATGTGAAAAAAATTCTCACTCTTGCATTAACGGTGTCATGTGTTGTCGGACTGGCCGGTTGCGCTGTTCAGCCTGTGCAGTTGACTGAAGAACAAAGTCGCCTATTGGCCTCAACATGGAGCAATGGAGAGGGGACAGCAGAAGCAAAGTCGCTTAGGGTGCCTCCTGCGCAATGGTGGTCATCTTGGAAAGACCCGTCACTAAATATGTTGGTGGAAGCAACGCTAAAAAACAATACTGACATTGCGCAAGCCCAAGCGAACTTACGCTCGGCGATGGCGAGCCTAACGGCGGCTACATCGCAACTCTTTCCGACGGCAACGTTGGGGGCTGATGGCGCCAGAAACCGTCGAAATAACACCTCTACGGAAAGCTTTGGGGCGGATGCCGCCGCGGCATGGTCTTTTAGTTTTGGCGGCAAAGATGTCTCTTCAAGACGAGCGGCTCAGGCTAGCGCATTAGCTTCCGAACTATCTCTAGAAGATACAAAAAGTGCAATGACAAGTGAGGTAGCGCTCACCTATGTCAATTTGCGCTTGGCTCAAAGCCGTCTGTCAATCGCCAGACAAAGTGTCAAATCTTACGAAGAGGCGAAGAATTTAACGCAATGGCGCTACCAGGCTGGACTTGTATCGGCCACGGACTATGAACAAGCGAACGCCCAATTTGAAAATGCCAAGGCCAGTATCGCCACGAATATGCATAACATTTTGCAGTATGAGACTGCTTTATCCAGATTGACAGTTTTGCCGTTGAGCGAAATCCAAAATTTACCTTCAGCCGATATTCCAACTCCTCCGGGAAAGATTGCGGTTTCTATCCCCGCGGATGTGATTTCTTTGAGACCTGATGTGTTGGCAGCGCGAGAAACGGTGAGAGCCGCAATGGAAAATGTTCGCGTTGCACAAGCAGATTACTTTCCGACTTTGTCACTTTCCGGTTCAATAGGTACCGCGGCAGCAACGGTTGGGGCGCTGGGAGCAAGTGGTACCGGAATCGGCGCTTTAGTTGGCGCTCTGTCAATGCCTTTTTTGAACTGGGGAGATGTTGTGGCTGGCACAGAGACGCAGAAAGCCAACCTTGATCGCGCGCAGGCTCAATATACGCAAACCTTAGTTGTTGCTTTAGAAGAAACGGAAAACGCTTTATCCGGTATTCGATCCAGTGCGGCTAAAAAAATGTCCCTTAAAACAGCAACGGAAAGTTCTCAACTGGCAGCCCAACTGGCTTTACAGCAATATTCAAGCGGTTTGGAAGACTATCAGACTGTTCTGACGACGCAACGTTCATGGCTAACGGCTCAGGATAATGAGGCCAGTAACCAAGCGGATTGGGCAATTGCTCATATTGATTTATATCGAGCGCTGGGTGGCGGATGGGTTCCGACTGACCCAATCAATGAGGAAAAATGATGAGTAGCGATAAAGAAAAGATCAAATCCTTGCTAGGCGGAGATGATGCTCAGGGGCGTTCAAAAAGAAAAACTTGGGCACTAGGGGCTGCCTGTGTGGCAGTGGTTGCAGCTTTTTCTTGGTGGATGGGTAGCAAAGACGCGGGCCCTCGATATTTAACCGAAGCGGTTACTCAAGGCGTACTGCAGGTCGAGGTGACGGCTAATGGGACGCTCGAAGCTGAACAAAAAGTGACGATCGGATCAGAACTGTCCGGAATTGTTGAAAATGTTTTAGTCGATGTAAACGATCCCATTAAGCATGGCCAGGTATTAATTGAACTTGATACGGCCAAATTGAAGGCTTCGGTTGAAAAGGCAAAAGCGGCTTTGGCTAGTGCGCAGGCAGCGCAGAAAGAAGCGGAGGCAACACTCAATGAGGCTAACGCTAAATATAAAAGGCTTCTTAATGTGAGAAAGCTTTCGGGCGGAAAAACACCTGCTCAAACAGAATTAGATGAACAGGCGGCTGTCGTCGCTCGCGCTCAAGCTTCGCTTGATACTGCCGGCGCTCAAATTCAAACAGCTCAGGCTGAACTCGAAACCGCTCAGACGGATTTAACAAAAGCCTATATTTCTTCTCCTATCGACGGTGTCGTTTTGGCTCGTTCCGTGGAACCGGGATACGCTGTGGCGGCATCTTTACAAGCGGTTGAACTTTTAACGTTGGCGAGTGACCTGAAAACATTAGAACTTGAAATTGATGTTGACGAGGCCGATGTCAGTGTTGTACAGCCAGGACAGAAAGCGACGTTCACCGTTAGTGCTTATCCCAACAAAAATTTTCCGGCGACCTTGACTAAAGTCGCTTACGGCCCCACGGAGTCTGAAACAAATGTGGTGACGTACACTGCTTATTTAAAAGTAAGCAATGAGGATTTGCTTTTACGTCCGGGGATGACAGCAACGGCAAGGATTGTGACGGAAAAGCGCGAAAACGCTTTACTGGTTCCCAATACGGCATTGCGATTTGCTCCTAGTGTATCTAAAGATTCGAGCGCGGTCAGTAGCCTTATGATGGGACCGCCCCGTTCGTCCAACAAAGTCTCGAAAGAAGTCGGTGGCGTTACCACGCAAAGGAAAAACACTGTGTGGGTTTTGCGTGATGGCGGTGCCCAAGAGGTTGACATCATTACCGGTGCATCGGACGGAACGCGCACAGAAGTCGTTTCAGGTGATTTGAAAGTGGGTGACTTGGTCATTACGAGCCAGCTTCGGGCCAATTAGCAAGGAGTGAGCATGTCTGAAAAGATCCCATTAGTTCAGCTCATTGATATTCATAAGCGCTACGGACAAGGAGAGGCAGCCTTTTTCGCCTTGCAAGGGATTGACTTTGTCATTGAAGAAGGTGACTTTGTTGCAGTAATGGGACCTTCGGGATCGGGGAAGTCGACCTGCATGAACATTGTGGGAGCTCTGGATACGCCAACTTCCGGTCGTTATTTATTTAAAGGCGCACCGGTCGAAAAAATGAGTCATGACGAAAGAGCTTTGTTGCGTCGGAAATATTTAGGCTTTATTTTTCAGGGATTTAATCTTTTGGCTCGAACAACCGCATTAGAGAATGTCGAGTTGCCACTTCTGTATCGGGGAGTTCCTCGTGAAGAACGCCATAAACTGGCGAGGCAGGCTTTAGATCGAGTAGGACTTTTGCGATGGGAACACCATACACCTGCAGAATTGTCAGGCGGTCAACAACAGCGTGTGGCTATTGCCCGGGCAATTGTGAGTAAGCCGTTGCTACTCTTAGCCGATGAGCCAACAGGCAGTTTGGATACCAAACGAAGCATTGAAATTATGCAATTGCTCAAAGATCTCAATGAGCAAGATGGCATTACGGTTTCGCTTGTAACCCATGAACCGGAGATGGCTAGATTTGCCAAGAGAATCGTTCATTTCAGGGACGGTCGCATAGAAAGTGATCAGGGAGTTTAGGTATGTGGGGGAATGCTTTTGTATTGGCTTTACGTCAAATATGGCGCAATCCCATGCGTTCGTTGCTGACGGTCCTCGGTATTGTTATCGGCGTGGCAGCTGTGATCACGATGGTGACGGTTGGAAACGGTGCAACGCAGGCTGTTCGTGAACAGATTGAAAGCCTGGGCAGTAACCAACTGATGATTCGTCCCGGACAACGTATGGGGCCGGGCGGTTCGGCGGGAGCTCCGTCTTTTAAACTTGAAGACATCGATGCAATTGCAAATCAAATCGCAGGGGTTAAAGCGGTCGCGCCTCAAAGACAACAATCCATGACAGTTGTGGCTCAGGGGCGCAACTGGAGTACACAGGTTATCGGAAGCTCTAATCAATATTTCATTTTGGACAATCGTCAAATTAGGCAAGGACGCTATTTTGAGCCCCAGGAAGAGCAGTCAGGGGCTGCTGTGTGTGTAATTGGGACAACGATTGAAAAGGAAATTTTCGGCTCATCAAATGCCGTAGGACAAATGCTACGTACCGGTCAGTTTTCTTGTCGCGTCGTGGGTGTTTTGGAAAGCAAAGGACAAGCGGCTATTGGTGGTGATCAAGATGACTTAGTGGTTATGCCAATTCAAACTTTTCAACGTAGAGTATCTGGAAACACAAGAGTTTCAGCTATTTTAGTGTCAGTCGATTCACAGATTGATCGGGCGTTAGTGACAGAAAGTATTCGTCTTTTAATGAGAGAAAGGCGTTCTTTATCCGATGCCGATGATGACAACTTTATGATTTTGGATACAGAGGAAATTGCACGAAGAGTTTCCAGCACGACGGAAATCATGACGATGCTTTTGGGAGCTGTGGCAGCGGTTAGTCTGGTTGTCGGTGGTATTGGAATTATGAATATCATGCTCGTCAGTGTGACGGAAAGGACGAGAGAAATCGGCGTTCGTTTGGCAATCGGCGCATTAGAAAGAGAAGTTTTGATGCAATTTTTAATTGAAGCGGTTGTATTAGGAGCTATGGGTGGTGTTTTAGGTGTTGCGATTGCTTTTATCGGTTCTTTTGTCTTAGCGGCAACGATGGGAGTGCCCTTCATTTTTGATCCGAGCATCAATATGATAGCGTTCTTATTTGCGGCGCTAACAGGTGTCATTTTCGGTTATTTCCCTGCACGCCGGGCCGCTCAGTTGGATCCGATAGAAGCGGTGAGACACGAATGATGAAAAGATTATTTTCAATATTGGTTTTAGGGTTGTTTTCATTGGTTGGCCAATGTCAGACATGGCCCCAACAGCTCAATATTACTTATGTAAAGGCTCCGTTTAACATACAAAATATTGTTATGAAAAATCAGGGGCTATTGGAAAAAGAGTTCGCAAAAGAAGGTATCAAAATAAATTGGATACCTATTAAGGCAGGGCTGAATCAGGTTCGTGGATTGGCTGGC
>CAJMEC010000049.1 GCA_905212345.1 uncultured Sutterella sp. | reverse complement strand
ATTTGCCTTCATACTCCCAGCGTCTGAGGGTGGAAACGGCAACGCCCAATTGTTGTGCAGCTTGACTGATGCTATACAATGTACTCATTTTAATTAACATAAAGTAAGTTTGAGTAATTATAGCATAACTGTTTCTAGCCCCTTTGGGTTTTTCTCCAACCCAAAGGGGTCTAATTCCCGACTGTATATTCGGTTTGATAACGATTAGAGTCTCTTAGGCAACAACGGTTCTTCGTCTTCGACGCCAACCAAACTCAAAGCCGCCAATGTCAACAGCTGCGGGCCCAAGTGCGTGTCGATCATCTCGAAGAATTCTTTCACATTGTGTGCATTTTCAGCGTGACCGCCCGAGCACAAGCAGGTTGACGGGATATTTTCGCTCATCGGAGCATTGGCATCTGTGGAGGAGCGAACATATTGAGTCAACTCAATACCCAATACTTTTTGTGCGCTGCGAGCAACTTGAAGCACAGGGCAATCATGCGGACGAGTGCCGGCGGGGCGGTCACCGATTGCGGTTTTCGTCACCTTAAGAATGCGTTCCGGGTCGGTAATTGTCCAAGACGCATTTTCTTCTGCTACAGCTTCATCGAACTTCGAAAGAATTTCCGCTTCCAAAGCCAAAAGACACTTATTGTCAAAACTTCTCATGTCAATTTCGACTTCGCAGTGAGCGGCAATGGAATTAACCGTCGTTCCACCTTTAATGGTTCCAACTGTCCAAGTCGTCTTCGGATCTGCAGCCGGACGCAAATCGGCGAACTTTTCAATCGCTCTGGCCATAGCGTGAATGGCGCTCGGTGTCTTTCCATATTCAGCGAAGCTGTGGCCACCCAAGCCATCAATGCTTACACGCCAGCGGTGAGAACCCGTGGCTCCATAAAGCACGCGACCCACGTCTGTGGAATCCACCGCAATAAAGCCGTCAATCTTATTGTTTTTAACCAAATGTTTTGAGCCACGAATGTCACCGTTGCCTTCTTCACCAACGGTACCCACAAACCAAATATCGCCTTTTGTCTGGATGTTAGCTTCTTCAAGACCTCTTAAAACCTGCAAAATGGCACGAAGTCCGGAGCAATTGTCACCGATGCCGGGAGCCGAGTAACGAATGCCGTCTTTTTTCACCGTCACATCTGTATCGATGGAAAAAACAGAGTCCATATGTGCGCCCAAAACCAAAATCGGACCGCCTTCCACAGTGCCCTTGCGAACACCAATGACATTGCCTATTTCATCCATTTTCACGTCAGTTAAGCCATAAGCCTTCATGCGTTCAAGAACCGATTGCGCACGTTTTTCCTCCATAAAAGTCGGCGCGGGAATTTCACAGAGTTCTACCTGTTCATCCATTGCACGTTGAACATCGCGCTTGGCGATTTGAAGTGCTTTTTGAACTTTTTCCAACTGAGCAACTTTTTGTACCTGAGAGAAAACCGCTTCACTTAAAGCAGGAAGTTCTTTAGCCATATATCCTCCAAAAGATTGCAACCTTCCCTTACTTTGAATCAAACAAGTATGGAAAGGACGTAAAAAGCTGTGGCCTTTTCCTAAACCACCGAACGGGATCAATTGTAAGAACTGTGAGTGTTAAGAGAAAAATAAATGTTGCCTTAATCCGAAGAGTGGTGACTTTCTTCGGTTGAAAGCCTCAAAATGACTTCGCGAGCAATCTTTTCACAATCTTTAATGTGTTCTCGCCCCAAATAACGTAAAGCCGTGAACCCTAAAGCGGCCGCGCTAATTTGCCCCACGACCGGCACCCATTTAGCGGCTTGCTTGCTCCCTAATTTAATACCGACACTTTTCAAAACAGAAATGGCTAATTGAGCTGTGATGACTTTACCGGCCAAAACGGTCCCAGCCCAACTGATTGCCTGGTACGCCATAATTCTTCTTTGACTGGGCAAACGATCAATTTGCTCCGGAGTCAGACCGAATTCCCAGTTGATATGATCAATCATTTTGATCATAACGGAAACATCCACCAACATATCCACTCCAGGAATCGGAACAAAGGTCGCTCCGGCACTCATCAGTGCCTGACGATCCACGTGTCGCTTGGCGCGCAATATGGCAGCCTGGATCCTGTCTTCATTGGTCGGAATAAGCGGAAGATTCTTTGTCATAAGGAAAAATTAATCGATACGCTATACACTTACGCTTCTGTTTGGATTTTAGGGAAAGTTTTTCCCTTTTTCTTTTCATGCACTTACTGGCTTTAGGTTTAAATCACACGACCGCCCCGCTTGCTATTCGCGAACGGGTTGCATTCGGTCCTGAGGAAACTGCCGAAACAATCGGCAGGATCTTGTCGCGCCTGTCGGGTGAAGAGTCCGGCCATATTACTGAAGCGTTGATTTTGTCTACCTGCAACCGCACGGAACTTTATTGTGCGGCAGAGGATCCAGACCTCGCCATTGGCGCGCTTGAAGCTTTTGTAGCGGAAGAGAAAAATCTATCTATATCTGAACTTACTCCCCACACGTACGCATTAACAGACTTAGAAGTGGTTGAGCACGCGTTTTGTGTAGCTAGCGGCCTTGACTCGATGGTTTTGGGTGAAACACAAATCGTCGGTCAAATGAAAAAAGCTGAAAAAGCGGCACGAAAAGCCCACGGTTTAGGGCTGATGCTCAACACTCTTTTCCAAAGAACATTTACTGTTGCCAAAGAGGTTCGCACAGCAACAGAAATCGGAGCACATACGGTTTCTATGTCGGCGGCGGCCGTTCGATTGGCTAACCGCCTCTTTGGCGAGTTGCACGACTTAAACGTTCTTTTTGTGGGCGCCGGAGAAATGATTGAATTATGCGCCGCCCATTTCAACGGCCAGGCCCCAAAGTCCATGACGATTGCCAATCGTTCGCTTGACCGTGGAGAAGCTCTCGCTGCTCGCTTTAAAGCACAATGCATGAAATTAGCTGATCTGCCTGTGCAGATTTCACGTTTTGACATCATTGTCTCCTGTACAGCCAGCGCTCTTCCCATTATCGGCTTGGGCATGATTGAGCGAGCTATTCGTGAGCGCCATCACAAACCGATATTCATCGTTGACCTAGCTGTGCCGCGTGATGTTGAAGAGGAAGTCGCCAGATTAAATGATGTTTATGTCTACACTGTTGATGATTTAGGCAAAGTAGTGCAAAGTGGCAAAGCTGAGCGTTTGGCCGCTGTGGAAGAAAGCAGACACATCATTGCTCAGCGCGTCAAGGATTTTTCCGACTGGCTGCAATGGCGCAACAGCGTTCCTACCATTGAAATGATGATTGAACGCGCAAGCGACTTGTCGCAAGCCTGTATTGAGCGGGCCAAACACAGTATCAAAAACGGCAATGATGTCGATGCCGCTTTAAACCGTATGGCTCACGATATTACTCGTAAGCTCATTCATGATAACTTAGCTTTGCTCAAAGACACCGAGCACCTCTCTACCGCTGAACGACAACATCTTGAAGCATGTTTTAAGCGCTTTTATCTTGAACGTAAGCGTTAGCAGCGCTCAACGTTTTGCCCCTTTTTTCGGACTGCCTTAATATTGCGCCGTCCAACAATATTTTCTTTGAATCGAATTTAATATTAGGAGACTGCCCGTGAAAGAGTCGATGCGCAGTAAACTCAAACAAATCGCCAGACGCCTGGAAGAAATTGATGCCATGCTGGCTTCACCCGATGTCACCAACGACATGAATCGTTTCCGCGATCTGTCACGTGAACGGGCTGAAATCGAACCAGTTGTGTTAAAGCTTAAGGAATACGAATCCACCGAAGACGACATGCAAGCCGCCCGCGAAATGCTTGAGGATCCGGAATCAGCCGATTTTGCCCAAGAAGAAATTGATAATGGCAAAAAGCACTTGGAAGCTCTTGAAAAAGATCTCCAGATCATGCTCCTGCCACGCGATCCCAACGACAGTAAGAATATTTATTTGGAAATTCGCGCTGGCACGGGCGGTGATGAATCGGCACTCTTTGCCGGCGATCTTCTTCGCATGTACACCCGCTATGCCGAACGTCAAGGCTGGAGCACTGAGATTGTTTCTTCTTCAGAAAGTGACTTGGGCGGCTATAAAGAAGTCATTGTTCGTGTGATCGGTGACGGCGCTTATTCCAAACTCAAGTTTGAAAGCGGTGGCCACCGCGTGCAACGCGTTCCGGAAACTGAAAGCCAAGGGCGAGTTCATACGTCTGCCTGCACCGTTGCCGTGTTGCCGGAACTCGATGAAATCGGAGAGGTAGAAATTAATCCGGCAGACCTCCGCATTGACGTCTACCGAGCTTCCGGAGCCGGCGGTCAACACGTTCAGAAAACAAACTCTGCCGTGCGTATTACCCATATCCCGACCGGCACGGTCGTAGAATGCCAGGATGAACGAAGCCAGCACGAAAACAAGGCTCGTGCCATGAGCGTTCTCATCTCACGTATCACGGCTAATGAAATTGCCAAACAACAGGCTCAGGAAGCTAGCACCCGTAAGAGTCTTGTTGGATCAGGCGACCGCAGTGAACGCATTCGAACCTACAACTACCCGCAGGGACGTGTGACCGATCACCGCATTAACCTCACACTCTACAAGCTCGATTTCATCATGGACGGTGATTTGGAGGAAATCATCACCGCTTTGACTACAGAGCACCAAATTGAGCAATTAGCCAATTTAGGTGAATAATCCATGCCGACAGTAAGTGAAGCTTGGCAAAACGCCTCAAAACTCATTGATCGTTTTGAGGCGAAGCTTCTTCTAGCATCTTGTTTAGGTGTCAACCGCACCTATCTCATTACACATGACAAAGACGTTTTAGCAGAAAGCGTTTTCAATCACTATAAAGACTGCGTACAAAAACGGGCCCAGGGTCTTCCCGTTCCATACATTCTTGGTAAACAAGAATTTTATGGACGCCCTTTTAAAGTCACTCCAGCTGTCTTGATTCCCAGACCTGATACGGAAACGATTGTTGAATTTGTTCTTTCTCAGTGCCCTATTGATTCTGAGCTGAGCGTATTGGATTTGGGAACCGGCTCGGGTTGCATTGCTATTACCTTAGCGCTCGAAAATTCTCACTTAAACGTTAGCGCGACAGATGTCAGTCCCGAGGCACTTGAAATTGCCAAGGCAAACGCAAAAAATCTCGGCGCTGATATCCATTTTTATTGTGGCAGTTGGTTTGAACCCATTCCTGCCTCACAGCGATACGACATCATCGTCAGCAACCCTCCTTACATCCATCGAGAAGATGAACATTTGAAAAATTTGTGTTATGAACCGATTAGCGCGCTCACCGATGGCTTTGACGGTCTCACACATATTGACCACATCATAAAAAACGCCCCTTCTTTTTTAAATGAAAAGGGCTTACTGGTTTTCGAACACGGTTGGGATCAAGGTGAAAGTGTTCGAACATTATTTAAAAAACATTCCCCTTGGAAAGGCATCCAAACCATTCAAGATTTAGGCGGCAACGATAGGGTTACTGCTGCCCGCCTTTTCTAAATACACATCGCTTTTCATCGAATCGTCATCTTTTCATCGCAATTTTGAAACATTGCGATATCAAAATAGCTCCCCAAGATAGCTGTCCTTAATTACCGCCGGTTGTTTTGTTTGTACCGGCATCAATTGACTTTCTTGTGATGGAGTTTTTCATGACTGTGTTTCGCAAAACACTTCTTGCCTCAATGATGATTTCATGCGGTCTATTGTCTCAAGCCGCCTTTGCAAGTGCCGAACATATGGTCGTTGCTGTCCAGCAACTTCCGCCTACTGTTGAACCTCAAGGCATTAACAATAATGCCATTGATCGTGTTGTTGCTTCCATTTACGAAACGCTAATTTATGCCGATACGCATACCGGTGAAATGAAACCGGGCTTGGCAGAATCCTGGAAACGTATTTCCCCGGAAACGGTTGAATTCAAGTTACGCAAAGGCGTGAAGTTCCACGACGGTACGGACTTTACTGCCGATGATGTTGTTTTCAGTTTTGGTCCTGAACGCTTCTCCGGTGAAAAAGCGCCCGGACGCCCTGCCGCCTGGGAATTTTTGGGTGGTCTAAAAGAAGTTAAGAAAGTTGATGACTACACGGTTCGTATAACGATGAAAGCCGCCGATCCTTTAATCGAGCGTCGCTTCTCTGCCCGTATGTCTGAAATTATCTCTGAAGACGGCTACAAGAAGGCCGGTTCTTGGGAAAATTGGGTCAAACATCCGATCGGCACCGGTCCCTATCAGATTTCATCCTTTAAGACTGGCAACCGCCTTGATCTCGTTCGTTTCGACGGTTATTGGAACAAGAAGGCTCCCGCTAGCAAGTTGAGTTTCGTTGAAGTGCCGGAATTGTCCGCTCGTGTGGCCGGTCTTCGTTCCGGAGAATTTGATCTCATCACCGAAGTACCGCCCGACCAAATCAAACCTCTATCCTCTGACGGTAAAGTTGACGTGGTCGGTGGCCCAATCGATAACATCTACGGTTTAGTTTTCGATAGCCGCTCTTCTAAGGTCATGCAAAGCAAGGAATTGCGTCAGGCTTTCTTGCATGCCATTGACCGAGACCTTCTGGTTAACGCCTTGTTCGCTGGCAAGACCGTAACAGCCAATAGCTTCCAATCAAAGACTTTCGATGATTTGTACATCCCCGAAATGAACCAAAACCTCTATGACCCCGAAAAAGCTAAGGCTCTGATCAAAGCTTCCGGTTATAAAGGAGAGCCTATTGTCTGGCGAATTCAGGCCGGTTACTACACTCTTGAAATGACTGTTTCCCAGGCCATCGCTTCCATGTTAAAGGCTGTTGGCTTAAATATTGAAATTCAAGTGAAGGAAAACTGGACGCAGGTGGAAGCCGCCGGCACCGACCGCATGATTAATAATGCAAGCTTCTCAGCCTACTTCCCAGATCCCGCTTCTCAACTATGGCGTCGTCTCAAGCCGGGTACGTCTTGGGACTCGATGGGCTACATCGACACGACAAGCGCCGATTACAAGGTTTTTGCTGAAAACGGCAAGATTTTGGAAACCTCTATTGATCCGGCCAAACGTAAGCCGGCTTGGATCAAGATGCTTCAAGCCTTCGCCAATGATCCTCAAGCATGCCCGCTTTATGCCTTGCCGATGATTTATGGCAAGCAAAAGAGCGTCCAATGGACGCCTGGCACTGAAGGCCGTCTGTACTTAAACGCTGACAATCTGTCGTTTAAGTAATTTTTCAATAATCTTCCCGCTCCTTAGCCTAGGGCTAAAGGGGCGGGTTTCGCATCTAGAAAAATCTCATGCAAAACGATCCTCTGATCAGCATCCGAGACCTGCACGTATCGTTCGGTTCCGTGGAAGTGCTCCACGGAATCGATCTCGACATTGAGCAAGGTGTCATTCATGCCTTAATCGGCGAATCCGGTTCTGGCAAAAGTGTGTTGGCACGGTCTATCTTAGGTCTCGCCGGCAATAACTGCCGCATCAACGGCAGCATTCAATTTCAAGGCAACGAACTTCTAACACTTTCTGCTGAAGAGTACAGAAAACTAAGAGGGGCCGAAATAGCCATGGTGGTGCAAGATGCCATGAGCGCCTTAAACCCCATGAGGACGATTGGGCATCAATTGATGGAAACCATCGCCTGTCGCCATCCGAATTACCGTGACCACAATACGGCAACCGTATTGGCCACCCATAAGCACGACCTGCATGACATTGCCCTGGAACTTTTAAAAACCGTCGGGATAACGGCACCTGAAAAACGTATGAGTTCGTACGCCCACCAACTCTCTGGAGGCATGCGTCAGCGCATCATGATCGCACTTGCCTTGGTGGGATCGCCTAAGTTGCTATTGGCCGATGAACCGACAACGGCATTAGATGTAGTAGTACAGCGTGAGCTCTTGCAAGAGTTGCGAGAAACTATCCGCAAATTAAACATGTCCATGCTTCTGGTCACTCATGACCTGCATTTGGCTCACGATATAGCCGATAAAGTCTCTGTCATGTATGCAGGTTATCTGCTCGAAGAGGGACCTGTCGCTAAGGTTCTCCCCAATCCGTCGCACCCATATACCGAGGGACTTCTGGATGCGATGCCCGATATGACAAGCGTCAAGGGCACGCTTAAACCGATCCCCGGCGAAATTCCTCCGCCTGACAAACTCGGGAAAGGCTGTCCTTTTGCCAGTCGCTGCAGCAGAGTATGTGAAGCTTGTCACCAAACACTCAACCCTTTATCTGAAGTCGATAGCGCAAGTCATTGGCGTTCTCGTTGCTCACTAGCCCATGAAGCCTCTTTCTCGGAAAAGCAAGAAGGCATACAAAAAGTCACCGACATGATGAAGTCGCTAGTCAACATGGAACAAACCGACTTTCCAACGTTAGTCAATGCGCAAATCAAACGCCATTGCTACTACACCCGACAGGGTCTGCTAGGACGTAAAAAACCTTGGGATGTGCTGCAAGATATTGACGTACAGATTGAACACGGTGAGATTCTAGGTCTTGTTGGTGAATCCGGTTGTGGCAAATCGACTCTAGCCCGCCTGTTGTTAGGTCATCAAAAGCCCACTCAGGGCATCGTTCTTTTTAAAGATCAACCAATTCCAGAACCCCGAAGCAAACCCTGGCGTGCCCAGCGAGCCGCTATGCAAATGATCTATCAAGATCCATACGGCTGTTTTGACGCTCGAATGCCTATCATTGAGCAAGTTGCCGAGCCCCTGTTGGTTCATAAGCATCTTTCTAAAGAAAGCGCTCTCGAACGAGCCGCGGCTGTCTTAAAAGCAGTAGGGATGCCCGCTCACCACATGAATAAATTGCCGGTTGTCATGTCAGGCGGTCAACTTCAACGCGCAGCCATCGCACGCGCCGTGGCTTTGGAACCGGCTTTATTGGTTTGTGATGAGCCCGTCGCATCGCTTGACGTTTCTATTCAAGCTCAAGTTTTGGAGCTTTTATACAACTTAAGAAACGCAAGCCACATGTCCATGCTCTTCGTATCGCATAACTTAAATGTCGTTCGATACATTTGTGACCGCGTTGTGGTGATGTATCTGGGTCGTATTGTGGAATCCGGTGATGTGGATGAAATCTTCAAACACCCCAAACATCCTTACACCCAACTTCTAATGGCCAGTACCCCTGGAGCGGATGCCAGCGTCATTCGGTTTTATCCGAAAGGCTCAATGCCAAGCCCCATTGACCGTCCTAAGGGATGTGTCTTTGCCAATCGTTGTCCGGTCGCTGCGACACGTTGTCATTTAGAAGTCCCAACACTCACAAAACTTTCTGATAACCATGCCTGTGCGTGCTTTGAACAAAAAGCGTTCGAAGCTCTTCAGGCCTCCGAAGGAGAAGCGTGATGGTAGCGCTTGTTCTGCGTATTGTGTTTCGCTCGCTTGTGACACTATTTTTGCTCACCGCTTGCGTCTTTTTCGCCCTTCATCTAACCGGTGACCCTGCGCGTATTATGCTGGGGGATGGTGCTGACGCGACTGCATTAGCGGCTTTTCGTGCCCAATGGGGTCTTGATAAACCGCTATGGGAACAATTTCTTGTTTATCTGCAGAAATTCATCACTCTTGACATGGGAACAAGTTATTTGACTGGATTACCTGTCAAAGAGGTGTTCCTGAATGCCTTCTGGCCAACGTTGGACTTAATGATCCCGACAGCCATCGTGACCCTTTTATTCGGAATTCCTGCCGGTGTTATCGCGGCTCTGCACCGTAACACGGCCTTAGATAAAACTATGATGTTTGTGTCGGTTTTCGGCTATGCAGTCCCGAACTTCTTCATGGGTGTTTTGCTGCTTTTGATCTTTTCAATTTGGTTAGGTTGGCTACCTTCCTACGGTAATGCAACCGGCTGGCACTACATTATGCCCATCATCACCATGGCTACTTCTGAAGCCGCTATTTTTTCTCGTTACGCCAGAAGCGCCATGATTGAAGCAATGCGCCTGCCCTGTGTAAAAGCCGCTCGCATGAGAGGACTACCGGATCGGCGAGTCATTTGGTTACATGCTCTACCCAATGCCATGCTTTCCATTCTGACAATTATGGGCTTTTTCTTGGGTACTTTAGTGGCCGGCGCCGTGATCACTGAAAATGTCTTCTCTTGGCCTGGTGTTGGCAAACTTTTGGTGCAGTCTGTTGCCAACCGTGATATCCCTGTCGTTCAACTGATTGTATTGGCTACAGGCGCCTCACTCATTATTGCCAACCTCGCGATGGACTTACTGGCCCTAGTTGTGAATCCTCGCTTGCGTAAGAGCAACAATTAACGGAGTACGAGACAAATGGCTCAATTTATTAATGTACAGAAGAAAAGCTCGGATGTTCTGGTCTATTGCAGTGCGGGGTTGCTTTTCATATTTTTAACATTCGGTGTTTTAGCTCCGTGGATCGCCCCCTATGACCTGGAACAAATGGATTTAGGTTCACGCCTAACAATGCCTTTTACCAGTTTCGCTCACATCCTTGGAACAGATGAATTAGGGCGGGATGTTTTCTCGCGTTTAGTTTACTCGCTCAGACTATCGTTCTTATTGGCGATTGCCGGAACGATTCTCGGTGCGATAATCGGTACAACACTAGGTTTCTTGGCAGCCCGCTTTGGCGGTATCGTTGACGACGTACTCAACGCTGCTGTGGATTTCACTGCCTCTTTACCCTTTATCATTCTTGCCTTAACCATCTTGGCATTCTTGGGTACCAACGTTACAGTCATCGTGGTCATTATGGCTGTTTATGGATGGGATCGTTACGCCCGCCTGACCCGTAATCTTGCTCGTTCTGCTTACACAGAAGGCTATGCTAATGCGCTTGAAGGCTTAGGAATTCCAACCTGGCGTATTGCCATTCGTCACATCCTGCCCAATATTGCTTCAGCTCTTGTCGTCAATATGACTCTGAACTTTCCGGGAATGATTTTGCTGGAAACATCACTATCCTTTTTGGGCGTAGGTGTGCAGCCCCCTATGAGCTCTTTAGGCACAATGCTTGGTTTTGGTCGTGACTACCTTACAACCGCTTGGTGGATTGCTGTTATTCCTGGTGTTGTCATTGTCCTTTCAACTCTCTCAATGTCCATTTTGGGCGATTTTGTACAACAAAAATTAGAACCGCAAGGCAGATAAATATGACTGAAAAACAAACTCGATTCGTCATCGTTGGTTTCGATGGCTTACGTCCTGACTGTATTGATGAAGACATGCCAACTCTTTCGGCATTCATTGCCCGATCACACCGTTGGAGTCGTTATTTAGCCACATTCCCAACGGAGACCTATGTTAATCACCCAAGCATTTTCTCCGGTTTTCGTCCTAATCGACACGGCATCATCGCCAATGCCTTTTTTAATCGAGAAATGCCTTCGGAAAAAAGCGTTTTCATTGGCTCCAGTGTTTCCAGCATTGAAACACAAGACGCAGTATCCAATTTAATTCAAGTACCAACTCTGGGGGATCGATTGGGGCGGGCCGGTAAAACATTGCGGGTTATTTGCGCGAATTCCTCAGGCAGCACTCGTCTGCAACATATCCACGCAGACCGTTACATCGGCCACTTAAACTGTTGTGTTCACGATCTAGGACTTACACTTCCCGCTCAAGAGCGTGAAGCCCTTTGTGCGAAATGGGGCAACGGTGTTGCATTGAAGTTTCCAGACTTTGACGGAACAAAACTTGTCACTGACATATTCTTTGACTATGAATTACCTCGTGGCTTAGGGGATGTCACCATTCTTTGGATCGGTGAACCTGACCACTCAAGCCATGAGTTCGGGATATTTAATGACAAAACTCGTCAAGCCAGAAAGGCTGCCGATGAAGCTTTTAAGCGTGTCTTAGACTGGTGGACAGCCAAAGGTGAAAAAGAAGGCGTGCAACTTGCTGTTATGTCAGACCATGGACACGGAACAGTCTGCGCCCACTATGACTTGAAGAGCAAGTTGATAGAAAAAGGCTGGAAGGTTATATCCGGTAAAGATCTTCAGAATGGACTAAAACCTCAAGACAACGATATAGTCATGATTGGTGACTATACGTTGGGACTTTGGTTAACTCATCCTACAGAAAACAATTTACTGCGACTTCGGGATGAATTGATGAGTATCGAAGAAGTGGGCATGATATTCTCACAACCCAAAATCGGCAGTAGCGAAAATGATGTAGAAGGGCGAGTAAAAGGCACCTTTTCAGAAGCTCTTATTTTCTCCGATCACGCCAGGGGCCCCGATCTTCGGGTCACCATGCGAAATAATCCTCTAACGGGACGACTTATCATGGGAGATTCGTTGGAAATCGGGGCTGGCAACCACGGCGGTCTTTTACCCATGGAAATTAACAGTCTTTTAGCTGTCCAAGGCAACCAATTTCAAGCACATGAGAAAGTGCATATTGAGCCGGCCGGACATGATGACTTCGCTTTAACCGTAATGACACTAATGGGATTATTAGGAAATGAGTCTGCTCTTTCCCCTATACCTTCTGCCCGCTTGCTGACCGAAGCTATCGGCGGGAGAGAAAAAGTGAATTGTGAAGAAGAAATTCTCACTCTTCAAGAAGGAAAATTCATGCAGTATATCCAACGTGTACGGTTCGGTAATCACGTCTATGTTACCGAGGGATCCAGAGCGGGTACTTGCAATATTGAGTCTTTAAATCAATCGGAGTAATCAACGATGGACATTATTATTCAAGGAGCAGGGGTTGAGGCCTTTGCTGAAAAACTCAATCTTAAAAATATTTGGATTAAATCGGATGCTGTTCGTATCAATGATGTCGACAACACCTTAAGGCAAGAGTTAGTTGAACAAGCGAATAAACTGGGCTTTGATGTTAATTGCGTGCCAGATGACCTAAGCATCAAAAACTTTGGGTTACTTGCGCTTGATATGGATAGCACACTCATTGAGCTTGAATGCATTGATGATATTGCTTGGCAATGCGGCGTTGGTGAAGAAGTAGCCCGTATGACTGAAATTGCCATGCAAGGCCATATGCCTTTTGCCGAATACCTGAGAGAGCGCGTAAAACTGTTTAAAGGTCACCCTGCCCACTATGTGGAAGTCACAGCATCGCATGCCAAATTAATGCCGGGCGCCACTGAGTTAATCAATTTTGCAAAAGACCATGGCCTTAAAACGTACATTCTTTCCGGAGGCTTTGACACAATCGCCAAAGTTGTGTGTGAACAGCTTGACATGACCGGCTACCTTTGTAATCGACTGATTGAAAAAGACGGCGTACTCACAGGAGAGACCACCGGCCCCGGAGGCGGCGAAATTTTAGACGCCAGTGGTAAGCGACGTGCTTTGGATATGCTATGCATGCTTTATGGTTTACACCATTCACAGGCCATCGCTGGAGGCGATGGCGCCAATGATCTGGAAATGATCAAAACAGCCGGCCTGGGTTTTGCC
>CAJMEC010000048.1 GCA_905212345.1 uncultured Sutterella sp. | reverse complement strand
TTTGTTACCCCTTGACAAACGTGGCTGGTCCAGAGATTAGTCGAGAGTTGTTTACGCATTAACAGTTAATAATTGAAAAACTTCTCTTTGCCGGTTTTCATAGTCCAAACTTAAAAATCATCCGTTCTCTTATAAATCCGATAAACTTCATTCATTAAATCCTTTATTAACATGCTCACTCGACGTTCATTCGCTCTGGCACTAGCTGCCGCTGCCACACCTGCTTGGCCCAAACCTAAGCAGATGAGAATCGTTGTGCCTTACCCTGCGGGCGGTCCTCTTGATGCCTGCTCGAGGCTCGTTGCCGAAAAACTCAAAACAAAATTGGGTCGGATCATTGTTGAAAACCGCCCGGGAGCCGCCGGCGCCCGCGGCATGTTGGAAATAAAAAACGCACAACCCAATGGCCAATCGCTTGTTGTTGGAGCGCTGGCCACATTAGTCGTTAATCCGCTGATGTTTGACGACCTACCCTATAGGCCTGATGATTTTGAGACGGTTTGTTTATTAAGCGATACCCCCAACGTCCTCATTATGACCCCGGAAACCATGAAAAAATGGGGAATTGATTCAGCCGAAGACTTCATTGATTTTGTCAAAAGTCACCCCAATCGGCTCAACTGCGCTTCCGGAGGAACGGGATCGGCAGGCCATATTGCCAATGCACTTTTAAATACCAGAGGCCTTAAGACTGTTCATGTGCCCTATGCCGGCGCCATGGCCGCACAGCTTTCTTTGCTGTCGGCAGAGACAGACATCATGTTTGATAATTTTGCGAGCGCGCGCCCTGCCATTGAAGACGGTCGAGTCAGGGTGCTTGCGCAAACGAGCCGCGAGGCCGATAAACGAATTTCTGCCCCCACGCTTTCTTCCTTAGGCATTGACTGCGATATATCCACTTGGTTTGGCCTGATGGCGCCTAAAAAAACACCCTTCGAAATACGAGAAAAACTATTTAAAGAAATTTATTCAGCTCTTGAGTCAACCGACACTATGAATACGTTCGAGAGACTCTCGGGAGGGGCAAAACTTTTGGGACCGCAAGAATTTAACGAATGGATTCAAAACGAACAGGTAAAATATCGCTCGTTTCTCAGTGCGTTGAAAATCTAACTATTCATGCTTCATGCTCGATTGGCCCGCGACACGGTGGGCGGACTTTTTTTTGCCGCTATTGGCCTGGCTTTTGTATTGGGCTCGAACCATTTGCCCATGGGAGAGGCCGCCCGGATGGCTTCCGGATACTTCCCCCACCTTTTGGGGTTTTGTCTTATTTTTATTGGGTTAGTGATCAGCATCCGAGGCACTTTTTCTGAAAAAAAGCCTCATGAAGTCATTTACCGCTTTGCTTTGAAAAAAGTTGTTCTAATCGGCATAGCTCTTCTTGCCTTTGCCTTTTTGCTTGAACCCGCGGGACTTTGGATTGCCCTATCCGTTTTGGTTTTTATCTTTTCGTTTGCTTCCGAAAAAAGAGGCATACGTGAAGCACTGATTTTGACAGTCGTTATTGACCTTCTGGTAGCGGCGGTTTTTGTCGGCGCCATCGGCCTTGAAATCAACCTATTGCCCGCGTGGGAGTGATCATGACCGATCTCTTTGCCAATCTAGCCTTAGGCTTTCAAAACGCGCTCACCATTGCCAATATCGGTTACTGTTTTGTTGGCGTATTGATCGGCACACTCGTGGGGGTGTTGCCGGGATTGGGGCCGGTGGCCACGCTCGCGCTATTGCTTCCGCTCACCTACGCGCTTGATCCGACCGCCGCCGTCATCATGCTTGCCGGCATCTACTACGGCAGCCAATACGGAGGCTCCACCACGGCTATTTTGATGAATATACCGGGCGAAGCGGCTTCGCTTGTCACCTGTATTGACGGCTATAAGCTCGCCCGTAAAGGCCGCGCCGGCAGCGCTTTAGGGATAGCCGCTGTCGCAAGCTTCATCGCAGGCAGCGTGGCCACACTTTTAATTGCTCTGGCCAGCCCCGTTTTATCTGAAGTGGCACTTTACTTCGGCGCCACTGAATATTTCAGTCTGATGGTCTTGGGGCTTGTCGGAGCCGTTGCCCTTTCAAACGGCGACATTTTAAAAGCAATCGCCATGGTCATTGTCGGACTGTTGCTCGGATTGGTCGGCACGGACATCAATACGGGTGAATTGCGTTTTACGCTTGAGACCCTCACGCTTCAAGACGGCATCGATTTTGCCGTCATTTCCATGGGCTTTTACGGCGTCGCAGAAATCCTTAAAAACCTCCAGGCGATTGTCGGATCTGGCTCTTACAGCACCATTGCGGTTAAGTCTCCGTGGCCGCAGAAAAAGGACTTTACTCAAAGTCAAGGAGCCATTGCGCGAGGCACCTTTTTAGGCAGCATCATGGGATTGCTCCCGGGGGGCGGAGCCATGCTCTCTTCGTTTGCCTCCTACACACTTGAAAAACGTATAAAAATTGAAAACGAAACTCCGGTCGGCGAAGGCAACATCCGGGCCGTTGCCGGCCCTGAGGCCGCCAACAACGCGGGCGCTCAAACCAGCTTCATCCCGATGCTCACTTTGGGCATTCCATCCAACGCAGTGATGGCGCTTTTAATGGGAGCGCTTATCATTCAAAACATCACACCGGGCCCTCAAGTCATCCACACCAATCCCGACCTTTTCTGGGGGCTAATTGTCTCCATGTGGATCGGCAACCTTTTTTTAGTGATTTTAAATTTGCCTTTGGCCGGCCTTTGGGTACAGATTTTAAAAGTCCCCTACCGCTTCCTTTTCCCCGCTATTTTGGCTATCTGCGCGGTGGGCGTCTATTCCATTAACTACAACCAATACGACATCGTGCTAATGGCCGCTTTTGCCCTGTTGGGTTATATCTTCTATCAGCTACGCTGTGAACCCGCGCCGTTGATCCTGGGTTTTGTTTTGGGACCGATGATGGAAGAAAATCTGCGCCGCGCAATGCTTCTTTCCAGAGGAGACGCGACAGTATTTTTCACGAGTCCCATTTCCGCTTTCTTACTCATCATGGCTTTTGCTCTGTTGGCTGTCACGCTTTTGCCAAAGTGGCAAAAAACGAGACAAGAGGCTTTTACTGAAGAATGAACTACCGCGCACTTACGTGCACGGTTTCTTGGGAACGTATCCCCAATTCTAGCCATTGACGACTATCCGCACCTGCATGCAGATTTCGTACAACGGCGGGCGTGTCCACTAAGACGCCCCCATCGAGTTCGAGTAACTGTTTCAGCCACTCATCCCCGAGTTCTTTTCGACCTATATTGGCCGCAGCATTGATATCAGCATTGATCAACAGCCCCTTGGCCGAACGATATAATCCACGCTTGATTCGCTTGCCGGAAAATATCGGTTTAGGGTTCGATCTTTTTTCATCAAAGGTCGGAATTTCGTCAAAGTCCAAGGCGCTCGCTTTCGACGTATAACTTTCCTCTCGAATCGTCACATCGATACCATAGTCTTGCGCCTTATACCGAATCATCTCCACAAACTTTCCGTGTGGCAACATCACAAAATTCTGGTTATTGCGCTTCCCGATGTTGACTTCCTGCTTCCACTCTTTATTGACTCCGATGACAATGTGCCCCAAATCATGCGCCAAACAGAAATTGATAACCATACGGCTTGCCTTGTGTAGCAGATCATATAATCTCCAATAGCGCTTTACCCCTTTGGTACGAATATGCGCGCGGTGTCCCTTGCTGCGAAGTTCAGCAACTTGTTTGTTGTAGTTTTGATTCAGACTCTTTAACACTTTGCCCTTGATCAAAAATGGTTTTACACCGGGTTTGGTCGAAACGAAAGTTGCAAAATTATCGATCCCTAAATCACAAAACAAGGCTTCATTCGAATCCAGAGAAACACACTTGCATAAATCTTTTTCCCCCCTTCTGACCCGATAGGTCAATTCCACAATGAACGTATTGCCCATCGGAACAATTCTCAAGTCGCCAACAACCGCCTCATTGGCTTTGGCGTTGAACGCCTGGTGTTCGCAACACAAAACCCTCATTGGCGAAAAACCTATGGCCTCGCCTCCCGTGATGATCAGTTGATGGTTTTGTATTTGGTAGCCGTTGCGTCCAACGTAGAAAGTTCGATACTTTCGCTTGTAGCCGGGTAG
The DNA here is from genome assembly GCA_905212345.1 of uncultured Sutterella sp. Classification (GTDB taxonomy): domain Bacteria; phylum Pseudomonadota; class Gammaproteobacteria; order Burkholderiales; family Burkholderiaceae_F; genus Aphodousia. Next base: position 9,341 of record CAJMEC010000048.1, on the reverse strand, counting down.
CTTAGGTTTACCGCGAAATTTTTCCGGATGTTTGTAGTATTCAGACGTCGCTTTTGTAAAAGCTTTGAATTGTTTAGCAATCACTTGGCCCTGTCTTTGAGCAGAAGCAGCCGAGGGCATGGCACGATAATCGCTGATGTAATGAAGCTTGAGGGCATCATCGAGCTCTTTTCGAGTTAGAACAGGTTGCTTTTCAAAGTGATGATGGCGCAATAAATAGACAGCACAGTTACCCAGTTTGCGCGACAAAGAGCAAAGCTTATGGCAAGCTTGCCAGTTCGGATCGCTTTTTCGAATAACGTGTCGCTCGACTCTTTGAATCATAGGCAATTTTCAACCGGTGCCCACTGTGTTTACAATCTCAAGGCTCACTTGATCTTTGTCGTAGCTTATCGACGTAAGGCGATTTGTTCAAGGATTTTACAAAGACTGATCGCAATTTTTTCAGAAGTCTGCCAAAGTGAACAAGCGCAACTTCTCGAATGCTCAGCAGAACGCGATCACGTTCACCGACTGATTTCATACCCACCGAAACTTTGCCTTTCAGACCTCATAAGAAAGCTCAAAGCAACTTCGTCACTAAAAGTTCGTCAAGAATTTGATCGTGAGATTCATCACCTGCTCTGGGGCAAGCGCTTCTGGACTAAAAGCTACTGCGTGATCTCCGTAGGTGACGGTGCGACAACCGCAATCATCGAACAATACTTCAAAGATCAACGACCGAACTAACGTTCGCTCGGCCGCTATCCATCCCCGCGCTTAAGCACGGGGTATTCCGCGGCATACGTTAAAAAACACTTAAATTCAATTAGTTGCCATGTTCTTTTAGATCTCTTATTGAAAGCGCCTCACTATTTTTTCTATTAAGAGGTCTAGCCTTGAAGAACATTGCGTAACAATTATTTCCTGACTTTTTAACGCGATTTTTACCTGACCCGTTAAATAATGGCTTGCATGAAAATGATGGCTAGAGGTCAGAAGATGCAACAATCCCTAATGTCTTTTGTTATTCAAAACTTCCTCATTTTTTTCCGGGGAAATTGGCCTTTTTGGCGTTTCACGGTGATCCCATTCTTTTTGTGGATAGCCTGTTACTGGATAGACGACTGCGGCAACATTTTCCTCTTTTCGGAAAGCATTGACAGCGTTATTTTGTGGGCAGGCTTTCTTTTGGCTTTTGCTGATATCTGCGCTTCCTGTTGGTGTTCTGTCAATGCTGAACGCGACATTCCTTTTGTTCAGGTTAACTGCACGGATACATTTCGATCCATTTATGCGCTACTCGCCATGAGTGTCGGATTATTGGCAAAATGGGTCGGTTTTGGCGTCAATGCTGTTTACCTTCCGATAGTTTTATTCTTTTTCTTTTGGGATACGCGGCCAAAAAAGTCCAAGCAATACTTCTTTGTCAGCCTTGTTCTGACCATATTGAGCCTATTTCTCAACGGTGACGTTCTTCAAGGCCATCGTTGGTTCATCGCCTCCGAGGACTGGTTATTTATGTGGCTCATCGCTTCCATCAGCTACGCCATTTTCAGAAACCTTGCCTTCATTATTTCGACGCATTTTTCAACTAAATCAATATCTTGATCAGCGCTACAATCCAAGAAGGAGTGCGTTATCAAGATGTTTATTTTTCATCGTTTCCGTTTGAATAAACAGTCCAACTCTGGCATTCCTCGAACCGTTTGGGTTTTGGGCTTTGTCAGTCTGCTTATGGATATTTCTTCTGAAATGATCCATGCGCTTTTGCCGCTTTTTATGTCCACGACACTGGGAGCCAGCGCCGTATGGATCGGTCTGACCGAGGGGGTCGGCGAAGCCGCGGCGCTAATCAGTAAAGTTTTTTCAGGTGTCATTGCCGACAAGTTCGGTAAGAAAAAATGGTTGGTATTTACCGGTTACGCCTTGGGAGTTCTCTCAAAGCCTTTCTTCGCACTGGCGACTTGTCTGCCAGTCGTATTTGCGGCACGATTTTTTGACCGAATCGGCAAAGGCATACGTGGTGCGCCGCGAGACGCTATAGTGGCCGAAGTCACTGCGGAATCTGTCAGAGGCGCGGCTTACGGGCTGCGTCAATCCTTGGATGCTGCCGGCGCTTTTATCGGTCCCGCTCTGGCTATAATCCTTTTGATGTTTTTCACGGAAAATTACCGAACCGTTTTCTGGCTTGCCTTAATTCCAGGACTCTGTTGCCTAGCGCTCATTCTGTTCGGTGTAGAAAACGTTGAAACAGAAAAGCAATACGTTAAAGAACCACTCAAATTTAAAGCCTTTTTTCTACAGACTTCCTTAGCTTTTAAGTGCTTATTAGTCATAGGAGTCGTTTTTTCCCTGGCTCGCTTATCAAATGCTTTTATGATTTTAAGAGCGGCTGATAGTGGTGTACCCGCAGCCCTCGTTCCGCTCATATTGGTCGGAAGCAATCTTGTGTTTGCCGCCTCGAGCTACCCATTGGGCAAACTGGCCGATCGCATCCCGTCGTCAAAACTCCTGGCTTTAGGTCTTCTCTTTCTGATCGCCTCAGACTGTGTCTTCGCGCTGTGGCAAACACCTTATGCGGTTGCCGTCGGTGTCGCGCTTTTTGGATTACACCTGGGCGCCTCACAAGGTATTTTCTCCATGATGGTCGCTAAGCTTGCTCCGAGCGCATTCAAAGCGACCGCCTTCGGTGTTTTTAACTTTCTGTCCGGCTTGGCGACTTTAATGGCCGGACTTCTTGCGGGCTTTCTTTGGGAACTGTATAGCCCGGCTTACACTTTTGCCGCCGGAGCCATTTTCGCGCTTCTTTCACTTCTGCTACTGACCGTTTTAATGCGCAGGCATCTCATCGGTTAACGCCCCTGATCGACTCGTTCCACCTGCTTTCCGGTCAAGAGCACGATTTTGAAGCACGACCCTTGTGACCGAAGGGACATTAACTCAACCGTCCAGCCAAAACGGTCACACAACCGCTTAACAATGGATAAGCCCATGCCGCTGCCTTGCTGCTGATCGGTTGCCCGTGTATGCGGACTGAAGATACGATCTTTATTTTCAGAATCGATGCCGGGGCCCGTATCCTGCACCTCAAACCCTGTGGCCGTTTCCGTCACCTTCACGCACCCTTCTGAGGTATACAAAATGGCGTTCTTAATTAAATTGCCGGCTAGGGCACCGATCACAACCGGCGAATAAAATCCCGGGCAATTGTCGTTGACTTCAAAAGTCAATTCCAGTCCTTTGGCTTTTGCATTAGGGCGGTAGTACTCGACTATCGAATTTAACGTATCGTGAACCGTATCACTTTCCTGAATCTCGAAAGAGGTGTTACGGGCAAGATTTAAGAAAATATTCAAGAGATCTTGAAGCGACTGGCAAGATCCCAAAATTCTTTTTAATAATTCATCGCGCTTTGCTTCACCGACGTTGACGCCCTTCATATGCAGTAATTCTGCACTGGTTTGGATAATCGTCAGCGGTGTGCGAAGCTCGTGACTGATATCTGCGGTAAAAAGTCGTTCCCGTAACAGCGCTTCGTGAAATCGTTTTAAAGCATTATCACAAATTCGGGCAAGTTCCCCGACTTCGTCATCGGCAAAATCCGCTTGCAGCGGGTGATATGTACGAGTTGCCGCAATTGTTCGCACTTGTGCGGACAGATCATGTACCGGTTTGATCACACGACGGCTAACCCACCACCAAGCGAAAAACGACCCTAAGGTTAAAACCAACGTACTGCATATTAAAATGACAACGTTATAAATCTGTTCACTTCGTTCGAAGTCATACTGATCTCGCATCAGTATGTAAGAATGCTGACCGAGCTGCAGCCTATAAACGAATGAAGACTCGTCATTGACAAATTCCGTAAAACCTTCCGGGACATGGGCAAAGGCTGCCGGGATGGGATCAAGCCGTGGGTCATCGCTGAATATTTTCATCGACGGCGGCAATTGCAACTCTTCGTGGGAATTGAGCTCCTGCACACTCATTTCAAGCTCTTCGCGAAGCATTTCGCTCACGAGATTATTTTCCATGAATTCGGTCGACTGCATCATCGCCACCGAATAGATTCCCACAATTAATAAAAGCTGAAGGGCAAATCCCAAGAAAATTCGCTGCGCCAACCCGAACGATTTATGCATTTTGCGCCTCATTCATTAATGGACCAACCTAAGCCCGGATGCGTGTGAATCAATTTTTTATCATAGGCTTTGTCAATTGCTTGGCGTAGGAGATAGATGTTGGCTCTCAGACTATCTGAGTCCGGCGCGCCCCCACCCCAAACTTGAGCTTCAAGGCGGTTTCGGCTCACGATAGCCGGGCTTCTTAGCATCAGTTCTTTCAAGATGGTTAAACCGGTCGGATTCAATTTAATCGGTTTACCACCACGGCAGACTTGTGTTGTTGAGAGATCAAAAACCAGATCTCCGACTTTAAGTTTCATCGTGTTATCACCATAGGCACGGCGAATAAGCGCCTGAACCCGGGCATTCAATTCACGCAACGAAAAAGGCTTAATCAGGTAATCATCGGCTCCGACTCCAAGACCATTTACCCGATCATCAATACTGTCACGCGCCGTTAACATCAAGATCGGTGTTTTATCACCGTTCGCACGCAACGTTTTACAAACAGACAAGCCGTCTATGTCCGGCAACCCAATATCAAGAACACAGACGGCGTAGGATTTTTGGCTCATCCAATCCAAAGCCTGCCTACCATTGACCGCCGTTTCGACCGACATGTCGTTCATCTCAAGGTAGTCACGAACATTACAAAGGATATCCGTATTGTCATCAACTACTAAAACAATCGGGTTCATCTCAACCCCTTCCATACGATTTCGATTCTCAATACAGTCTGCACGTTAGACGTACGACTTTCAATTTCAAACCGCTCAATCTTGATACCCATCAAGTATTTTGACACTTCTTTCACGTCGCTTTGACGCGCTTTTAGCTATCCGGAATGGATACTGCAAGCATCAGAAATGTTGCTTGGAGATGAATATTTTGCAAAGCGAAAACAGAAACAGTTTTTCTCTCTGGATCGGGATTTTTTTACCTCTGTGGTGCTTGAGTCTTTTGATTTTATTCCCGCCCCAGTCTTTGGATATAGCCATCAGTGGTTTATTTTTTGACGGACAAGGGTGGCCGTTGAAAAATAGTTTTTTCTTTAATACCGTTTTATACAAATCGAGCAAAATCATTCCCGTTGCCGTTGCTTTGGCTTCAGTGTACGTTCTGGCGAAAAATCTGATCGCCTATCGTAGGGGTCTGCCGACAGATTCTTTTCGGACTTATCGCTCGCTTTACGTGCTGATCGCCATGCTGGCCTGTGTTTTAGTGGTTTGGTGGTTAAAGGCTAGCACCGGAGTTTTTTGTCCTTGGTCTGTTTCTTATTTTTCCGGAGAGCATACTTTGCGTGAGCCGACTTGGTCTTGGGTCTTTCAAGACGGTCACTGCTGGCCTTCGGGACACTCCGGAACCGGTTTTTGTCTTTTTGCCCTATTTTTTGCATTAAGAGACAAGTATCCACAATTGGCCCGAAAAATACTGGCGGCCGTTCTTTTATTTGGAGCCATTTGTTCTTTGACCCGCATCGCACAAGGCGCGCATTTTCTCTCCCACACCCTGGCCACTGCTCTCATTGACTGGATAATCTGCGCCGCTCTTTATGTACTTTGTTTTGATCGCCCAAACGTTCTGCGGCGCCTTTTCACCTTGCCTGGCAAAATCGCCTTCAATCATTTTTTATTTTTAACGGCTCTCTTTTGGACAGTCTGCTTTAACGCTCCCATCGTGAGCTCAATCCTAAATGGCGCATCCGTCAATAAAGATCATCTGTTACCGACACTTATTCTAGCCTTAGCTGTCAGTGTCGCCGTTTATTTCCTTTCAATGACGGTAATTGCCCTGCTCGGACTGCTGCCGCGGATAATTTTCAAAGGGCTGATGGTCTTGCTGACCCTGTTGGGAGCGACTTCACTGATCGTTTGGCTCTACTATGGCATTGCCATGACGCCGGACATGATCAGAAATTTTTTAGCCACAGACTTTCGTGAGGCAAGCGGTTACTGGTCCCCATCATTGGCCATCAACTTCATTCTTATTACTCTACCCGGACTGTTTCTAATCAATAGACTTCGTTCTTCCAGACGTCCGGAATCCAAACTGAAAAGAATCGGTGTATGTGTTGTCACGCTTTTATGCGGTGTCTTTGTACTTTTTCTGCAGCTTCAACCTTTTTCCGCCCTTATGAGGGGAGATAAAAGCCTGAGGTACTTGTTTGCCCCCGTCAACATTGTGTACTCGGCAAGCAGCACACTGCTAAGAGATCAGAATCCGGAAAAAGTAAAAAAAGTTATTGTTGACGCATCCCCGAAAGCCTTTTTCACTTCGGATCAGCCGACACTGTTCGTTGTCCTGATCGGCGAGACAGCCCGCTCTGCCAATTGGCAGCTGGCAAACTATGAAAAAGCGACAAACCCTGAGTTATCGAAACTCAATATCGTCAATATCCCCAAAGTTCAGGCTTGCGGCACCAGCACCGATGTTTCTCTGCCCTGCATGTTAAGCCGCGTCGGACGTCGGGATTACGACAGAAAAAGAATTCTCACCGAAGAGTCACTGCCTTCTTTGCTATACCGCGCGGGCTTTTCTGTTACGTGGATCGACAATCAATCCGGCTGCAAAGGAACGTGTGATGGCGTTCGCGCTATCAAACCGACTCCTGATCCCCTTTACTGCCGGGCAGGCTCCTGCATGGACGGTGTTTTCACCCGTTCAGTTGATGAAGCCATTGACGCCCTAAAAAATCAACGTCACGCCGTGCTGTTTTTACACATGATGGGCTCCCATGGGCCTGCCTACTATAAGCGTTCCACCGAGTCCGAAAAAGTGTTCGGCAAAGAATGCACCGACCCAAGCTTTAAGAGCTGCTCAAAGGAGAGCATCCGGGCTGCCTACGACTCGAGCATTCGCTATACAGACCGTGTTGTGTCTGAATTAATCCGAAAACTGAAAAATAGAGACAATATCAACACCGCCTTAATCTACCTATCTGATCACGGAGAAAGCTTGGGCGAAAACGGTCTATACCTTCATGGAGCACCATACTACATCGCACCAGACGAACAAAAAATCGTACCGATGGTGATGTGGTTTTCAGAGCCATTTAAGAAAAACTACTCCATTGATACACGGGTGATTGAAGAAAATAGCCACAAGCCCGTCACACACGACCACCTTTATCACACCATTTTGGGGCTATTGAATGTCCGCTCCAACACTTATGACTCCCAATGGGACTTAAGTGCTAACCATGCGAAACTAAGGGCAAATTAGGAAAGCGCAGACTAGAAACAGAAAAAGGAACCTGAAATCCAGATTCCTTTTTCAAAAATTTTGGTAGGCACGATTGGACTCGAACCAACGACCCCCACCATGTCAAGGTGATGCTCTAACCAACTGAGCTACGTGCCTGTTGCGAGTTGCGTATATTATCAAAGGTTTTTTCGCTTTGCAAGAGGTTATGTTAAAAAATTTACTTAATTCCAAATTAAGTTAATTGAAAATTAAGTTAATTCAAGATGCAGTATCTAAGAACGAGGTTCTTATGCGTTTTTATGGCCGTGAAGAAGAAATTAAAGCACTACAACATTTTTTAGAGATTGTCATCTCCTCTCATTGCTCTCAACTCGTCAACGTCCTGGGGTGCAGAAGAGTAGGAAAAACGACTTTAATCGCCTAAGCGTTTGAAAATTGCTCCCATCCTGTATTTTCTTTTGTCATTCAGGAACGTTCCGAAGAGGCAACCGCAACCGCTTGGCTTGACGCTCTGATTCAAACATACAAACCGGAATTTATTCCAAACTGCAAATCCATTGCTGATGTGCTCTCTTTTGCCATGACCTTGTCGAAGGAAAAACCTTGTATTTTCATCATTGACGAGTGCCAAAAACTCAACAAAGTTTCGCCAGGCTTTTGGAGTCAATTACAAGCCGTATGGGATAGAAAAAAAGACACCTCCCAAATGCTCTTAGTGATGAGCGGATCCATCATTTCTGCCATGGAGCAGATTTTCGGCGATCATAGCCAACCAATGTACGGGCGCTCATCATGCCGAATCGAAGTCATACCGTTTTCACCGTCTGTACTCAAACAGATCATGCTTGAAGAGGTCGGCAAATTTGACCCCAAAGATCTGCTGACTGTCTATGCGATCACAGGTGGAGTAGCAGCCTATGTTGAACTACTCAGCAAACAACAGGCTCTTTCAGCCTCCAAAGCCATACGCTTTCTTTTCTCCATTGAAGGCGGCTGGCTCAGAGCCGAAGGTAACTTTTATCTGGCAAACGAATTTCAACGAAAATTCAGTGTATACAAAGACATTTTGCATGCGATTGCTTCGGGCGATACGAAATGGAACGAAATCCAAGATCGCATCCCAGAAAATATCAGCTCTTACCTTAGAAGACTTGAAGAGTTTCGACTTATCGACCGCCAGTATCCCATTTTGGATGAAGCTTCTCCAAGAAAATCTCGCTATCGAATTGCTGATCCGTATTTACCGCAAGTTCCGTAAAGCCCAGGCATTCATGCCGAGGATATAAGGAACGCCAATGTCAATTGGCTATGTTGGGGCCATTTTGGAGCAAAATTGCTTTCAATTCCCGTAAAATCATGTCTCATGTTGTTCCGCCAAGGTTTTCTCTTCAAACTCAAACCCAACGGTCGGCAAGCCCGCCTGATGTCGCGCTTTGCTGGTTGCTGCCGCTTCGTCTACAACAAAGGGTTAAGTTGGGCCAAAGAGCAATATGAGAACAAAACCGGCAAACATCCCTCCTATAAGAATCTTTCTGCTTTATTGCCTGATTGGAAAAAAGATCCGGAAATGTTGTGGCTCTCAGAATGCTATTCCCAGTGCCTGCAGCAATCAATGAAGGATCTGTCTCGAGCTTATTGCAATTTCTTTTCAGGAAGAACCGCTTTTCCCGTTTTCCATCGAAAGTACGGGGCAAATGACGCCTTTCGCTATCCGCAAGGATTCAAAATTGATGAAACCGGCAAGCAAATTTATTTGCCCGGGATCGGTTTTGTAAAGTACAGACGCAGCCGATACATTGAAGGTAAAGCGAAAAATATCACTGTTATTCGTAAGGCCGACGGCTGGTACGTCTCCATTCAAACGGAATACGAAAAAGAAGTTCCCGTACACCAAGGCGATGAAGTTGGGATTGATATGGGAGTGGCGTGGTTTTGCACGCTCTCGGACGGAATACAGATTGCGCCTTGCAACACGCTGAAAAAACATTTGAAGAAATTGGCTCAAATGCAAAGAGCACTATCCCGAAA
>CAJMEC010000047.1 GCA_905212345.1 uncultured Sutterella sp. | reverse complement strand
AAGACAAAGGGGTGTTAAACTCCGTCGGTTGTTACCGACTTTATCAACACCCCCTTTTTTTGATCAGTGCGCGGATTCCCAACTGTCACCGCTTCCCACTTCCGCAATCAGCGGCACTGATAGCTTCGCCACACTCTGCATTAACCGAGGTAAAGCCTCTTTAACGATCTCAAGCTCATCCTCAGGCACTTCCAAAACCAATTCATCGTGAACCTGCAGCACAAGAAGCGATTTCAGATGTTTTTCCTCAATCCAGGCCTGAACAGCGATCATGGCTTTTTTAATTAAATCCGCCGCCGTTCCCTGCATGGGTGCATTAATAGCTGCGCGCTCAGCCGCCGCTCGCACAGGCGCCCGAGAACTCGCGATATCGGGCAGCCAAAGACGACGACCGAACGCCGTCTGCACAAATCCCTGTTCATGCGCCAACGCCCGAGTTTTCTCCATGTAGGCTTTCACCCCAGGATAACGTGCAAAGTAACGGTCAATGTAATTTCTTGCCGCCTGTGGTTCAATTCCTAAATTTTGAGCCAAGCCAAAAGCGCTCATCCCGTAAATCAAACCGAAATTAATCACCTTAGCTGTACGTCTTTGGTCTGGCGTGACTTTATCGAGAGTGACTCCAAATACTTCAGCTGCTGTCGCACGGTGGATGTCTAATCCCTTGTGGAAAGCATCCAGTAAACCCGCGTCAGCCGACAAGTAGGCCATGATGCGTAACTCAATCTGAGAATAGTCCGCCGAAACAATGACGCTTCCCGTTGGCGCCACAAATGCTTCTCGGACTCGTCTGCCTTCTGTGGTTCGCACAGGAATATTTTGCAAATTGGGATCACTTGATGCCAAACGTCCTGTCACGGCAGTTGTTTGACCAAATGTGGTGTGAACACGACCGGTTTTCGGAAAAATCATCAACGGTAATTTATCCGTGTAGGTACTCTTTAATTTGCTTAAACGACGGTATTCCAAAATGGCTTTGGGCAACGGATAATCAAGAGCCAATTGCTGAAGGACATCTTCATTAGTACTGTAACCGCCCGTCGCTGTTTTCTTAGTCTTAGGAGGAACGGGAATCTGCAAAACTTCGAAAATAATATGAGACAGTTGCTTGGGGCTGGCCACATTAAATTGTTGTCCTGCCATCTCCCAGCACTTTGCCTCCAGTTTCACAATCTCATCACCCAACGCGTCGCTTTGCGCGCCTAAACGCATGGAATCAATTAAGACACCGTTTCTTTCCATCTCAAAAAGAACATTCTGTGTGGGCAATTCAACCGTCTCGTAAATCGATTTAAGTCCGGTGTCACCATCCACCCTTGCGCGCATCAACACAAAAAGTTGAGCAATGGAGCGGGCTCTTTGCGTACAAAACTGAGCAGCAGCTTCTGTATCAATCTGCTCACACTTGAGTTGCTTCACTCCTTTTCCGATTAAATCTTCTAAAGCCGGGACATCTGTTTTGAGCCAGCGCAGCGCTAAATTAGCCAATTCATGCTTCATGTGCGCTTCAATCACGTAGCTTAACAGCGTGACATCTTCTGTATGCGAATTAAGCGTGATACCCATATTGGCAAGTGCATGACGAGCGTATTTGCATTGCTGACTCACCTTTGGCTTATCGCAAGCAAACCATTGCCCCAAAATATTGACAACGTCTTTGACTTCAACCGCATCCGTTTTATTCGCAGCAAGCGAAACGTAAACATTTTCCTGTTCAAACGAAAAACCGATGCCGCTTACTCTCGCATGCATTCCGTCCGAGGGATCACACAAAAGACTAAAAGCCACCATGGCATTGGTATTTTGCAACCGATCAGCTAATGCTTCGAGTTCATCGACTGAATGAATGATCTTCAGTTCAACCTCTTCACGACTAACAGTTTTTACCTCCGGTTCAGCAGGAATACTGGAAAACAAATCAGCCGTCGTATCAACGACCACCGATTTTGGTTTTGGCGGCATTCGTTTTTCAACGGCCTTTTTACTTTGCTGCATTTCCCAACGGGCGTAAAAACTGGTTAAAAACTCAGAATCCTCATCTTTAAAAGTCAATGAACAAACGTCGGAGTTTTGAACATAATCGGATAAATTTGCATCTGTCTTAATCGTCACCAAAGCGCGAGCTGTAGATAAGAAAGCCAGGCCCTCCCGAAGATACTCTCCTGCCTTGCCTTTGACTTCATCGGCTCGACGGATAATCTCATCCAATCCGCCGAAATCATTGATCCATTTGGCGGCCGTCTTTGGACCGCACTTTGTAATACCCGGAACATTATCAACTGTGTCCCCCATCAAAGACAGGTAATCAATAATTCGATCCGGCGCAACACCAAACTTGTTCTTTACCCCTTGCACATCCAAAATCTGGCGTGTCATGGTGTTAAGAATAAACACGTTGTCAGTCACTAACTGACTCATGTCTTTGTCGCCCGTGGCTATGAATACCTTGAATCCTTTAGCTTCCGCCTGTTTAGCCAAAGTTCCGATAACATCATCGGCTTCAATGCCCGGCACTTGTAAAAAAGGCCAGCCTTGCGCTTTTACCATTGAAAAAATCGGTTCAACCTGACAGGCTAAGTCATCGGGCATCGGAGGACGATTAGCTTTATATTGGTCGTAGATCTTGTCTCTAAAGGTGCCCCCATGCGCATCAAAAACACAAGCTGCGTAATCTGGTTTTATCATAGAGCGAATCATTTTGAGCATATTGGCAAAACCCTTGATCGCACCGGTGGGTTCGCCCGCACTAGTTCTCAAATCCGGCAAGCCGTGGAAAGCTCGATAAAGAAAATTAGAACCGTCAACCAATAAAACCGTTTTCATAATCGCAGAAAAAACAAGACAAATAAGTTTTGATTGTAGAGAAAGCCCGAGAAAATTCCCGACAATTTCAAGTTAATTTTTCTGTTTTCGGCGCTCAGACAACTTGGACGAAGCCACTGAAAAAACAATCAAACCAACAAAAGCCACTCCTCCTAAAGCCAAAAATGCTGAAGAGTAACCGAAATAGTGAGCAATATGTCCTCCGAAAGCACTACTCAATGAAGCTCCCAAACCTTGCACCGTTAAAACAAAGCCCAATCCCATATTTGTGCGTCCTGTTCCTTTTAAGAGCCCCGCGATAATACCGGGTGTTGCCACCCCTAAAAAGCCGGCACCTACACCATCTAGCGCCTGCACAGGAATAATGCTCCAAGGGCTATCCCAAAAACCAGCGATTACTCCTCTTACCGTGAGCGCAATTAAAGCAGCAAAAAATAAAATCGCATAACCTCTTTCCTGAGCAACTTTTGCCGCAACCAGTGCCATTACTATCATCGTGCCTTGCGCAAGCACAACTGTTGCCGCTGTATAGGAAGCAGGATCGGCGCCAAATCGAGCAACTGCGGATTGCCCCAATAGTGGCAGTAAGGCAGCATTACCCAAATGAAAAAGAAAAAGCGTTACAGCCACCAATAAAATGGATCTATTTTTCAATACATCAGAAAAAGAGACATCATCGAAGTCAGCTTTTCCCCTAGCCCGATCGTAATCGATATCGTTAGGATTAATACTAAGCGTTGCAACAACACTTAGTACTCCCATCACACTCATCACGAAAAAGACTCCAATAATTCCATACAAATAACCAATCAGCCCACCGAGCAGGGCAGTGATCATGTTTCCTGCGTGATTAAACGCTTCATTTAAACCTAGTCGCATCGCTAACTTTTCTTCTGAAACTAAACCTAATGTGATATTAGTCAGAAGCGGGGCAATAGCTGCCCCCGCAATGGACTGAATCATCATCGTTGTTGTCGCGCTGACAACACTACTATCAACCAATAACCAACCGCACCCCAATACGATCAAAATAATGCTAACAATCAAGTAAGTACGTTTTCGGTGAGTCTGGTCTGCAAGAGCGCCCAAAGCAGTTGTAAACACAAGTGCAAATAAACCGCCCGCGGTCATCACATAACCGATCATATCGGCGCTCCAACCACATGACTGCAAATAAACGCCCACAAAAGGCCCCAAGCCGTCTCTGACATCGGCTAAGAAAAAACAAAGAAACGAAAGACTGATTAGAGAACGCATCGGTTAGTCAGGAAAAAACATCCTCGTGATCATAACTTAAGCATGAATTGAAATTTTTGTATTAGAACAATTCTTTTGTACTTCTTCTTTCAAACTAAACAAATTAACTTCAAATTTTTTCTCCTTCGGTACAATCCAACACCTATAATCAAAATAGAAACCGAATAAAAAAGATTCGAGAGTATGTTATGAAAAAAACACTTTTAATCTCTGCCCTTGCCGCTTTAACTATGAGCTCCGTGGCTTTGTCTTCCGCCATCGCTGCTCCAATTAGCGCACCGCCCCAAATCAGTGAGGCCGATGCTCAAACGGCCAAAGACCAGGTGAAGGCTCCTCGCCGCGCAACAAGTTACGACAAAATTTCAGAAAAAGCCCGTCAATATGAGGTCAATCCTGACTTAGCGCCGACTGATGCTGACTATGCCAAAGCCCGCAAGGACCGTGAGGAAGGCAAAATCACCCGTCGATCTCAGCGCACAGAGATTGAAGAAGTTCGCGATCAAAACAACCGCATCACAGAATACGTTGTGACGCCCGGCAGCACACAAATTCCTTATACGGTTGAAAACCGCTCTGACCGCCCCAGTGCAAACCCCGGTCACAGCAAAGACACACTCGGAACTCCTAAGTTCATCAATTTTGGGTTCTAAAGCATGCAAGGTCACATTGCGAGTTTTTCCTCGCCGATTAAGTGGCTCCGTCAGGGCCTGAGCGCCATCCGTCAGGCCCCTTTCGGTATGGTGAGCATTTGTATTTTCTACGTGTTCACTATGTCGGTTTTAGGGGCATTGCCAATGTTTGGCCTGGTTGTTGCTGCTTTTTTTATGCCTTTCGGCACAATGCTCATCATAGAAGGTACACGAGAGGCCTACGAAGGCAGACAACCGTCATACGGTGTTTTGGTTGAACTTTTTAAGGATCCGTTCAAACGCGCCCGATTAATGAGAGTCGGGGTGATTTATGCGGCTTTCCTGTTAGTCGCCAATTACCTCTACATTTTTATGGCTGTTGATGAGGTCAGTCAATGGCAAGTGGTTGACGGCAGACTCGATTGGGATTCTGTTTATGCTAATTTCCCATGGTCAGCTGCAATTGTCACCGTTATCATCTACGCATTGGGACAGATGGCAACCTGGTTCGCCCCCGTGTTGGTTACCTGGAAAAACATGGCTGTCGGCAAAGCTATTTTTTATTCCTTCTTCGGCTGTTTAAGAAATTGGCTCGCTATCCTGGTATTGCTCATTGTCATTTTCGGCTTTACAGTGCTTTGTGCCTTAGCGGTCATTCTTATTACTGAGTCCTTAGGTATCGGCGATCTTTCAATCTTTGTTCTCACGCCGATTGCATTTTTCTTGACTACCATCGCCTATGGAACGATCTGGCCCATGTGGGTTGATATTTTTGGCGATGTCAATGCCGATTAATAATTCTTAAAAAGAAAAAACTCGACGAAGGTCAAAACCAACGTCGAGTTTTTTCAAACACAACCAATTATTTGTGCTCGATAAAGTGATGCCACTCACCGTTCACTTCATCCTGAGAAAGGATTTTGTGCCCGGTCTGCGAAGCAAATTGGGCTAAATCGGCGACACTTGCCGGATCGGTAGCCAGAACCATCAGCACCTCACCGGTTTGCATCTTGGCCAAAGCCTTTTTTGTTTTAAGCACCGGCATGGGGCACTTCGTGCCCCTTGTATCGATTTGCTCGTCAAAGTGCATGGTTACTTGCCTTGCAGAAAACCTTCAACCGAGGCTAAGGCTTCATTCAGGCCTTCTGCCTTGGGAGCGCCTGCCATAGCCAAATCGGGTTTTCCACCACCTTTGCCTCCCATCTTAGAGGCAACGAATCCGGCCAATTCACCAGCCTTCACACGAGAAATAAGCGACTTAGCCACACCGGCCACAATCTGCACCTTACCGTCGTTCACACTGGCCAACACCACAATGGCTTCGCCTAATTGATCGCGCAGGCCTTCTGCCATTGAGCGTAAAGCCTTGGCTTCAATGCCTTCAACCTTGGTAACAAGGAGCTTGTAGCCATTAAAGTCCTTAGCTGAAGAAACCAACGTTGTTGCCGTCATTTGGGCAATCTTTTCTTTCAGGCGCGCCACTTCTTTTTCAAGGCTCTTGACCGTATCAAAAACAGCATGGGCCTTGTCGGTCACCACATCAACCGGAGACTTCAAAGCGGCGCACACCTCACGGATCGTGTTTTCTTCTTTACGCGTAAAGGCCACGACATTCATGCCGGTCGTCACTTCCACACGGCGAATACCTGCAGCAATTGCTGATTCACTCAAGACCTTGAAGGAACCGATGTCGCCTGTGCGGTCAACGTGAGTGCCACCGCAAAGTTCACACGACGGCCCAATCTTAACCACGCGGACAGTCGCGCCATACTTTTCACCGAAAAGCATCATCGCGCCTGTCTTCTTAGCCTCTTCAATCGGCATTTCCTGAACGCTGACTTCACTATTGGCCAAGATTTCACGATTGACGATATCTTCCACTGCGTGGATTTGATCCACAGTCATGGCTTCCGTATGAGTGAAGTCAAAACGCGTCACATCGGGACCAACCCAAGAACCGCGTTGTTGAACGTGATCACCCAATACTTCACGCAACGCGTACTGGAGCAAGTGAGCTACCGAGTGGTTGCGGCGGATGCTTGCGCGACGCTCAGCGTCAATCGCCACATCAAACACATCGCCCACTTTCACGTGGCCTTCTTCCACATGGGCATGATGGCCGGTTACCTTCGCTTTAATCTTTTGCGTATCAATCACACGAACAATGGTCGTGTCATTTTTCATTACACCGGTGTCACCGACCTGACCGCCGCTTTCCCCATAAAATGGAGTTGAATCCAAAACCACAACACAGTCATCACCTGCGGGCACTTCTTCAACCTGCTCGCCATCAAGGTAAAGGGCAATGACCTTGGCTGCCTTGCCATCGGTTTCCGTATAACCGGTAAAGGCTGTATCCGGACCATTGTATTCAAGGCCAGCTACCATCTTAAATTTAGCGCTGGCGCGAGCCTTTTCACGCTGCTCTTGCATGGCGGCGTCAAAACCATCCATGTCCACCGTCATATCACGTTCTCGGCAAACGTCAGCCGTTAAATCGACCGGGAAGCCGTAGGTATCGTGGAGCTTAAAGGCAACCTGACCATCCAAAACGCCGTTCTTCGTCTCAGCAATGGCTTCTTCGAGCATTTGCATACCTTGCGAGAGTGTCTGGGCAAAACGTTCTTCTTCTTTAGCAAGAATCGTCTTGATTTTCGGATTCTTGATTTCAGGATAGGCTTCACCCATTTCTGCGACCACGGCATTCACCAAACCGGCAAAGAAGGGTTTGCGCGCACCAAGCTTATAGCCGTGACGAATGGCACGACGGCAAATACGGCGAAGCACGTAAGCGCGACCTTCGTTGCCCGGCAAAATACCATCAGCGACAGAGAACGTGCAGGCGCGAATGTGGTCAGCGATCACCTTCAAAGAGGGACTTTCGGGATCCACATCGGTCGCGCCGGCTTCTTCAACAGCTTTCTTTACCGCTGTCAGTAAATTCTTAAAGAGGTCAATTTCATAGTTGCTGTGAACGTGCTGCAACACAGCAGCGATACGTTCAAGACCCATACCGGTATCAACAGAAGGCTTCGGAAGTTTGTGCATCACACCGTTTTCATCACGGTTAAATTGCATGAACACAAGGTTCCAAATTTCGATATAACGGTCGCCGTCTTCGTCAGGGCTTCCCGGAGGGCCACCTTGGACTTCTTCACCGTGGTCATAGAAAATTTCCGAACAAGGACCGCAAGGACCGGTGTCACCCATCATCCAGAAATTGTCTGACATATAGCGAGCGCCCTTATTGTCGCCAATGCGAACAATACGTTCAGCTGGCACTCCCACTTCTTTATTCCAAATGTCATAAGCCTCGTCATCTTCAGCGTAGACCGTGACCCACAATTTTTCGGGCGGAAGATGGAAGTGCTGCGTCAAGAGCTCCCAAGCAAATTTGATTGCATCGTGCTTGAAGTAGTCACCGAAACTGAAGTTGCCCAACATTTCGAAGAAGGTGTGGTGACGAGCGGTATAGCCGACATTATCCAAATCGTTATGTTTGCCGCCTGCGCGGATACACTTTTGAGCGGTCGTTGCGCGGGTGTAGGGACGCTTGTCAAAGCCTAAGAACACGTCCTTAAATTGATTCATCCCCGCGTTGGTAAACAACAGTGTCGGATCATTGCCCGGCACCACAGGGCTTGAATGCACAATCGTATGACCTTTGCTTTCGTAGAACTTCAAAAAGGTCTCGCGAATTTGCGAAGTCTTCATAATCAGTCTCTTTTCATAAAAAACGGTTTTCCCAAGCTTTTTTCAAATCTTAGGAGTGAATTTGCTAATTCTAGTCATTTTTGTACTAGCTGGGGACAATATCTCCGAATCCTCACACTAGGTGAGGACATTAGAAAAAGAGAAATAATCTTTTTGGCAACAATTTCAAACAGTCTTTTTGTATTTCAAGCCTATGATATTACTAAGGAGAAACTTAACCAAAGGAGGTCAATATGAGCGTTAGTAGACGATTATTTATAGCTTCCGCTTTAGGTTTAGCTTTTCTTGGTTCCAAGGCTTTTGCCGAAGAAAAAAGTCCGCTTGGCGACTTTCTCTCCAGTGTCAAAGACAAGGCGATGAAAGACTTCATGGAACGTCACGATAAGGATGGCCGTTGGGACGGAAAGTACTACTACGATCGTGAAAACAACAAACGCTACACGCGCGACGAATGGCGCAAGGAATTAGAGTGGCGCTATAAAGAAGAGAAATCCGGACGCGATTGGCGAAAAGAGCGCTATGGAAAAGCTTCGCGCGACAAGGACGAAAACAAAAAGCGCAAGGATCGGGATGAAAAGAAACGTCCTCCCAAAGCCAATAAAGATAAAAAACCGCCTCGTCCCAAAAAAGAACACCGCCCAGATCGTCGAGAAACTGATCGCCGATAAGTTGATTTATTACAAGGAGTTTATCTGATGCGGGAAGAGACTCTTTTGGTCCATGCCGGTCGGCATATTTCCGATGATTACGATTTTGTTAATCCACCGGTTATTCGTGCATCGACGGTGTTGCATAAATCTGCCGAAGACATGATGAGTCGTGCCATGCACGAACGGGACATGATTGAGGACAAAATTCCTTATGGAACATACGGCACACCGACTCACCATGCTTTCTACAAAGCGCTTTGCGCTCTTGAAGGTAAAAAAGCCGTCGGTGCCTGGGCCTTCCCCTCCGGGCTTGCAGCTTGCACCATTCCACTTCTTGCCTTTTTAAAGGCCGGCGATCATGCGCTTTTAATCGACACCATTTATGGCCCAACTCGAGAGTTTGCAGAAGAAATATTGCGTCGAATGGGGGTAGAGGTTGAATTTTTCGCGCCTTCTATCGGCGCCAACATTGTTTCACTTTTTAAGGCCAATACAACCCTTGTTATGCTGGAAACGCCGGGCTCTCATACGTTTGAAATGCCCGATGTGCCCGCCATTGCCAAAGCCTGTCAGGAAAAAGGAGTCATAAGTGTCATTGATAACACCTGGGCGACCCCTCTTTTCTTTAAACCTCTCGACGTTGGCGTTGACGTTGTGATTCACGCGGCAACCAAATACATTGGCGGTCACTCCGACCTGACAATGGGTGTTGTCATCTGCAATGCTAAAACATGGCCCCGAGCCTATCGTACTTTTGTGCAAACCGGACAAACAACCAGTTGCGATGACATTTATCTGGCTTACAGAGGGCTTCACTCCATGGCGGTTCGTGTTAAAGCGGCCGCTCAGAGCACAAAACAAATTATTGACTGGCTTTTACAAAGACCAGAGGTTGAACGTGTTTTGTGGCCTGCACTGCCTACTGATCCATCGTACCCGATCTGGAAGCGAGACTTCAGCGGAGCAACTTCACTTTTCGGTGTTGTATTTAAGGAGCGTTACGCCAATCAACTTGCCCCTATGATTGATGCTCTCAAAATTTTTGGTCGAGGTTACTCGTGGGGCGGATTCGAAAGTCTTCTGATTCAAAGCTATGGAACTCGGAATAGGACACCTATGCCGTTTGAGAGAATGGTTCGACTTGCGGTTGGCTTAGAAAATCCGCATGATCTGATTGAAGATCTAAATCAGGCTTTTAATCAATTACCTCATTAGTGAGATTATCCAGCCGAGTTCATCTGAACTGAAATCGATAAAAAAAACCTATAAGAATATTTTTGATGAAATCTTAACTGTCACAAAAGAAAATTTTGCTTAATTCGTCTCTGCGAAATTGTTCAATTCCAGCGCGCTTAAAAATTACAGCGTGGACACAGAAGCACAGTATATAAACGGCAATGCCCAGCGGCTAACTGGGCATTTATCATGGGGCGAAAGCTTAATAACCTTTCGACCTCTCGCACGTTGATTAAGACACTTTAACGGATTGGCTACTCTTTGATAAAAAGTAGCCTTTGTGCGTTTTAAGCAATTTTCGAATAACCACCTGCTCGATCGGACTCACGTAGATAACGGTCAAATTGCATAGCGACGGCTCTGACCAAAATTTTACCCTTAGGACTTACAACAATTTCATCCGTTGTTAGTTCAACAAAACCGACCTTTTGATAGTTTTGTAATTTCCTGAGCTCGTAGGCGAACGTTTCATCAAAATTAATCCCAAAGCGAGCTTCAATTTCTGCCTTAACGATCCTAAATTGGCACATGATGGTCATAATGACCGCGTGTCGAAGTTGGTCCTCAACACTTAATTTATAGCCGCGGTTTGTCGCTAAACGTCCGGAACGAATAGCTTCATAATATGCCGGCAATTCACGAGGATTGCAGGCGTAGCAATGATGTACATTGCTAATAGCTGAGACACCCAAAGCCACCATGTCACAGTCGGGACGAGTTGAATAGCCTTGGAAATTACGTTGCAACTTGCCTTGCTGCTGGGCGATAGCTAATTCATCAGTTACTTTGGCGAAGTGGTCCATCCCGATGTAACGATAACCATTTTGCGTCAGTCGTGTGATGGCATCCATCATTATGTGAACTTTTTCAACCGTACCCGGCAAATCGGCATCCAGGATGCGACGTTGGGGCGGAAAGTGGTTCGGCAGGTGGGCATAGTGATAAAGCGCGATCCGGTCCGGCGAAAGTTCCAACACTTGATCAAGCGTTTTTTCAAAACTTTTTCTCGTCTGCTTCGGTAACCCGTAAATCAAATCCATGTTGATGGAATGAAAGCCCGCTTCCCGCGCAGCTTGCATCGTATCGCGAGTCATTTCAAAGGGTTGAATGCGATTGACGGCCTTTTGCACCTCCGGATTAAAATCTTGCACCCCGCAGCTCATACGGTTCAAACCTACTTTAGCGAGAGTCTGAACCTTCTCTGGCGGGCAAGTTCTGGGATCAACCTCAATAGAGAATTCCCCTCCTTGTTCCAACGGGAAACGACTGGTGATCAAATCCATCACCCGTTCAATCTCCTCATTATTGAGAAACGTGGGCGAGCCTCCTCCAAAGTGAAGTTGGCTAACCGTTGTCTTGCCGCTGATTTTTCCCTTGACTAATTCAATTTCTTTGTCGAGCACATCCAAGTACTCGGCACTTTTGCTGTGATCACGCGTTACTTGCTTGTTGCAGCCGCAATAAAAGCAAATGTCATTGCAAAAAGGAATGTGAACGTACAGGGAAAGCGGTTTATCCGTTTCACGATTGGTTAAAGCTTCCTCGTAATCATCCGCTGTAAAGTTTTTGTTAAAACGGTCTGCGGTCGGGTAAGACGTGTAGCGAGGAGCCGGAACATCAAACTTTTGCAACAACTCAATGGACGGCAATTCAACGCCAGTCAAATTCGGATCAGTCAACATGGGATAACACCTAAAGTTCACCAATTTGATTTAAGTTAAAGTTCTGTTATCATTTCACAATCTGATTTTGACGAAAGTCAAAAGTAAAAATGACAGCAGTGACATTGCTGACATTGTGCACAGGAATTATTACCGCAAGCTGAAAGCGGCCGTCCCATTGTCCAGTCACTGTCTGCGGGTGTTAAAAACATTTTTGATTGGCATTTCATGTCGACTTTGTCTCCGAATCTTTCATCCGTGCCCTCTCTCAGGGTCAATTGTTCTCACTGTAATCTTCGGGAGCGCTGTGTTCCCCTCGGATTGTCGTTGCGTGACATTGACCGCTTGGAAGATCTGATCGCTTCACGCAAGCGTATTCATAGAGGTGAGCCACTGTTTCGGGCCGGTGACCGTTTTGAAGCTATTTACGCTATCCGTCTGGGCTTTTTAAAAAGTTCAGTGATGAGTAGCGACGGCAGAGAACAGGTAACCAATTTCCACATGTCTGGAGAATTGATCGGTTTAGACGGCATCGCCAATGAAGTGCATTCGTGTGATGTCATCGCTTTGGAAGATACCGAAGTCTGTGTCATCCCGTACGAAAGAATTCTTGCAGCCTGCAGCGAAATTGAAGATTACAATCTGCACTTTCAAAAAGTGCTTTCCCGTGAAATCGTTCGTCAACACGGCCTTATGCTCCTTTTGGGATCTATGCACGCCGAAGAACGACTCGCGGCTTTTCTTTTAAACCTCTCTCAACGTTTTGAATCCCGCGGTTACTCCCGAACGGAATTTGTGCTCCGTATGACACGTGCCGAAATCGGCTCTTATCTCGGACTCAAATTGGAAACGGTCAGCCGCGTTTTGTCACGCTTCTCGCACGATAAACTCATTGAAGTGAACCAAAAGCACGTTCACATCATTGACGCTGACGGGTTGCGAGCCATCGTTTCGGGACAAAATCCTGAAGCGACAGAAGAAGAGTAAGAGGTTTTCTTTGATCGCTTTCAAGCACCTGGCCGTAATCATAACGGGGCTCGGATGTTCTCTGAGCGCCGCGGCTTCCGATTTTGTGGATTTGCTGGGTGACATTACTATTGAAAACGACGAATTTGTACGTTCTGTTGAATTACGTGAGGCACAACGTACAAGAGTCAATCCCGATGACACCATTTGGGTAACCATCCGCCGCGGCTTTGGTTTGTCAGACTTGCCCGAGGCGGTTGTCAATAAAGAGCTTGAGCGCTATACCAAAGCGCTCCCCTATACCGAGCAAATGGCTTTCCGCGCCCGGATGTATTTGTATTTTATTGTCTCGGAAACTCAGAAAAGGGCGATGCCGACAGAGCTGGCTCTTTTGCCATTTGTAGAAAGTGCGTTTCAACCCGAAGCGCTTTCACGCTCCAAAGCGGCTGGACTTTGGCAATTTCTTCCTTCAACGGGCGATATTTTTGATTTAAGACAATCGAGCTGGCGAGACGACAGACTCGATATTGTTGAAAGTACACGCGCGGCACTTGACTACCTGCAATACCTTCACAATCAATTTGAAGATTGGCACTTGGCCCTCGCCGCTTACAATTGCGGCGAAGGTTATATCCGCCGAGCCGTTGCCGCCAACAAAGCCAAAGGCAAACCCACCGATTTTATGAGTTTGCCTCTTCCGGCCGAAACCTCTCGCTACGTGCCCAAGCTCCTAGCCATTAAAAAACTTATCCAAGAACCCGAGCGGTATGGGTTAAAGTTACCCGCCATCGCCAATGAACCATACTTTGTGCGTGTCAATAAAAATCGGGATCTTGATTTGGAAACGGCCGCTCAATTAGCCGAAACAGATTTACAGGAATTCAGACTACTGAATCCGAGCTTTAACCGACCGGTGGTCGTTGCCGCGCACCAGGGTTCTATTTTGATTCCGGCTGCCAAGGCTGACGCCTTTGTTTCTAATCTGATTAATTGGCAG